>WHSX01000026.1 GCA_009379865.1 Candidatus Nitrosocosmicus sp.
GACTTCAAATGCTAAAAAAAGAAAAGAAGCTGATGTATGATGATATGTTCCCCCTACTTTTTATAGCATGAGTTTATTTTTATCTTGTCAAATGGGAAAGATTCTATTTGGAGTTCACTTGCCGGTTATGGGGTTTGATAACACTAATCAGGACAAAAAAGGAAAAAACGGATCGTCTAATACACGAGAACAAATACTGTCTATTGTAAAAAAAGCCGAATTTCTTGGATATGATTCAGTAAGTGTAAATGATCATATTGTTTTTAGAACTAGCTGGTTAGATTCATTAAGTGTATTGTCTGCAGTTGCTGCAGTAACCAACAAGATAAAACTCGGCACTTCAATACTGAATATAGTCGTAAGAACTCCTGTAGTTTGTGCCAATGCTTTATCAGCTATAGACATTCTTTCATCAGGACGATTATTTGCAGCAGGAGTTGGACCTGGTTCACATAAAGGAGATTATGACGCATGTGGAATTCCTTTTGAACAGAGATGGAGTAGATTTAAAGAGGCATTAGAGATTTTGTATAAACTTTGGGATTATACACAAACACAACAAGATAATGATGGTTATGATTCAAAGCATAAAAAATTAGTATCAGATATAGTAGATTATAATGGCAAATATTATCAATTAGAGAAAGTATCTTTTGCACCTAAACCATATCAAAAACCTCATCCTCCTATTTACATAGGAACATGGGGATCATCTGAAGCAGGTCTAAAAAGAGTTGCAAAATATGGTGATGGTTGGATGGCATCTGCTTATAATATTACACCAGATATGTTCAAAGAGAAATGGAATATACTTTTATCATATAGAAAAAGATTGGGTAAAGACACTGAATCGTTTGAAAATTCTATTATGTCGATGTTTGGATATATTGATAATGACAAGTACAAAGTTAAAAAAATGGTAAAAGATATTCTATCTCCAGCATTAGGAAGACCGGCACAACAGTTAGAAAATTTACTTCTTTTTGGTTCTGTCGAAGAATGCACACAAAAGATAAATGCTTTTTATGAAGCTGGAGTAAAACGAATACATTTTTGGCCTATAAGTGATTTTGAAGAACAGATTGAAATTTTTAAAAAAGACATAGTTTGTAACTATTAGTTAAAAAGAATAAAGCATAGATTAACAAAAGTTCCAAAGATAACCGATAATTCACCACTCAGAAAAGTATAAGGTATGGCTAGTGCATTTATTTACAAAAGTAATATATTATTCCCATGCTATTTCTCCTATTTAATCAACAAAGAATATTATCTTGTGTCTTCTTGTAGTAACTAAATGAACGATAGCAAAAATAATACTACAATTAATAGAGTAAATACACAAATGCTGAAAACTGTGTATGAGTCTCTTCAGAAAAATCCTTCTGAAATGACAACAGCTACGTTTTATGTGAAATAGGAATGGAACGGTGGTTTTGGTGTAACATCCAGTTCCAAAAATTTCAGTCTTGGTGGTAAAACCATGGAAAGGAATACTGAATATAAAATGGATTACGATTTTCCAATTCAATTTTCAGGTGAAGGAAGAGGTCCTACTGTTTGTGAGGTCTGCAGGGGTAGCCTAGCAGCATGTCTAACACAAACTATTGTAATTCATGCTACATCAAGGGATATCCAAATCGATAGCATTAACATTGATGTAGAAGGCGATGTTAATTTGCGTGGGTTTACAGGCATAGATTCAGATGTTAGACCTGGGACTCAACAATTTAGAGTAAATCTAAAAATCAATAGCAATACTGCATCAAAGGAGCAAATAAATGAACTATATGAAATTGGAAAAAAGTTTTCCCCTGCATTTGACACCTTAACTAATGGAACTTCAGTTGTTATAGTTGGCTCTTAATAACTTGATATCCGCATTATAAAATAATCAATTTAAAACATACTGAAGTTATTACCCTCAGTAGATTCAAAACTACTTTCGTAAATAATTATACTTTATGCCATATATCAGAGAACGACACAAAGATGAGATATAAATGAAATAAATAATATCAACGATGTATTCTATCAAACTTTTGAAAATCGTTCTATAGAAAAAATGGACAAATTGTGGAAGCATGATAAAGTTGTTGTATACCGGCAGACATATTTGATCGGCAGTAATTGATTAGTGGTAACAATTCTCATCCGTGGGGATGCGTGCTGATATCGGTATTCCAAATAGGATTCTACTGAATAGGAGAATAGCATTTATTAAAAACTTTGTGAAGTTGCTATTCATCAAAATTTAGTTCATTCCTCATCGGAAGCACATCAATGGATCAGGCCCGGTGGGCTTCGACACGATATCGGTCCTTTTGGATGGTTAGGTAATCTTATTGATATATCCAATAATAAAAATTCGATACCATTTAACTTAATGAATTAACACTCATGGGTCGCTTATCCTGAGTATTATGACATGGCTCTTGCATGTCCCTTACTAACGAAATCGAATAGTATTTTGATTGATATTTTTTGGATTTGTATTGTCAATCCGTTTTAGGATATGAAAATGCTCTTATTTCCGTCATCCTTCCTGACATATATCCCAATATAGATCCATAGATCAAATGAAATACTAAAGATCCAGCTATTATTATACCAGATAAGCTACTAAAGTTAGAAACAATCGAGTATACGTATTGATTTGGGGTTATCCCACTGTTAAATGAGTCTAACGTAGGTTGGATAACTAACAAAGCAACTGGGACAAATAATACTGCCCACAAGATTACTCCAACAATCATACCCGTCTTTAATCCATGCTTGGAATTATATGGTGATATGCGTTTCCAAAATAACGAAACTTGTCCGAATATGTTGCCAGCTATAGTCCCGGTTAAGACATGTAATCCGAATCCAATAAGTGGTGCGGTAACAGGATCATAGTATCCTAGGGATATCCCAATTACTCCAAAGAAAGAACCTGGAGGAGTTTGCGAAATTAAATCTATACTAACCAGCAAACCAGAAATTCCCCAAGAGGCAATAAACCCTGCTAGAGTACAGTATATAATGAATAATTTAGGAGACGGATTTTGAAGATTTAACGAAGACATGTATTTATGGTGCTGATCTATTATTTAAGTAGATATAAAAAGTGGTATCTTATGGCTATTCTTTATAGTAATTATAGGTATGTTCTTATAATTTTATAATAAATTAACTAAAATTTATATTAAATAATAAAATATTATCATGGAGATGGGCTGACGTTATATCGCTACCGAGCCCACTGATGACATACAGTATTTTATTGAGAACCTATGTAATAATTTCATCAATGTTTTTTGATTACTATTTAATAGTAAAATTACCGCGGGCCCGGTGGTTTCCGCTGCATTTGCACCACTAAAAAAAGGACTCAATTACCATATCATGAGAATTAATTAAACATTTCAAAGAATTTATTGTTGAACGGGTGGATCGGGGTTACTCATAGTGGTATAACCTAAAAACACTATACAGTCTAAATAGTGGAAGCTGTCATTACCAAAATAGAAACTTAATTACATTCGTCAAATCCGGTATTCTTTCTTAGAATATGAGAACAAAATAGATGAACATTTGATTTAGTCAAACCATTTCAACTTACACAGAAATACCATTGAAAATATTCTAAACGATCATCAAGAAATACTGTTTATTTGACATATTGATATCATAAATCATAAATCATAAATTTGTAAAGAGTATAGTAGACGAAGTAAACTACGATAAGTCATTAAACTTTACAGTACACAAAATCAAGATTCATGCGAATGATGAATAATAATGTTAAACTCAAATCGATTTGTAATTCAAATTAATTTACTATCTATCCTTAACTACTTTGTCAGATAATATATGTATCATGTTACACTCCTTTCCAGATAAAAATTATACCGACCCCGATAATACAGGAGAAGATTCTAAATACTCTCGAGTAGGTGATCAAACTAATACTCCCGCCATAAATGAAGCTACTGATAGAGAAACCCTTGCCAAGATGGCCAATTTACTTGAAGGACTACAATTTCCTGCAACAAAAGAGGATATAAAAGATTATTTGAATGCCCGATCACCCGCAATGGGAAATCGAATTAATGATGTTATTGAAAAAGTACAAAACAATTTAGAAGACGGAACAGAATACCAAGATGTCTACGATATAGCAAGGGCTACTAGATTAGTTAAGAAAAATATAAAGTCTCCATAGCAACACTAACAAATATGGGTTAGATTTTTTTTAATGGATTTTTTGTAATAATCTATTATCCTAACAACCTTGAAAATCCGCCCGAAGTTATTTATTATTCTTATGAAAAAGTATCATAGAAAAACTATATAATATATCAAAGACAGAACTAAAGAAAGTTTTGATGATTACCTTCCGTGTCAAAAGAATAAATGTAAATTAAAACATGTTCAGAATTGACTACAGCTTTTCGTAGATCATTATAACAATTAGAAATCATTTGGTGAGCAGAGCTAATAAACAAATGTATTAAACTAATTAAACGCATTATTTGCATTATAAAACTATTCTCGTAACCCGTTCAAATTATAAATTTTGTTATAATGGCATTTAAAAACTATGCTTTAGTAGATAGATTATTGAAGTATCTGAATATTAATCCATATTGGAAAAACATTGTGGAGATTTTCGAGTAAATGAGATATAAACTTCTTGGAAAAAGCGGATTACGTGTCTCTGAGTTATGTTTAGGTAGTATGACATTTGGACAGAACTGGGGTTCAATGTTATCAGGTGCATCTAAAGATGAATCTAAAAAAATATTTGATTACTATGTTGAAAAAGGAGGAAACTTTATCGATACTGCAAATGCATACCAAGATGGCACTAGTGAGAAATATGTTGGTGAATTTATCGATTATAACCGAGAGAAATTTGTTCTAGCCACAAAATACACTATTAATACTAATCCTGATGATCCGAATGCAGGTGGAAATCATCGAAAGAATCTAATTCAATCTGTTAATGCAAGTCTAAAACGGTTAAATACATCATACATAGACCTTCTTTGGGTTCACGTGTGGGATCCTATGACTCCAATTGAAGAAGTCATGAGAGGATTAGATGATTTGATAAGAAACGAGAAAATTCTTTATGTTGGGATATCCGATGCCCCTGCTTGGGTTGTATCGCAAGCTAACAGTATTGCAAATTTACGTGGTTGGTCGCCTTTCATAGGAATTCAGATAATGTATAGTCTTATTGAAAGGACTCCTGAAAGAGAGCTATTGCCGATGGCAAATGCTTTAGATATTGGTATAACAGCCTGGTCCCCATTGGGCGGTGGAGTTCTCACAGGAAAATATAACAATAATGATAAAAAACAAAATAATGGAGATATAAAAAAGAGATTTGATTCTGAAACTCCAATGAATACTATGTTTATAAACGAAAGAAACAATTCCATAGCAAAAGAAGTGCAAGCAATTGCAACAGAAATCAACAAAACTCCCTCACAGGTCGCTTTGAATTGGATAAGGCAACAAAATAAACATGGAAAAGGCGTCATAATACCCATTTTAGGTGCCAGAACCGAAGGTCAAATAAAGGATAATTTAGGTTGTCTTGACTTTGAATTAAATGCGGATCAGATAAAAAGATTAGACGATAAAAGCAAGATTCAGCTTGGATTTCCTCATGATTTTATATCAGGAGAAGCAACCAAGGCCTTTACATATGGAAATACCTTTTCACTGATAGATAATCATAGAGAATAAATAAATTAAATATCTCTTTTTCTGCAGACTATTCTTTAACTGGATTATGGTTTGACGGTTCTTTTAATACAATAAAGAGACATTATTCGCCTTTTGTATTTTTTTATTATCTAGGCTCTTCGGTTTAATGGACAGTTGTAATTATGGTTTACAATTATTCTGTGCAACATAGAACAGATCATACATCCAAAGTAAGTCTGGGCGCGTGGGGACACGGTTCAAGGTTAAATAAAATCTATGACAGTTAATGGTATATGTCAAAAAAAGAATTAAAATACAAGAAATAACCAACTGATTTTCCTTTTATTTACTCAGGTATATTGGTTTCAATTTCTCTTTACCTCATAGTGGAGCAAAACTATTCCAGAGTCAAACATTATTGATTCAATAAGGGTGAATTTATGAATCTCTTTTAGGTCCTTAAATATGGTCTTTCCATTCCCAATTGCTATAGGATTAATAAACAAATACAATTCGTCGATTAAGTTTTCTTTAATCAAGGAAGAATCAAATGAGGCACCGCCATAAACTATGATATCACCACCACCTTCTTGACTCTTTAACTTGGTAATTTCATCTTTGAGATCACCTGTTGCAAGTTCAGTATTTATCCAGTTTGATTTGGTCAGTGTTTTCGTCATCATCAAAAGTATTTCAATACCATTAAATAAATATAAGTGGTTTTAATAACACTACCACCATTAATGTTGAGATAATGTAAAAGAAAGGTATTATTTTCAAATCATATACATTTCCTCTTCCGCTTATTTATGTACTGTGACGATCGCATACGTATGTAGTTCATATTGTGTCAGCCTATAAACTGAATTAGCCTACAACAAATGGAATATATAATGGAGCTCTGACAATTCACAGCATTAATCATAGTTAGGTGGATTGGGATCAGAAATGGCAAATACTAATAGAACACTCCTATATCTGGGGGCTGCAGCATGTACCGGTATAGCTGGAATTTTACACCTCATGTTAGTTCCAAGCTCGATTATTGCGGGTATCCAATACGCTACGTTCTTTTTGATTTCTGGTCTGTTACAGCTCTTTTGGGTTTTACCGATGGTAAAAAAATGGGGTAGGATTTGGAATATTATCGGATTTGCGGGTACGGTTGTGTTAGTGGGTTTAACTGGTTACGTAGTCATTGAATCGGTTAGGAATCCACAGTCGACACCACCTGGGGTAACTGAATTGGCAGTTGCAATAGAAATATTTCAGATATCATATGTTATAATTACTGCAATAATTATAGTTGCCAGAAGATGATATCTGAATATCATCACTTGACCGGAGTGATGAGTGATAGGAGTTCAAATGCAATTTTGTGAACTCCTTGTATGAGTTCTGTGATTACTAATGTATTGTCAGTGACCACACAATAGAAGTTTGAAATCAAGTAATTAATAAAACATTTGAAATAGTCTGGGCGCGTGGGGATTAAGTTCCTATGGGTAGTGGGGTTTTAATACAAGAATGATTCGTCATGTCAGTATTATGAGCACTTTAAACGCCAAACTAGTGATTAATTTAAAGGAATAATTTAGTAGATATTCTGATGCAATCTCTGTAATATCTAAATATCTTCATGTAACACTTAATAGTGTCAAAATGTATATATAGTATGTGGAAAATGAAAAATATTCTACAGGTTTGATGATGTCTATATCTTCACTTTATAAGGCTATCGCAGCAAGGAAAATAAAATAGAAAACTCTATTAATATAATAACTGATTTCTTCTTTCATGTTACAATATCAAAGTACGATTTATTAGTAACAATTCTCATCCGGAGGGTTTAAGTTCCTATGTGGTAGTGGGGTTCTATGGCATAATACTACGTAATATCACAGTATATAGATCAAAATAAAAAAAATTTTAAAAATTTAAGTAGCTATTGGTTTTTCTTCCGCCTTTTTAAATTCTGAGTTTTGTTGGATTATTTTCTTTTCTTTTTATATCGTTTCTACCTGTTCTTCTTCTAGTAGTATTTCATAATCAAAGCACATAAAATGATTTAGAAAACATCGTTTATATAATTATAAGAACAAATATGGAAGGGCTTTATGAATCCATCCTTTAGGCTCCAATAATTCTTGATTTAAACACAAGGGTTTTGCTTGTCAATTATTGCAAGTCTAGTTTATCTCGCATGGATATCTACTACGTACTTACTGGAAGAAAGAGTCAATCTATTCCATAAGAACGACCCTAAAGGTCGGCATTACAACAATCATATGGTTGTCTTATCATTAGAAACGGGAGACCGACTTTTGCGAACGGTGTAGCAAATCGCTCCAAATCCCATACTAGTCACGATCACCTGGGCTATTTGACCAAAATATGGAATAGGAACTATGTACAAAAGATTGAGTATGGCAAATCCGATCAAAAAAGAAGAAATATTGTTGATATCTCCTCCAGAAGACTTTCGTCCCAATATCTCGAGGATTTTTTTTCCGATAACAAATGATACCATTAAAGATGAGAGGATTAATCCAATAAGAAGAATCAATAAGCCAAAAGCCGATACTGGCATCCCTACCACAGTTATTGCCGATAGCACTATTACAACCGCGAACAAGATGATCAATAGAAATCCCACTACCGTGTTTTTTATTATGGATTTTTTCATAACCAATCGAACTGAATCAAACTGATTCGGTAGTAACTTGACAAGTATGATACCTAATATACCAAATCCTATAACAAACAAAATACCAAAAAGACTTAACCATCCCTCCATATCCGGCATCATAGAGTCTTGGCTTCTTATATCCAGGTCTCCGATAGTGCCATTGTTTTTGAAATCGTCAGTCATAGCTACCATTTGTCCCGATATATTGCCCTCATTGTTGATAGTTCCGCCTGCAACATATGCATCCTTAATTACCATAGAAGTTGGATTGAAATGTATGCTGTTAGCTGCTAGTATCGCATTTGTTGATTTTCCTCCTAAATCAATTATATTTCCGGCAGCTACAATTTTTCCTGAAACATCTGCATTTACCGTTACTTGTCTACCAGCCGTAAGAAGGTCACCCTCTATCGGTGAATTGACATGAATAATATTAGCAAATACTATCGCTCCTCTGACTGGGGCGTCAATATATACGGTTTCTCCAAAGATTACCACTTCATCTTGAATAGGTTCCTGTATTGAAATCTGATTTCCCGAAATAACTTCCAAAGCAAAGGAGCTATCTGGTATAACTAATGGTACTAAAACTAGAGCTGTCATGCAGAAGATAAAGAAATATTTTATTCTAGAGGTCAGGTCATTTCGCAACATTTTATGAAAAAACCAATACCTAGTCAAATTCAAATTCAAAGGGTAAACGCATTTCATATATTACCATTCTGCTGACATTTTATTAATACTTTAACTTAAGCAAAAATGTGACTTTACCCATTTAATCCATATTTGAGAATATTTATTATGCACTAACAAACAAACCGCCAGTCAAATAAGAGAATAAAGTCGTTGAACAGCACTATCGACAGTAAATGAAACTTACAGTCAGAATAGTTACTTAATGGAAAGAAAAGTCTCTATTACAATATCCACAGTCTCCGGGTATTGTTGTATAACTCCAAGATGACCTCCACATTGTATCTGTATCAACCATGCATCGGGTATTTTTTATGTTATTTTAATGAATTAATCGGTGGAGATATAATATCTCCAAGTTCAGTTATGACCAATGAGCTGCCCAGTGGGGATTAAGTTCCTAGTGGTAGTAGGTTCTTTTATATCAATGAGAAACTGTCATTATTTGCAACTATGTTAAGAAGACTCTTGTGTTTGCATTATGTCTATAGGTTCGGTCTTGAGATAAGTCATATGCAGTTCAGAAATACAATTTAAATAATTTTTTGTATACTCAATAATTGTGAAAAAAGCTATGACTAATTATCTTACAATAATTATCACGCTATTTGTGGTTATATTCAGTGTTAGTTTATTGAATACATCATTACAAATGAGTCTTGGATACCACGAAGAAAAGCAGATTGACGATAGTTTTTATTACAATAGAGATGCACAGATTAAAAGCAATCAATCGTCATTCTCAAACTACAGGGAGTATGGATATCATTCAATATCCTTACCACCGAGAGAAGATAGTCAGAGGATACTGTTTCTTCAATCAAATAATCTCTCTACAAATTCAGACAATCAAAATATAACATTAAGAGAATATCCTGTTCCTGAAGGTTCAAGACCACATGATGTAGCTCCTGCAACGTCTATGCTTTATGCTACCAATAACGTTTCCAAGAATATGTTAACGGATGTTATATGGTATACTGCTCAGGCTACCGGTGAACTTGGAAAATTAAATGCTACAACGGGAGCAACTTCGCATATTTTCTTAGGTAATGGTTCGGCTCCTCATGGTGTTATAGTAGGTCCTGATGGAGCACCATGGATTACTGACGGCGGATTAAATGCAATAGTTCGAGTAGATCCTTATACAGAAAATGTTACTGTTTATCCTTTACCACAAGGTGTTGGATATGCAAATCTTAATACTGCCACATTTGATAATAACGGAACTTTATGGTTTACAGGACAAAGTGGAATTTATGGAAGATTGTTTCCATCCACAGGAAATATAGAAATATTTGAGGCCCCCAAAGGCGCAGGTCCTTATGGTATCACCACTACACCAAATGGATCAGTATACTATGCATCACTAGCGGGCAGCTATGTAGGACGTATAGACACAACGACAGGAGAAGTAACTGTTTTAGAACTTCCTACACCAGATCAAGGTGCGAGAAGAGTATGGTCTGATTCTGATGGTAAGATTTGGGTATCAGAGTGGAATGTAGGTAAGCTGGGAATGTACAATCCTCAAATGGACCTATGGAAGGAATGGAAATTGCCTGGAAGTATTCCTAAACCATATGCGGTATATGTAGATACCGATGATAAGGTATGGATAAGTGATTTTGGTTCCAATTCTATCTATAGATTTGATCCATTGAATGAATCCTTTAAAAAATTTGATATTCCTAGCCCAGGAGCCAATATAAGACAGATTCTTGGGGTTGAGAGTGAAATTTGGGGGGCAGAGTCGGGTACTGAACGTCTCTTGTTGATAAAAACTAATGAATCGCATTCAATCGATTGATAAATGAAATACTATTCATTTCATTTTTTGCTTAGTTGTCTTGACAAAAGGCGGTCAAACATCTAATAGTAAATAGAAGGTTTATCCGCAAATAATTACAATCTATCTCTTTTCCAATTAGTATTTATTCATAGTAACAGTGCTCATCCGTGGGGATTAAGTTCCCTGTGGTAGTAGGGTTCTAGTGTAATTTATCGATATCACAGTTTTTGAACTTGAATATATGAATAATTTCCAAAGTTGTAAATGCATTTTTTAATGTACGATCAATTCTAAAATACAAACTTTATGGGATTATATCTTTTTGACTAGATAGTAGTAATTTAGAATATCTCCATCAATTTGTTGGATGTCAATTGATCCTGAAAAACCAGCTTCTTTTAGTTTTTGTTCCGCCATCTGTCGTCCCCAAACTGTTCCTAAACCCTCTCCATCTTGCGCCAATGAAACAGTCATACAGTGCATTGTTGAGAATGTATAAAGAGTAGGAGCCAAGGGGTTTTGTATGTTTTCTTCTGTATTACTTGAAGCAGCAATGTCTTGCATTAGGAAAGTTCCATTCAGTTTTAAGGCGTTATAGATTTTTGATAATATAGTCGTAGGATGAGCTTGATCGTGTATAGTATCAAATGCGGTAATAAGATCAAATTTGTTAGCATCAGCTAAGCTATAGATATCTCTAACCTCCAATTGAACATTGTTAAGATTCATTTCTCTAGACTCTTTTATTCCAGCCTCTATCCCCTCCTCTGATAGATCATAACCAACAAACTTACTATTTGGAAACGCTTTTGCCATAAGATTTAGAGCATGACCACGTCCACAGCCTATATCCAGGACAACTGCTCCGTTTTGGAGATTTTTAATTGCATCCTTTCCTGCTAAAGGTATTATCTGGTCTATCAATCTTGAATCAAATACTCTAGAGGTTTCTTCTGCTTGAAGTGACTGAAAGCCCGGGTACTCTGAATAGGGTACGCCACCTCCATTTCTAAAACAATCTACAATCTTGTCTTCAACTAACCCCATTAGAGAAATATATTGAGAAAAGAGAGCAATATTGTCAATTCCTGCAGCTCTCGTTGTGAATGCGGCATGTTCAGAAGGCAAAAAAAATCTTTTTTCATCAGGATAATAATGAACCATACCTCCAACAACCATTGCTCCCAACCACTCTCTTGTATATCGTTCATTAAGATGTGCTTTCCTTGCTATTTCCTCTGATGTGCTTGGGGTCTGTAATTCAGACAAAGTATCAAATAGACCGGTCTTGTGACCTATGCTAATCATAAGTGAAAGGCTACCCCCATTGATGATTTCTAACAGTTTTCCAGCAAATGCTTCAGCTTTGGCATTATCAAACCCAGATTTCTCTACCATGAAAGGTGATTTTCAAACGAAATATTAAAGAATTGTTATTGCTATCATACTATTAGATGGCTTTTTGCATATGATGGCTATTTTGAAAAAGATAATATCAATATTTATCGTCTGCTCTTGTACAGGGTATTTGAATAGATCAAGGTCAGAGTCATCAGAGTCACTAACCGCAGATGTTTGTAATAATAGAATGTAGTTTTACGAACTTTTTCTCTATCAAACTTTGAATCTAAATAACCTGTTTCAATGGTAATAGTTCTCATCCAAAGAGATTAAGTTCCTAGTGGTAGTAGGATACCATCATATCTATCAACTAATAACTAATTTAGGTAATTAAAATGATCGAACAGACCAATAGGCTGTGGATTCAGAGTTTATGGAAACTGTAATTATTACATAAGTTTCCATTACTAGAGGGATTAGATCATCATAGGAGACAGATGAAATAACATTTCATGGTTATATTGATTATAACACGCATTGCATGTTAAGGTTCGACTAAAGTAGATGTACGAATGAATTGATTTGAACCATAACTTTTCTAATCGATTTGTATATGTAACAACACTTTAATCTACCTAATAAATAACTCGTTCCTTTCTTGCATAGGCTTCTCTTGCGACACTAATTGCACCCTTTCTTAATAACATTGCCCTATACACTATTTGTTTTGCTGTTTCCATCGCAGTCCTTCTAACATCAAGTTGTGAAGTATCACCCTCCTGGTCTATTAATTGTAGTGAGTTGTAAAGTGCCCTTTTAACATTATTTGTAATTTTATATTCAATTAGATCAAAGGCTTCTTTTTCTGTTCGACCTTGATACTCAACAAACGATCCGATTACACCGCCAGAATTTGCAAGAAAATCTGGAATGATTAAAATATTATTATTCACTAAATATTGATCAGCTGATGCTGTAGTAGGAATATTTGCCCCCTCTACAATGATTTTCACATTGTGTTCTAATAACTTGGGTGCAGTCTTATCGTTGATAACACCGGTCAGCGCTGCTGGAATAAAAATATCTGTATTTACGTTAAAAATTTCATCTTTATCTAAAATATTATAAAGGTGTTGCTGCTGTTGATTCTCTGGCAGATCGCTTAATTTAGACTTGTCTTTCATATCACTCATTAATTGCGGAATATCCAAACCATTATCATCAAATACAAATCCCGAGACATCACTAACGCCTACAACTTTTATATTTAAATCGTTTAGAAATTTTGCAGCAAATGATCCTACATTACCAAATCCCTGAATAACTACTTTGATATTATTGCTTTTTGTATCTAAACTGTTTGTGAGATCAATCAAGGGCTTGGAAGCCTTTAATCCTTTACGTTTGATGTCTTTTAAAAAATCAATTGTAGTTCTTAGTGCAACACTCACACCGTATCCAGTTGTTCCTAGTTCGTGAGGAATTCCTCCAAGTTCCTGCGGCTTACCTGTGCATGCTCGCATATCTCCGATCTCATGTGCAAATACTGCCATATCCAATTCGGTTGTACCAACGTCAGTAGCTGCAATATATTGTGAGGGACAATATGGTCTTATCATTTTAGCGAAGGATTTAATCCATTCTACTTGGTTTACTTTACTTGGGTTTGCTATAATTCCTCCTTTAGCACCACCAAATGGTAGTCCCGCCGATGCGCATTTCCAGGTCATTGTTCTTGCTAGCTTAAAGACCTCTGTAGGGGTAACACTTTCCGCAAACCTTATTCCTCCTTTGCCAGGACCAGTAGAGGTATTGTCGATAACCAAAACACCTTTCATACCTGTGTCAGGATCATATACCTGCAATACTTTTTCGGGACCCCATTCGTCTATTTCGGACCATCCGGAACTCACGTGGTATTGCTCCACATTAGAGCCTAAATTTGAGTGCGACGAATATGAATCTGGGTTAACCATTTCAGATTTCTATTATTTATGATATGTTATAATCATGTTATGCAGGTACGGATGCATAGTTAGAGAAGGTTTGGAGATTATTCAGGTCTTACTGGTTAATGACGATGGATTTACATCTAATATTTTTTTGATGATTAATCAATTATAATGTGTCAAATGGGCTTAGTTTCGTAGAACCAACTTAAAAGAACCTATATCGTTGTGGGCCGGTGTTGATTAAGTTCCTTGTGGTAATAGGGTTCTAATGCATCGACCAATAGCATTGCAATTTTAGAATAATAATATAATCAAACAGCTTAGTGAGGTTTCGAACCCATTAGGTACATAGAAATGGTCGATACATTTATTGAAGTGTCTATAATTATTGTGCACTATTCAAAAACATCCACACTCTAATAGCTTCCAGAAGTAAAAAAGTGGACTTATTAAATAAACCGGTGCAAATTTGTTTTCACGAATGTTCTTATAATAAAATGTCTCTCTAATAATATCAAGAGCTATTTTTGGCCATTCTGATAACATGGTTGCTTCTGTTGACCTTGGCGTCTCAAGACTGTTGTGTTCCATATTTCTATCGTAAATGCTAAAAAAACAATTCATTATTTCTCCGCTATCATCGTTTATTAGGACCGGATTGGAATCACTAGGCAAAAACATAACGCCAGTAATCTTTATTGGTTTTCCATTTTGTAAAATGGCGATAGTTTTTTCTAATGTAATACCTAATCCTATGCTTGCATTTTGAATGTTGTTTTCTTTGATTATTTTTGCTGCTTTTATCCAATCAAATGCTTTTAATGATGTATCATAAGTGTGAGCATCAAGATTACTATTTGTATTAAATCGATCCGACAAAGCTCTAATAATTCCCTCCAGCCAAGTTGACTTTCTTAATAGGATTACAAGACTTAAATTTGATATGACTAATTTTTCTTAAAGTAAATACTAGATTGTGTCTAATTGGAATTAGTCAAAAACTTATTTTATTATTGTTAATGAGGTAATTATCATAGAAGTTGGCATACTGGATCAATGGATAGACACATAATCATATAGGGCTTAATCCAGCAAACAGATTGGCCTAGTGATAGTATGTTGTTGTAATTATAACGATTTTTCAACGCCAGAAATGATAAATCTTGTAATTCCTTTTCTGTTATATTATGGATAATCCCAGTCATCTCTCAATACAATAAGGATAGACTTGGCCTTATTTTTTAAAGGATTAAGAACGAAAGATGCTATATACAAATAGTCCATCAATCACCAGAAGAACTTGAATTTGTTCCTATAGTAGAATATTCGATCGTATTAACATAGGATTGCGAAAGCCCTGAATGAGCTTCCAGCCATGCATAAAGATCTACCAAAACATATTGGTCAATTGGTCCCAGTCCGGTAGACCATTTTGGTGAAGGAGAGAATAAATGTCCTAAATTTTGGTATGTTATTAAGGTATGATCTGGATGATTTAATTCAGTTAGTCGTTGTTGCAGTAAAAATGCTTGTTGAACGGGTGTCTGAGAATCATTTTCCCCATTAAGTAGGAGAACATCTGTGGATTTGGATATATTACCAATAATACTTAAGTTTGGTACCAAATTAGATACTGATTCCCACAAATGTCCTACTTCATGTCCTATTTTCTCTAAATCTGCAATTCCGGTAAAAAATAATGTGGTAGACAATTTGACCGATTTGAATAGTAACAGTTCTCATCAGTGGTGATTAAGTTCCTAGTGGTAAATGTTCGATCGAAATCATGAGGATATTTCTCGAATCACTAAGCAATTAATACAACTATTAACCTGATTTAGAATCAAGAGAATCAAGTAATCTTAAACTTTTAATCCATATGATTTGGATGTATTGCTTTTAAATAAAAGAAGAAAAAGAAGATCTTGTAATTAAATTAGCCATGGAAGGTTTGACAACCCAGAATATTGCTAAGGTGACGCACGTATCATTAAAAGATATCGGGACTATAATTAGAAAATTCAATGGTGAGGAAGCTAAATATCAAAATAAATCTCCTTCTGTTACGTCAAAGGCCTTCCAAATGTTCAAGGAGGGAAAAAGCCGAGTTGATGTGGCGATTGCTCTTAACCTAGAAACTTTTGAGATTATTAGTCTCTTTCAGGGTTATCTGAAATTGCCTGATATTGACAAATTGGTAACAGTATATGATTATCTTGGAAGTGATCTTTCAATATTTCTAGATCTTTTTGATAGGATGAACGATGAAGGGATCTTAACCCAACCAGCCATAGCAAGGTTTGTTCAGTCAGCTGAAAAACTTGCAAGGTTGGAGGAAGAATCATTGAAAGTATATGGACAGATAGGGAGGTTAAATGACAAGAAGTTTGAATTGGAAAGAGAGGTTGAATCAGTAACCTCATTATTACGTTAATTACGATCCGAATGCTCTAAACTATAATGAATGTGAAACAAAGATTGCATCGCCGCCTCTTAGGGCGGCGCTAAGGATTCGATCTCTAGTAAGAGTACTTTGACTGATCCTATTGTTCTGTATTTGAGAATCATTATTATAGACCGGACATTAACGAAATTATAATAAAATACCCGAATCTATAAAACTAGTAATTTCTAGTTAATCCTGTCTGCTTAAATTTGGTCCGATTTAGAAACATCAACCAATTCTGATAATTTTGGTTCAACGAGACTAATAGAATTAAAATCATCTACAAAGATTACCGCTTGCTTTTCTTCCAATTTTCTCAGAGTCATTTTTAGTCCGCTCAGGAGATCTGGTTTTTGTAAGTTTGATTGTGGATATAGATGTTTATATATTTCGTCTAGAGATCTAGTGTTTTTTTCTGGCAATATGACAGAACTTAATTTGTACAATTGAAAAATAATATCACTATCGTCATTACTCATGATAATAGATCTATTACATTATTTATATTGCTAACCAATAATCAAAGAATTTTAGCCATTTATTGTTTGTCTTTCTTTATTTTCATTCTTAGTGGAATGTATGAGTTTATTCAAAACTTATTAGATTAATTATAAAAGGGCTTTTTTTGTAATGAATACCTCTTCTACATCATCGGGATTGACAAATATATAGTCATATCTAAGTAAAATATCTCTTACATGTTGACGCATTTCTAAGTCTGAATAATCGTATTTATAATTTGGTTCCCGCTTACAAGCTTCCATGTAAACTTGCCTAAACCCAATGGGGGTCTTCAAATTACTATTTGTCTTTTCAACCATACTTTTTATGACAAGGTGGATTAACCGCTCTATCTCTGGAGAAACATCATCAGATATCATATTTTCTATAGAATATGATTTTATTTAATTACTATACTAATATTTTCAATCATCACCTGATCCATGAATGATTTGGTAAATAATGAGTATAAAGTAGCGACTACCATATTAAAGTAAATCGACTCACTCATTTACTTCTTTGTTTCATTAATCTATTAATCATCATTCGAACTCCTCTTGTGGCTACTAAAGTTAAAAGCCATTTTCTTTTAGACATCTTTTTGGCATCGCCTCATGTAATAAATGCAAAAGTTAAGTAAAAGAGATTAAAGATTTCTTTACTCTCTATACATTACTGTCAGACACATTTACTTTTTCAGACGTAACTTCTTCTGTCACTTCTCTGGTTTCTGTTACTGGCTTTTTCTTTACCACCACTTCCTCTTTTACATAAGGTGTTTTTGAGACTTCCACTTCTTCTCTCCTTAATGGTATTTCAATATCTTCTTTTAAGGTAGCTGGTTTTTGGTCAGTATATGATTGGTCTCCGGTAGGTGTTCTTCTTTCAATTGAAACTTCTTCGTGAACTACTGGGACTTCCATTGTTTTTGTTTCTGTTACAGGTTCTTTTGTAATAGTCGTTTGACTTTCTTCAACTCTTTTGGCTACGTCTAATTTTTCCTCGGTTAACGGTATAGTCGTCTCTTCGCTGTCTAAAGTATTTGATACTGGATCAGACTTTGCATGAGATGATGGGGAATTTGCATGAGATTCTCCTTGATATGTGCTTAAAGCTTCACTATAAGAAATACCAAATCGGACAACATCGCTGTCATAACTTTCAACCTTATCCTGGGGGATAAAAAATTTTTCCTTGTTAATTATACCTTTTTGTACAAAAACATAACCATTTGAAACTTCTTGAACTTCACCAAAATCTTCATCGTTCAATCCTCTAGCTTCTTTTTTTACGACATCATTCCAGTCGATATTTGAGCTCATAAGACATTTTATAGAACATAGTGTTATGTCGAATAACTGCTCCTCAATTAAGCTATATATCTCCTTTTAGTAGAATAGGTATTGTCTGATAACTCCAAGAGGGTCAAGAAGAAAAAGCCAAAGAGAAAGATTAACTGGAGTGAATATAACGAGTGTCTTGTTAGGCGAGGCGAAATGTTGTTTGATTCAGGTTTTTTACAGAACTGGCGAGCAGAGCTAAAGAAAATGAACGAAGGAAAGGAAGGTCCTCACTATCGATATCCGAACTCCTGGATATCGCTGCTCGCCACCGTACATGCGTACCTACTTCCATACCGTCAATTAGAAGGATTTCTAAGAATGATGTCAATCCATATAAAGAAACTCAAAGAGGTAGTTCCAGATTTCACAACAATCTGGTGGAGGGTAGAAAGGATGAAGGTAAGCCAGGACCA
>WHSX01000270.1 GCA_009379865.1 Candidatus Nitrosocosmicus sp.
ACGCAGGTTTGTCACCTTGAATAAATAAAAGTCCGCTAATTTTCAAAATTACAGCATCCGTTGCCAACTGTATAATCGAATTCAAGTTCCTATCTCGTGTTCTCACGCTACAACTCATATTCAAGTTTGTGTTGGTTAGATTATTCATTATCATCTGCGCTGCATGAATACTCGAAAATCTTGGGATACCAAGTACAGAATCGGTTATATGGATGTAATTTGTGAAATTAGAAATAATTTTTGCCCTGTTTAGGAATTTAATTAATTCTTGATTCAAAAGTGCAGTATCTATTCTATGACTGTTTAATATTTTTGGAGGGTTTAACTCATAAATTAGATTCATTTTTTAGTTTAGTTAAATGAGTATGATACGGTAAAAAAAGGTTTTTTAGATAATATTATTATCATAGCTCATAGTTTTGATTTCTGAAAAAGAATTCATTGAACTTGTCCTGGAGAAAAGCGACAACTTAGAAAATTCTAAAAATATTGATTTGAGAGTAGAAGGTGAGTTCAACACGGAACAATCTAGCGTGCTTGTTATAATTCATTTTAATCATGAATGCACTCCAACTATTATATTCACAGAACGAAGTTCAAATCTAAGGAATCATGCAGGGGAAATTTCCTTTCCAGGAGGCAGGGTTTCTACTCAAGATCGTTCTATTATTGACACGGCAATAAGGGAGACCTATGAAGAAATTGGCCTCTCAATTCAAAAGGAAAAAATCATTGGCTCTCTTGCTCCCACAAATACTTATACAACTAAAATACTCATCTATCCATTTATTGTGATACTTGGAAAAATATCATTTACCTTTGAGCCTAATGAAGAAGTAGAACAAGTGATTGAAATACCACTTGAAATTCTACGTGATCGCATAACTATCGATGAAGCACATTCAAGTAGCGATAATAAGATGTTTAAATTCAATGTGGATGACCATGTAATTTGGGGGGCTACCGCCAGAATATTAAAAAATCTATTAGACTTGATTTATGCTGCATAGGAAACTCATACATTCTTGGTCTTAGTCATATCCGATGTCATTTAATAGACTAATGAACTTATCGCTAAATTCCTTTGTTGACAACTTGCCACCTATGTCAATTGTTTTGATGTTCTTGCTGAACAAATCATCAACTGCTTTCTCTATTTTTATTGATTGAACCATCAGATTCCTATCTTGGTATTTCTCACCTAACCAGTCAAACATCATCTTGAGTGCAAGTATAAATGATGTAGGGTTAGCCACATTCTTTCCTGCAATATCAAAGGCAGCACCATGTACCGGTTCAAACATTCCAAAGTCTTTTCCAATATTTGCAGCAGGCGCTAATCCAATGCTTCCTGTAATTTGCGCAGCTTCATCTGATATGATATCTCCAAATAAATTGGTGGTTAAAATAGTGTCAAATCGATTCGGATTCCTAATCAATTCCATAGCACAAGCATCTACATACATCTGTTCAAATTCAATATTGGGATACTCTTTAGCTACTTCTTTTGAAGTATCAATAAAAAGCCTGTCACTTAGTCTTAGCACATTTGATTTGTGAACAATCGTTACCTTCTTTCCTTTTCTTGAATTTGCTATTTTAAACGCATGTTGTGCAATTAGTCTGGATGCTTTCCTACTAATCTTTCTTAGGGATATGACCGTATCATCATCAGAAAAAAATTCCCAACCCAAGTACAAATCCTCCGTATTCTCCCTGACGGTAATTAGGTCAACATTGTTTGAGATAGATGGAATATTTGGGTAGTTTTTGGATGGTCTTACATTAGCATATAATTCAAAATATCTTCTTAATACTAGGACAACGTCCGCGGCCGATTCTCCAACAGGAGATTTTAGACAGGCCTGAGAGTTTTTAATACTTTCAAACGTTTCATCTGGAAGGGGTTTGTTATACTTTAATTTAGCATTATCGCCTGCTTCTACTCTTGAAATATTGAACTTTAAGGATGATGATTTGTCATGTATGTTCTCTAAAACGCTGTATACGCATTCTGACAACTCAGGACCAATGCCATCACCTTCAAGAAGGGATATGTTATATATAGTCATTCAAAAGTCTCATGATCAACGATGTAGTTATTTGTTAGACTCTCCATTTTGAATCATCCTTTTTAACATTGTTTTATTTATGGCATCAATCATCGCCTGTACAGATGCCACGACAATATCTTCTCCTGATTTCCTAGCAGAAATAATGTTTCCTTCCTTATCTTCTACCTTTACGGATACTTCCGCCACAGCATCCGATCCTCCAGTAATTGAATCAAGCTTATATTCTCTTATCTTGATATTTGCAATACCATGGGCAATTGTTTGTATGGCCTTTAATGCTGAGTCAACCGGTCCAACACCGGTCTCTGATGCGATGAAATCTTTGCCATGAATATTAAGTTTAACCACTGCGGTTGGAATGATATGCAATCCAGTGACAATATGAAAATCATTAAGCTTAAAATTCTCATCAAATTTCTTGTTCTTTAAGACCTCTGAGGCTATAGATAACAAATCAGAAGTGGTTATAGATTTTCCACCATCTGCGATCAATTTCTGTTTTTCTACAATTTCCTTAAGTTGTGAGTCCGTCGCTTTAATTCCAAACTCATCGAGGATTGCTTTGATACCATGAGCACCAGCGTGTTTGCCGGCTTGCATCCACCTCTTTCTACCGACTAATTCAGGACTAATGGGTTCGTAGGTTAAAGGATTATTAATAATTCCATGTGTATGTATGCCTGATTCATGCCCAAAGGCATTCTCCCCTATGATGGCCTTATTAGGTTGCACTATAATTCCCATTGCACTAGAAACAAACTTTGAAACATCATACAATTGCTCTGTTTTGATATTATGTGGTATTTGGTAAAGACACTGACACGCCATTACCAATTCCTCGAGTGCAGCGTTGCCTGCTCTCTCTCCTAATCCGTTTATTGTTACATGCGCACAAGCGGCACCTGCCTGAAATCCGGCTATTGAATTTGCAACAGCCAATCCAAAATCATTATGGCAGTGGACACTTACAGGTAATCCGGTTACCTCTGCTACACCGGCCACTAATTTTGACAAGTACTGGGGTGTTGAGTAGCCTACGGTGTCAGGAATGTCGATCCTATCAGCGCCAGCTTCAGCAACTGATTTGAATATTTTGTTTAAAAATTGTATTTCAGATCGTGTAGCATCTTCGGCGGAAAATTCTACAAATAATCCATGTTTTTTTGCATATTCTACTGCGTTGATAGCCTTTTCCAAAACTTGTTCCCTGGTCATCTTTAATTTGTACTGTAAATGTATATCAGATGTTGCAATGAACGTATGAATATATTTTAAATCACTTTTAAGTGCTATATCAATATCATTTTGCGTGGTGCGCGCTAAACCACATACTTCAGCGTTTAATCCTTG
>WHSX01000271.1 GCA_009379865.1 Candidatus Nitrosocosmicus sp.
AAGGAACAGGAGACACACAAACACTAATTGTATGGACTACAGGTGGTAAAGATTTAGGTGAAACACTCTCATTCTTAAGTGGACTTTCCTCTGAATTACCATATAGTTAATAATTAACTTTTTTTTATCAGTACTTTTGATTTCTGGGATTATTTGACCATTCATAAAATTATAATACACCCAACCTGCCGAGTCGTCATGCGTGGGGATTAAGTTCCTAGTGGTGATAAGGGTCTAGGACTTTTTTCTAATCATCCAGTTTGAAGGACAAAGATATTTTTCAAGGGCTAGTACATACAACAACATGTTTAATAACAAAATCCTAGTTGAAAAGTATTAAAGGCATCAAAATGATGTGACGCCGTCAACACCTGGATTAGAGTTTTCAAGTCTCATGCTTTTGTGCCTATGACCAATGGAACAAGTAGTTGCGAATCTATTGCTTTTGACGATAGATACTTATCACATGAATGTAGCCTTTAATGCTATTTCCCTAGGATATTGTAAGAACTTCGTAACTAAAGTTAATGAACGATATACCTGAATCATTTGAAGATCATAAAATAATCATTTAGTCAATTATTCAAGAATATATCATCTTTTTTGACAATAATGATACTTAATTTATGGAGTTTAGAGTAATCCGATCGATTAGGCTAAATAAGGAATAACAAATAGATCGATGTTAACAAATAAACATGTACGGATGAAACTTTTGCTTCTAAATTAAATGATGCTAAGGTCATGATCCTCATTCGTTGGGATCAATGTTGCTATCAGTATTTTAAAGAGGATTAAAGAGGATTTCAACAACATGTATGAGAAGATTCTAGTTAAGTATTAGGTTGTCTATCAATTTTTTTAGAATCACAGATAGTATGTAGTAACCGATATCCTCAAACGAATTGGATAAAATTTAAATAAATTCGCAATAGTATGCGATAAAGTTTTAATGTGTATCTTTTTCTTTTCATTCAAAATACATATTAAATCTAATTGGAACTTTTACAAGAATAAGAGTTTGAACAATATAATATTTCGAAAAACTTGATAACATTCAAACAAATGAACATAAAGTGTCAAAAGGCAAGATTGATTCTAGTTAAAAAATTTTATCGGCATTTTGTAATCGATCATAATTAGTGCATGGGTGAGTTGGTCAACTTACTTATTGAGTTTATATTCACACCATTTTCTTATAAGGTAGTTATTTTCAATGTTATCTGTTATGTTTAAAATAGTGGATTTGGACCCAAATGTTAATATTAAGACACAGTTGGAGGAAGGGAATACCAACCCAGTGATTCTATTAAACAAATTCATTGTAAGGCCGGATGATATAGAAATATTTCTAAAAGTATTTGAGAATACTACCAAAATAATGAAACAACAACCCGGATTTATATCGGCACAGTTACATCAACGTATTGCTGGAAGCCATACGTTCTTTAACTATGGAGTTTGGGAATCTGCGGCACATTTTAAGCGGGCCTTTAATAATCCGGCGTTCCAAAAAGCCATGTCTGAACTGCCACAAGACACTGTGATGTCGCCTCATTTGTTTAGGAAGGTGGCAATATCCAACATATGTGTGGATTAGACGGCAATTCTTGTAAATTTCTATAGGTTTACTTTGAAATGACAACAAAAAGTGCTCGTGGTAACGGATTTAATGTGCCCTGATAAACGGTTTCCCTAATTGTTAGTATTTTGAATCCACTGTTTTCAAATGTTTTTTTTATCATATCATGTGAAAACCTGTAAGGTCCAGTATCTCTCATTGGTTCTAGTTCGCTAAAGCAATTCAAAAACAATAGCCCTCCTTCTTTTAAAATTCGGTTTACTTCCCCTGTATATTTTGACCTTTTTTCTGGTGAAATCACGTGAAAGCATCCTCTATCAAAAATAAAGTCAAACTCATTATTACTTAAATGAGAAATCAAGATATCATCAACTATAAACTTGATTTTATTATTCATTTTGTTATTATAACGAACTGATGCTTTATGGATTGATGTAGGTGACAGATCAGATGCAGTAACATCAAAACCTCTTTCAGAAAGTTTTATTGCTTGTGTCCCAGGTCCAGTCCCAAGATCAAGGAAGGAGCCTTTTTTGATTTTCATTTTATCTAATTCTAATTCTAAATCAGGATCAAGAGATTCATTATACCACGGCATAGATTCTACCTCTTGGTTTTTGTATAGAGTTTCCCAGTCAGGAAATGACCTTGTATTTTCTGTCATGAACAATTTCTATATAACATAGAATAATATTAATAAAGTCTTTTGACCCCCCCATAGACAGCAAGGTCCTAATAATACAGATTATGTATTTTCATACGAACAAAAATTGATCCATTATTAAAAACGGAAAACTAGTTTTTTATCACATGCTACTATACATATTACTGTAATGGAAATTTGAATGAATGATTGGTAACGTATAACATGAAAGCAAATGAATATGTATGAGAATATTGCATATTAAATACAGGTTTTAATATATCGTATGAATGAGATTCTAATAAGGTTTTCACATTTGATCCTAATTGCAAATAGATAATTGTACATCAGTTAACAATATTGCGGTACCTCAAGATTTGAGTTAGGTATTTCTTTTTTGATACATGGAATTTATGTAATTGAGGCAATTGAAAACATTTGTCTAGACTACTTAGTCCCATTAGAGATAAGTTTTACATTTTTTAGGTTCATTTCAACTTTTGAGCTGATTTTTCAGATACTTTATTACAAGTCTCTTCATAAATTCATTGTGTTCTTACTAGTCGATTTTATAACTTTTTTTTGCAAAGTTCAGATTCTAAATCCGGACTCGATCGCTTAGTTTTCTTTCTATCTATTTTTAAAAAGAAACGTGTTTTCGATTCTTTGATTGGAATAATTGATTCAATTGTTATTGGATTAGATAAATCGGATAACGTATGATGTTATAGTTTAGGGACTGAAAACAATTTATCAAATTGTTGTTTGTCTTCTTTACGGAGTTCTTTTTTAAAATCTATCCATTCTGATCTTTCAATTTCTATTAACATTCTAAATGAGGAGATTGAACGACTCATCAGGCTCCATTCAAATTAACTAATTCTGCGGGTGAGAAGCAGTCATCCATCTCTAGACATGCCAATTGTTCGGTATTAACGCTACTTATAGATCTATTGTTGCGACACGTTATTTGTCCTATTTTAAAAATCTGTTCGTTTTTATTTCCATTCTTATCAGTAGAGTGCTTTATGTTGATAGCGTTATTGAATTTGAATGCTATAAAATTGTCCTTAATATTTTCACAATCATCACAAGTTAGAATTACGAAATATTTTACTGAAAGACTGATCAAAACGTCAATCATTTCGGCTCTGTAAAGTTAAGACATGATATTGCTGTTATAATGATATGCAAATAA
>WHSX01000272.1:0-3133 GCA_009379865.1 Candidatus Nitrosocosmicus sp.
AGTGAATTAACAGTTGTAAAATGCCAATTCCTATTAGCTGTCTTTAAGCGATGATTATATTCGGGGTCGGAATAACTTGAGATTTTGTGAATAAATAAAAGGTTAGGCCAGGTATAAAGGGGATATCTACTTGCTGTCCATTATACAGGTCGGAGGCATATCAGAAAATAAATCACCTTCGTATACGCAAACATGAATTGATTATTTTTGACCAGGAAAAGGGCCCCCATATTTATCGCTTTATAAGCGTCAGACCAATATACATTATATCATTATACTTTTTTTCTCTGTTGTAGGTTTATCCATTACACTGTATACTAAGCGACACAAGAGACACCATCATTTAATGAATTTTCTATATACTATATCGAAAACCTGCTTATATAAGATATAGTACTGCCGAGATTGCACTTGGAAAATGTAGATTCATATTTTCGTGGTATTTGCCCAGTCGAATTCTAATCTAATCCTAGATTTGGTTGAATCGGTTCAACTTCATCAATCTCAGCACCGGTTTTTGTATCTCCGATCGGACAAGTAGCAGTTCTCCTTGTGCCTCCAGTTTGAGGAATTTTTTTCTTAGAGTGGCATGCCTGAATGAAAACGAAATAAAGGAGGGAGGCAGGTAATTATTGATTTTAAATCAGATCAAACAGCTATGTCTTGTTTGCACCAAATATCATAATAAGGTTAATATCCGCAGTAGACTTATAATTTGATATCAACTGCAAAGCAACTCTTAATAATTACGGAAAATATGTTAACAAAAATGAGGTGAAATAGAATCATTGGAAGATGACAAAAAGGACCAAAATAATGAGAATAATGATTCGGCTAAGCTACCCTTCGTTAATGATAATTTCGTAGATATTTTTGAAAATTTCTTCAAGCAGTTGACCGAATTGAATAAGATTTCTACAGTTGGGCCCTTTATTTCCATGATAAATGATCCTCAGATTAATACGAATAATATGAGGGAATATGGTAATGTTCTGATTAACTATCAAAGATATCTCAATAAATATTTGACCCAAATGATTAATTCATATTTTCTAGCCTTGGACAAAGTTTCCGCAGGAATACAAGAAAAAAATGCACATGAAACAAGAATGTTAATAATTAATTCATTTGAAGATGTTTTTTCAACCATGTTTGAGTCGACAGATTTTTCAATTAATTATAACAATTTAATTAATATATATATTGATTTAAACAAGAGTTATCAAAAATTTTTCGATGCATCGGTTCCTTTCATGAGGCAGTCGTTGAACAAAGAAGAAAAAGATTTATTGTTCAAAGAGTTATATGAAATAAAGAAGATTACTTCCGAAATTAAAAACAAGATGAAAGAGAGAAAAAATGAATAAAACAATTCTGGACCACTATTTGAATGAGTATGTGAATTTTGTAAACGAACCTGAAAACTTTAGAAAGTTAACAGAGATGAAAAAATTATTATCAAATATCGAAAAAATCGAAACAGGACAAACCGAGTATGAGATCATCAAGGAAACCGGTCTTTTTCGATTGTTGCATTATAAATCCACTAAAGAACGCGTTTACAAATATCCTTTGCTTATAGTATATGCCCTTATAAACAAGTCATACATTCTAGATTTGCAACCAAACAAAAGTTGGATAAAAAATATTCTAGATCAAGGCATAAACGTCTATCTTCTTGACTGGAAGTCACCTGGCAAATTTGATAAATTTACAACCATTGATGATTACGTCAATCTTTTTATTTATGATTGCGTGGAGATTGTCAAAAGAATTGAAAATATAGACAAGGTTTCACTTCAGGGCTATTGTATGGGTGCCACCATGTCGTTAATCTATACTTCATTATATCAAAAAAATGTAAAAAATTTGATAACTGTAGCTCCAGTAGTAGATACCGAGAAGGACAAAACTGTCATAAAGAATATGGCTCAGAATATGGATATTGACAAAATTTTATCCCACTATGAAAATTTCCCTTATGAGTTATTATATAGCCTTTATGCATCTTTAAAACCATTCAAACAGGGAGTAAACAAGTACCTCAATCTGTTTGATAATCTTAAAGATGAAAGTTTTGTTCAAAATTTCTTGAGAGTTGAAAAGTGGTTGTATGATACCCCTCCTATTGCAGGAGAGACATTTAGACAATGGATTAAAGATATTTATCAAAAAAACCTCTTTTCAAAAAACAAACTGGTTGTGGGTGAAAATAGGATAAATCTATCAAGTATCAAAGTACCATTATTAAATGTAGTAGCTGATCAAGATCATCTTGTTTCTCCCGAATGTAGTGTCTCTCTGAATAATCTTGTATCAAGCACAGATAAGAATTTGATGAGATTTTCGACTGGCCATGTAGGACTGATTGCCAGTGGGTATTCTCAAAACGTAGTGTTGCCCAAGTTGGGCAATTGGATAAAGATTCATTAAATCAGTTTTAGTCTTTTTGTGAAGTCTTTTGTTTGCGAGCCAGAGGTATTATAATAACTTGCACGAGATCACCCTCTTCAATCCCTAGGGCTTGTCGCTCTGCTTCGGGAATTGATATTCTGCCACCACTTTGCACGTTTGTTTTAAACATTGCATTATAATTAGTAAAGCCTTGAAGAGAGGAGAACATATTTTGGAAGGCGTTATATTGAAAATTTGAAAATTGTCTTACCATGTCTTGTTGAAATTCTGCGGTTTTTTCAATTGTCTTTTTTAAGTCAGTAGACTTATCGCCATTTTCATTTTCATTACTCATAGAAAATTAAATATCCCATCATTATTTTAATGTTGTAAAGGTTTTATAAGATTAAATTAAGAGTCTATAAATTTTTCAATTATTTCATAAAATTCGACTGGCTTTTCTACATATGGAGTATGACCGCATTCTTCCATTATCAATGTCTTTACATTTGGCATTTGTTTAAAATACTCTATATTTTCTACCGGTATGGTCGTATCATTTCTTCCCCAGATAACCAACGTTGGTAAAGCTATTTCCACCAGCCTTTCTCGCAGAGTTTGATCTTTGCGCATTGCAAGCAAGGTGGAAATGAGTGAATACTTGGCATTAGGAAGTCTCATTCTATTCATATAGTCCTTAACTGTTGCAACATCGACAACGTATTCCTGATTATTAGCC
>WHSX01000272.1:3143-3390 GCA_009379865.1 Candidatus Nitrosocosmicus sp.
TGGTTTTGCTAATGTCCCGGCAGGAGAAACTAGAATGATTTTTTCAAAGAAATCTCTATGAGCTAAACTGAACTCCAATGCCAACTGTCCACCAAATGAGGAGCCAATTACTATTGGATTTTGAATTTGCATTTTCTCAAAGAATTCCTCTAGGAATCTAACAAAAAATTCAATTGTATATTCTGCCAGGGGTTTTTCACTGTATCCAAATCCTACGAGATCCGGAATCACTACGTTGTATTTTTTT
>WHSX01000273.1 GCA_009379865.1 Candidatus Nitrosocosmicus sp.
TGGTTTGTATAAAAACAGAGGACAAGTTAATTAGAGCATCCAAAGAATTTGGAAAATCCATTCCTAGACTTTGCAAAGGGTCTTTGCAAGTTACTAAATTATCATTTGATCTATTTCATTCACTTTTGAATTATCCCTAATGGCCCGCATTAAAATAGAGAACGCATATTTATGGTAGTTATTCATAGTCGAAACATCCGAACCCTTATACCATACGGGACTTAATCCCACCGAACAATTGTTTTAGAAATATATGCCAACATACTCGATTTGGACTACAAATAACATATTAAGATGCAGGCATACGAACTGTCTCCTTACCAAAACTTTGTTTATGCATTAAAGTCAAAAGACGTCAAAAGGCAATATCCTGTAAAGCTTTCACGATTTTAAGTTTCATAAATGAAGAGGGTGAAACATTGGAAGGAAAATGTTTGTCTTTATACAAATTTGCAATTCAAATCGAAAACCGTAAAAGCCTTAGTAGGAAAGGTAAACAAGTATCTAAGAGATTTTATTTTGCTAGAGTTATATAGTAAAAAAATAATATTGTTATTAATATAGTATTGGAAACAGTAACAAAACGAATTTAAATAACAAAAAGGGATAAAATGCGCTCTATGGGCGATCAACAACCAGTACGAGCAGGATTATGTTGTTCTCCTTTTTTCCATCCAGCTATATACCCTTCAGCATATTGACCCTTGTCTCCTTCAGTTGGGCCTAAGCCGCAAACATCCCAATTGTACCAGCCGTCTTTACATCCTGATATCCATGTATGGGACTTTCCTTTCTCGTCTTCACACTTTACGTGACTTGCTGCTTCTGCAAATTGATTCATCACCAATGACGGAGCTAAAGCCATTGTTGTAACTACTAAAGCTACAATGGTAATTTGTAATCTATAATTCATACTTAGTATAGATGGTGCTATTATATAATGAATGTTGTATAGTATTATTAACTTATAATTGTACTTTTTTTCAAGTTCAATAGTCATCTTTCAGCTATATTGGAAATTCGGATTTGAACCCGCATTTCTCTAAATTAGCAGGTTCAGACCTCATTCTCTTTAAACAACAATACGAGATATTTTCTTTTTGCTCAAGCCGCATTTTTCGATTAAATGTTACAATACTTGTTATTTTCTGTTACTTCTTACACATGTCTTTTCTTTCCAACTCAGAGACTGAATACCTTCGGGGCAAAAAGAACTATCCGAACCCGCATACCATAAGGAACTTAATCCCGCCGAACAAATTATCATAAGAAATAATTCAACATCGGGTTAGTATACCTATCTAAAAATTTGTCTTAGCGGTATCTTTATAAAGTAAGATATCTTCGGTTTTTTGAGTCCAATACAATGTCTCATTCGTATAATACTGAAATTGTTTATGGACTGGATGCTATAATTAAAAGAACCTTAAAGAGATTATCCAAAGCAAATAAGAAGATAGATGTCTGTGTTAGTGCAGCTGCCTTAGAAGGTACTGTAAAAGCAAAACCCATTTTCGATTTGATAGTATTACTAAAAAAGAACGGAGTAAGTATTAGATATATTACGGAAATAACACCACAAAATCTTTCCTATGTCAAGGACCTAATGAAAACAGGAGTGTTTCGCCATATGGATGAAATTAAGGGTAATTATTCAATCGTTGATGGTGAAGACTATCAAGCTACTGCTGCTGTAACTGAGGGTGAAGGACCGACAGAAAGTGTTTTAAGTACTGCAAAGGCGTTTGTTGAGCAACAGCAATTCGTATTTGAGATGTTGTGGAGAAAGGCTATTCCTGCTAATAAGCGAGTTAGGGAGATTGAAGAAGGTGCGAAGAGAGAATTTATTGAAACAGTACAAGATAAAACTGAGATTGATAAAATAATTTCTCATCTTATCTCTTCTGCGGTCGAAGAAATAGATATTGTCTTGCCGACAAATAATTCATTTTACAAAAATGGTAAGGAATTCTTATTTAGTTTATTGGAAACCAGTATATTAAATCACCATGAAATAAAACTAAAAATTTTGTCTGACAATGAATTTAGTGCAAAGAATAGTAATCTGCACTCTATTGTACATACTCATCAGCCTTTGGAATTCAGATCTGTTAATGAAAAAATCCAGGCTCAGACGATCATAATTATTATAGATGGAGAATATGTATTGGCAGTAGATTCAAAAGACATTTCAGTTTACCCTGATAATTTTGACGAAGTTGATGATGTGAACATGGCAATCTATTCTAATAGCGAGTATACGGTGATGTCCTATGATTCGATCTTTGAAAATCTTTGGACAAGATCCGAGTTTAATAATTCTTAGTAAGGTACCGATAGGACCGGGTCTCAAACTACCTACCCACTAAAGTAGGATTCAAAAACAGTATTCTAAAAATACAAACTAGTGTGAATTTTCACACTCGTCCCACCGAACCAGCTACCAAGTTATAGTAACGATATTCTAATCTAAAAACCTCCCAAACTAATTTTAATAACATAACAAGTATCTAAGGAGTAATTATATTTACTATGTTTCTATACGGAACATCAGAGACGCACACCAGCAGCATACCAATTTCCATGAGATGCTTCTGTAAATAGTATTATGACTTCTTCTTTACTTACGTTTAATATTTTAACTACATCTTCTGTAATTGCCTCTGCTAATCTGTCTTTTTCCATTTGACTTTTCCCGCTATACATTTGTACACTAACTATGGGCATGATACTTATTACACATCGATATTATTAAGATTTCAACAAAATAGATTCTTCATTACTTATCACCGGTAAAATATTTTTAAAAAATTAATCATATTTTGAAAAAGCAATTTAATCCTTAGTAGATGTATCAGGTTCAATACTCCTTTTATTGAAACTTTATTATGAAATCTCATCCAACCTAGTCAAGCTGCAAATCAAGCCAATAACTGTAAAATATTAGAGCTCTGAATATTGAGTATCTGTGATTATTATGGAAAATCAAGGAAAGGGAAAAAACAACACCAACAACAATGAGGACCGAAACATGAACAATCCTAATCAATTTAGATCGATTACGGATTGGTGGCAACAAAATTCACCTATGGCTTGGGGTGAAATGTATAATGAATATGTTAAATATATTACATCCATGAGTGAAATATACAAAGAGTACATTAAACGCTCAGAAAAAATGACAGAATTGTATAAAGAATTGGCAGTAAATACCGAAAGAATGACTGACCTGTATAAAGAGTCTGTTAAGAGTACCGAAAGAATGACTAATCATTGGTTAAATAAATTTCCTAAACCTTTATCTTCAAAAGAACAAAGAAGAGAAAAACAGGTTAATAAACTAAAAGATAAAAAA
>WHSX01000274.1 GCA_009379865.1 Candidatus Nitrosocosmicus sp.
TACAGTTTGCCTGTTTTATGATCATCTATAGAAAGATAATTTTGGGATAGGCTCTTATTTGATAATCATTTATATGATAAATTCGAAGCACAGGCAACCTACATAGACCTTTTAACCTTTAGTAAAATCTTATACTATACTTTGTTAGGTAGAGTATCATAATGCAGAAGATTACTCCATTTTTGTGGTTCAACGACAATGCCGAAGAAGCCACAATATTTTATACATCTATCTTCAAAAATTCAAAAATTGAAAACATTAGCTATTAGGGTGAAACAGGCGGGAATGTATCTGGAAAATCTAAAGGATCTATCATGACTGTTTCATTTCAACTAGCTGAACAAAATTTCATTGCCATAAATGGTGGGCCAAATTTCACTTTCACCCCTGCGATATCTTTTTTTGTGAGCTGTGAAACTACCCAAGAATTAGATGAGTTATAGAAGAATCTTTCTGACGGATCAACTGTTCTCATGGAACTTTGAATATCCATTTAGCAAAAAATTCGGATGGCTTCAAGATAAATATGGAGATTCAGGGCAGCTTAATCTGACAGCACGATCTCAAAAAATCGCTCCATTTATAATGTTTTTTGGAAACCAATATGGAAAAGCAGAGGAAGCAATGAATTTTTACATTTCATTATTTAAGCAATCAAACGTTATCAATATTGAATATTATGGCGTAAGAGAAAATGAATCTGAAGGAAAAGTTAAACGGACTATATTCTCACTAGCTGAACAGGAATTCATGGCATTTGATACCAATATAGATCATCATTTTACAATCACTCCAGCGATATCGTTTCTTGTCAATTGTGAAACACAAGAAGAGATAAATGAACTTTGGGAAAGACTCTCCAAAGAAGGTATGCCTGAACAGTGCGGATGGATTAAAGACAAATACGGAGTCTCATGGCACATTGTTCCTATTATTTAGGTCAGATGGTAGGAGATAAAAATACTGAAAAATCAGAGTCATGAAGGCGATGCTAGATATGCAAAAAATCAATATCCGAGACTTACAACTTACATACGAATCATCATGATACATTTTGAGATTCTTAATAACTCACAAAATGAATCTCGACAATATCTTTTTTAAAGAATAATAACTTTGTTAAATATACAAAACTATAGTAGACAAGTTTGTAACATTGACCAATTGTTCTTAAGATAATTAAGGTGATAGCAAGATTCCATAGATAAATTAGGTACACACCATTCCCAATAATCCGTAATTCATAGTATATGAGTAATTAGTCTGGATGCGGGGACTAGTAACAAATTTGACTATAATTCTAGATTCATCTATTAAAAATCTGAACCTAGAAAAAATTCCTGTAATAGTTAAGTCAGAAAGGTGTACCAGGTCTTCCGATTATTTGTAAATTTATATACAGGATAGTAAAAATTGAGATGATTCTAAAGATCGATTAGAATCATATTTTCAATAATTCCATCATTTTTGTTCCAAGTCTTTTTTTATCTGTTCAAATTGCTCCTTCGTTATCTCTCCTTTTGCATATCTTTCTTTTACTATATTTTGGACTTCGTAGTCGCCATTATATTGTGAATAGTAACGCGATGAATTTCCACAACTATTAGACCAAAAAATCCATCTTGAGATAAGGAATATTATGATAATGATAAATATTATTCCTATGAATCCAAAGTGAAATGGAAAGTATACGAATGGGGGATGAACCCCTGAAGAGATAGGAGTAGTAAATAAAAATGAGATGATAATTGAAATCCCTATTAGAACTATTAATCCAATTATACCCCAAGCAATAAATCCCCTCATTCTACTGTCTGATTCCTTGTTATTGTTCAAATTAGAAGCCCCAATTTATCTATGACAGGTTGAATATTGGATTTAAGAAATTTTTGCATCAGACTATTTTGCATATTCCAGTAGATCCTCATTTTGACGATGAATAAGTCCTCAACTATAGTTATTACCTCATTTTTATTATGGATGATTAACGCCATGGTCCGTTACCATTGCTATCACCTTGACCATGGAATCCCCATGGGCCTTTCCAATGTCCAAAACCGAATGATTCATGCTCCTGTCCTTGTCCATGACTATATCCATGTTCGCCTGAAAATCCAAAGATTCCATGCCCCATACCTTGATCTCCTGATTTGTCAAAGAAATTCAGCATCTGTATGCCCTCTGATTTGTATAGCACGGAACCATTCCCTGCATCAACAATTGTCTTATATCCCGTATGGTTAGATGGATTTATTGCAAAGAATTTGTATACCAAATATCCTTGGTCCACTCCTAGATGACCTCCCAACAAAATAGTGTCATTATTGGATTGTCTTGCGGCAATATCAGCTGCTTGTATAAAAGATGTTTTTAGATCATTTTCAATAGCAGCTTGTGCTTTTTCTAAGACATTTATCGAACCATTAATCTTTGGCGATTGGTCACTAAAAATCCCCCTCTCGTTTGTGGTCATATTTGACGACTGAATGGCAGTAACAAAAGATATTACTGGATTTGTCAAGAAAACTCCTGTGATAATAACTGCAGCTATAATAACCACAGGTAGTATCACTCTATTTTTTACTTTGCTTGAATTTGTTTTTGTCATTGTGACAAATGATAAGCTTGTTGTTATAACCATTGTTTACCTTTGACACGTAACTTAGTTACCTCGTGTATAGAGTAGACCTAAAATGTTGGTACGAACGTTTGTTTCTTTATATATAAGATGAAAATGTTAAGATCATTTTGGTTTCAAACTGACACTCTAAAATACTTGTTGAATAATTAATTCGATGACTTGTGTATATGACTGACGGACAATCGAATGATAAATAATCCATTGTGTTAGAAATAATTTGAATGAGGATTTTATCGTTCAATTACAGAAATATGTCAAGTCAAAGATTTCCAATAGAGGTTAATTGGATGGAACAGTTACCTATTAGCGGGAGTTAACTGGCACCATCTTGATCATTTTTACCTAAATCTTCATCAATTTTTTTCTGCATTTCTCTATATTTCTTATATTTCTTATCCCATTTTGAAAGTATAAACCACTGTCTAATTCCTATTCCCAACCAAACAATAACAACAATAATAGGAATCAGGGGAATAATTCTAAAAGAAGAATTAAATCCAGAATTAGAACTAGAGTCATCTCCCCAAGGTCCATTTCTTGTCCAATTATCGTAGTCATCATGAAATGGGAATCCAAATAGCATAAATGATAACATAAATGCTATCGGAGGAATTATCATAATGGTTAATAACATAATAATGAAAAGTTTCTTGGTTTTATTTAGTTGATCAATTATCCCATCC
>WHSX01000275.1 GCA_009379865.1 Candidatus Nitrosocosmicus sp.
CAGTTTGCCTGTTTTATGATCATCTATAGAAAGATAATTTTGGGATAGGCTCTTACATACTACAATGAGAATATTAAATATTTGAATTTGTTAAGATAACACTGCTATTATTTTCTGCTTTAGTATGATGTATTAGAATTATGAAATTGTAAACTGAGAATATTAGACGAACTACATCACATAGTCAAATATAGATATAATAAAACGACAAGATTAAGCATAGAACAAATCAAAAATTTTTACATGTAAGTCAAATATATAACCATTATATGATCTTTGAAGGCCCATCTGGACACATTTGTTTCAGTAAAGATGAATTAGCTATATGTGGAATGCGGGGATGCAATAAACAAATAGATATACTAAGCCCTGACGATATCAAATGGTTTTACAAAATAAATAAAAATGGACTTTGTATTACTAGGACTGACCTTCATATGATACTTGAAGATCCTAATATGCCGAAAGACGTAAAGAAGCAAATACAAAAAATATTTACCAATATTTCTTGACAGTTCATAACAAGAAATCATAAAAGATTTGAGAATCAAGAATTTATAGTAAAAATTGGAAAAGATTCTCAATGCATATCTAACTATAACAACAGAATTGTTTTGAGGTCTTTATTTTCATATTTAGAATGAAAAAAACTTACCATAACATCATGGTGCTGCGTCTCTAGTAACAGGGTCCGTTACAAAATAAAATTAAAAGTAAACCGGTTTTTCACAGATTTGAAGGAAAATTTTTGATATATTAGAAAATTAATAAAGATAAAGTCGATCTTCGATGTCAAATATCAATATCAACCCATAATGCGGCGTGATCTGAGGCCGCATCTTTGGCTGTTTTTATCTCAGGAATATGAGGAAAAAGATCACCATTTTTACCACCCCAAACACCTCTTCTCTCAATTCCGCCAAGCTTAGCCTTTTTGGCCAATTCTGGAGACATTAATATATAATCTAATTTTCCTGATTTTGTTCCATTACCATGGGTACCTTCTCCATCTCCCACAAATTTGTCGTGTTTCATAGTATCTAATAAACTGGAGTTACTACCGAGTAGGGCACGTAAAGGAGCACGTAAAGGAGCACTATCAGGAGTATCGTTCGGGTCTCCAATAACAACAATAAAATCAAATTTTTATTTAAATCATCATAATCCTTTGGGACTGTTTTACCATCTTCCCATGAAGGTAAACTCATTACCAAAGGCCTTTCAAATATATTTTCTACATTGAACGAGGCTAATCGCATATACTCATCTCTTGTGATTAAGATAATATAAATATGGTTTATTATATTGCCAATAAGTGACAATTTCAAATTAAATATGTTAAGCAACATAACAAAATTTGAATGGAACACATCATCAATCGTATTGTGATTCACTGTTAGGACAATTTGTATTTTTATGCTTCGCTTAGATGAGATAAATATAACTAAATCAAGGTCTTAGTAAAGATAGTATCGTACTAGTTTCATCAAGAACTCATCATATGTATAAAAATAATTAATGAGACAATTAAACTGAAAAAAAATACCCGTCTGCTACTTTCTAAGAAGGATTTGAATTCTATCAATTTCTAATTTACTTGTGCATCCTTATACTCAGTGGTTATCTGATACAAGGTAAATAATTATTGCACATATAACTATCGTCGAAATCAAAAAATATAAGCCCTAGAATCCAAAATAGCTCTTGTGAAGGATAAACCATTCAATTTTCATGGCGCAATATTTACTATAAAGGTTCTCATTTCTGAAACAAATGGAAAATATACGGTAATGGATGTAATCCACCCACCTGACTTAGGTCCTGCATATACATATGCACCCCATGGGACCTGAGACTTTTTACATAATTGAAGGCGAATATGATTTCACTTTAGGCGAAAAATCGTTAATGGGTAAATCAGGGGATACAATTTTTGCTCCAAAAGGAACTCCACACAGATTTGAGGTAGGCCATAAAGGTGGACACGCTCTTATAATTAGTCCTTTCGAACTAGAGCATTATTTTTTCAAAGTCAGTGAATTATTTAACAAAGGAAAGATTTCCTACAAAGCAGAATCAAACATAGCAGAGCAATATGGTCAAGTTTTCCTCGATAACAGAAAACATTGGAAATAACTAAATCCAATTGACTTTTGGATTTCTCAATATTGTAAATTGATTAAATCTAGATTTTTTTGGATTGTAGTGTTATAACTCCAATTCAATCACCACAGCCACTAGACAATTACGGGTGGTCCAGCTAATACTAATTCGACAACCACATCAAAGAAATCAAGCATTCAAAATTGATTAGAATCTAGTTTAGATTTTGATTTGATTCTAATTGTTTTTATGAATCCATATTTTCTTAACATAGTCTTATTACCTATGGTAAAAAGACAGACATTGAATTTGGTGCGTATATTGTTAACGCAAGATTCCATTGTCATTATATTCTTTTGTGAACTGACATTTATTGAACCCTGACTTAACCTTTTTGTACGATTGTTTCACAATAATTTAACTAGTAAATATTAGACTATGTATTTAGTCTTTAATGAAATATTATTTTGATAATACAATATGCAGTAATTTTGATGATATTGCCAATATTGATCTCGATGAATTCCTTCGGTTCTAATGGTCTCGATCTCCAAAACATGTCTGAAGACATCAACTATTTGTTTAGTAATTTAACGCCAGACAATCTTGGAGTCAAAGAGTATTCTAATCAATCTAATAGTATTTCCAACGAACAAAAAGATCTCCATGAGTCCGAAAGAAGCTCAGATGACAATAATATGACTTTATGACAAGAGGCTTTAATACAAACATAAAAAAACAATAGAAGGTAAAGTTCTATATTAAATATCATTTTATTTTATCTGTCTATGAATTGCCACAATATTAGCTGAGCTGACACATACTTTCGATCTTGACCGAATGGTAATAACAAAATAAGATACCCCTAGAATTTCTAGGCTCTCTTGATATGTTAGAATCAATGATCACAAATTAAATTTAAGACTGCTACCAAATAAAGAAGAGATATTATCACACTTTTATATTTAATTAACAAGCATGTTTGCTCTTATTCACTACTAATTTAGGACAAACCTGCTATTTTGTCAAAATATAATTTATTACTGCTTTTATATATATCTTCTAATCTCTTCATTACTTATCTTGCTTGAGCCAGTTGTTTGGAAATTATCTCAACGCGTTGATAAGTATTTAGAGGATTTTCTGTTAAAGCCGGCTCTGTAAAGTTAACGAAAAAGCTATAGCAATCCTTTGCTTCTATGAAGCA
>WHSX01000276.1 GCA_009379865.1 Candidatus Nitrosocosmicus sp.
TAGAATAGAATAGAATAGAATAAAATAAAAAATTGAAAGGACGTTTATTGAGTTTCTTTATTGTTATTGCTCTATTTTTTAGAGATTAACAATAAAGAGAAAGAGTACGATCGAAAAACTAGATTTGTATGTTGTTATTTATGTAAAAGACTGATGCGTTTCCCATTACCTAAAATAATAATTCTAAGTTAGATAACATTACCTTAACAAAACGTCTTTTATGCTTCTGATTCAAAGCTATGATTTTGGAAGCTCATAATTTAGCAATTGATTTAAATCTTTACTAAAATAAATTATGTACTTTTATTAGTATCGTAATCTAAAATTCTAGTCTATCTGATCATTCCCATGTCAGATTCAATCCATCAGGTCAGCACTGATTTTTTTGATCGAATCTCCCTATTTTTTTATATTTTGTAGTTTTACAGTGTTATGAGCGCACCTGGAGGTCTGTAAATCACATTGTGGCATTAGCCAACTTCATTACCGACGCCGCCTTTTGTCTTGGATACGTTCTACTTACAATCAAAAAAATATTAATATAAATCTTGTTCTTAGAGTAATTGTAAAAAGGATATTTGTTTTACTAATAGGCTAATTATTTCGGTATATGACAGAAGTTCTCGGATCTTCTTAGGTTTAAATCGAATGTAAAATGGATTACTGATTAAAATAATCCACAGTAGACTATCTTTGAATAATTTATTATCTCGATACACAATTTAAAAACATATAAAAGATTCTGAGGAGGGACAATAAATTACATATGAAATATGAAGATTATGCGGATTTGTACAAGAGTAAAACATTTGAATCCATGAATTTGTATTTCAAATCCAGAGACATTTTTCCCGGAGGAATAAATCACAATATTCGATACTTTAAACCTTATCCTTTTTTTACCATCAAGTCACGTGGTAAATATTTATTTGACATTGATGGAAACAGGTATTTGGATTTTTGGAATGGTCACTGGGCTCTTATCCTGGGGCATTCTCCAGAGATCGTGACATCAAAATTAAAGAAGCAAGTTGACAAAGGTACTCTATATGGGACCGCAAATAAAGCAAGTTGGAAACTAGGTAATGAAATTAATAGGGCCATACCCATGGCAGAGAATTTAAGATTCTGTAGTACTGGGTCAGAAGCAACGATGTATGCAATTCGTTTGGCCAGGGCAGCGACGGGCAAGAGGGTGATTGCCAAAGTAGAGGGTGGATGGCATGGTTTTAATACAAACCTTTTGCAATCTGTGAATTATCCCTTTGAAGCAGATGAAGGTATGGGACTAATTGAAGATGAGGGTCATTTTATTGAGTCACTACAATTTAATGATTTAGAAAGATCCATCAAGGTGTTAGAGTCCATTAAGGATGACCTTGCAGCGATTATTGTTGAACCGATTTTGGGTGGAGCAGGATGTATCACTCCTCAGAATGGGTATCTACTTGGATTACAAGAATTCGCTAAAAGAAACGAAAGTCTATTCATACTAGACGAAATAGTTACGGGTTTCAGGTTTGCCTTTGATGGTGCGATGAATTTATTCAAATTAGACCCTGACCTTTTTACTTTGGGCAAAATTATTGGTGGAGGACTTCCCATTGGAGCAGTCTGCGGAAAGAAAGAGATAATGAAAATGACAGATGCAACTGTGGACAATAATAAATCTTCATATTGTTCGATTGGCGGAGGTACATTTTCAGCGAACCCATTGACTATGAAGGCAGGATATCATACTTTAAAAGAATTAAGAAAAAATCCAGGAATCTATGAGAAAATCAATAGCCTTGGAGAGATTGCAAGAAGAGAATTGGCGAAATTATTTGTTGAGCTTGGGATAAGAGTCCAAGTGACAGGAATGGGTTCTTTATTCATGGTTCATTTCCTAAACGAAAAGACAAAGAAAATAGAGAATGCTGTTGACGCGGCACTAGGTGATAGAGAACTGTTAATTAATTATAATTTGGCCCTAATGGCTAAACATGATATATTTTTCTTGCCAGGAAAGATGGGAGCTTTTTCAAACGCAAATGATAAGAAAGATGTAATAAGATTGGTCGATTCGACTAGAAGAATCTTTGAACAGAATAAACAATAACTAAACTAAAGCAAGAGTCTTATCATACAAATCGCCATACTCAATTCTAATTTTCTCTCCACAAAGCTTTTTTCTTCGCCACCAGTATAAAAAAAACAAAGTATACTGTTTGGACAAGTAATCCCAAAGAGATGGACCAACCCGGAGGAACTGGGAAACCCATTGAATATTGCAACATCAATGAGGCATGAGTGGTGGGAACAAAATATGAAATAAATTGTAACTCTACAGGTAGTTTTTCTATCGAATAAAAGACTGGAGGTATAATAGCAATAATAACATTTACGAAAGAAATCAGCTGAGTGGCATTCCGCATATGCAGCATGTGAGAAGATAAAAAAAATCCAATCGAAGACATAGTCCCCCAAATGAGAAAGACATTTAGCAATAACAAAGGGAGGAAACTCAAAGAAACTGAAAAATATACGGCAAGTGACAGCAAAACCAACAGTGCTGGCAGTCCGTACAGTAATTGTGACAAAGCCAACCCCAGCATATAGGTTATTGAAGAAACTGGAGACGCAACAAATACATCTTGCATTTTATATTCAATTTTGTAAAATGAAATATCTTGACCCAAAGCTAATCCATAGCCCACTAGTGCCATAACCAGACTCCCAGCAACGGCAAACTGTACATATTCACCACTACTTATTACAAATAGGATAAACAACAATGAAAATGGAGAAATAGCCGTGAATATCAATGACAGCGGATTTCTTCTTAACCAAAGGAATCCTGTCATATATGCAATGATAAAGATTTGTTTGGTCACTACATAGAAACTATTAAGATTATTCATGACTAAAGTACGTTTTTGGTCCGGAGAGATATATATTAACTAATGAAAACACAAAAAGGTTATAGCATGGTTGTTGGGGAAAAAGTATATTTCTCAATTCGATTCAACCAAGAAGTGAGATTGAGATCTATTACAACCAACAGAACAATAGATGGCGCATCAATTTTCATTTCCTTGAAGCCACCATTAATTGACCATATTAAACTTTTAAAAAGAACACAAATTCCTCCTAAAAAAAGCATTAGAAAAAATGCGGGATTTGGAACTGATGAAGAACCCAAAGAAGATGAGTATCAGCAAAGACCCAGTTTCTGGATTGAAGGTTATGGCTGCTCAGCTAATTTTGCTGATTTAGAGATGATGGCGGGGCAGCTAAGACTACGAGGATTCAGATTG
>WHSX01000277.1 GCA_009379865.1 Candidatus Nitrosocosmicus sp.
AATCTGAACTGGTACTGGTATCATCCTTGCAACAAATGATTTTTGAGGGAGTGATAATTTTTTTCTCATCAGTGTTTATTTTCTTTAATGGGCTTGCAAGAGAAGTTGTAGCAGAATCGGTTTTCTCTGTTTCAACTGCTTCATCGTGTTGGGTCGGTTTAGTACTTATTTTCTTTAATGGGCTTGCAAGAGAAGTTGAAGCAGAATCTGAACTGGTACTGGTATCATCCTTGCAACAAATGATTTTTGAGGGAGTGATGATCTGGGGTTTATCAGTTGCCCCAAAAGACACTGAACTAGATAAGCCAGCCAAGAAAAGAGTTGGGATTATTAGAAATAGAAAAGTATAACATTTAAGATAATGCATCATTATGAAAAACAATTTATGAAATATAGGAGTTTATAATAATTGCATAACAAAATGATTTCGTTATGATATAAAATAAAATTATAGTGTGATCTTGTAACAGTAAAAGAAGAACAATAACCGTAAAACCAAATAGCAAATTGGATTGAGATGACATAAAGAATAAACAAATTTACATTCAAACGCAACCAATGAAATATACTAGTAGGATTAGAATATAGAAACGATGTAATTTTGATACCAAAGCCACATAAATAATAGCCCAGGATTAATAATCCAAAGATCCAGACAAACTTTCATATAATTTATCCAGGAATTTCCGGTTGGTTTACGGTTTGCTTTAGTTTACGGAACAATGGTAGTCGCAACCTATCCTATTATATTCCTCATATTTCTAATTGGAATGATAATCTATGCTAACGAATTCAAGCGGATATAGCGAGGAGATTATTACAGAGAAAAATGAAAACATTTCATATTAGTAGTAGATTTTTTTCTCATGATTAATTGCTGATTGGTGGCATGGGTTTATGAGTTGAATTTTGAGATTAAACCATCTTTCTTTTCTAATGCATTAAAAAATTTTTTAAAAACGTGGCATTTGGATAAAATTGCATCTTTGGAGGCACTCCGGCATTTTCTGTTAACATGTTATCTAAAACTCAATGGATACAAAGGGTCGTCTGAAAATAGTAATCTTATGATTAAAAGGATCGTACGTAAAACAGTATAAAGAGGGTTCCATAGTTTTGCCCAATAAAAAAAATAAAATGATAAGTTACGAAAAGGATTTTATTCATCCATAACTGCAATTTTTCCGTATCTTCCAATGTTTAGACTATTCTCCCCTCTAAAAGCTTGGGTATACCCATTCTCTATTGATATTTTGTCACCCTCTTTAACCATCTTTATTTGATCATCCCATAACGATAGCTTGATGCTGCCGGTATCATCGGATATCATGGCATCAGCTACAAGCGCCGAGCCTCCTGCACGTAAATTTACTGTCCTAGGTTCACTTATTTTTTCGATCTTACCTTCAATCGTAACATGTCTCATATCATTCGTTAGTTCATTTATCTTCATTGTCATCTTTTCATTATGTGTAGTTCTAATTAATATAAAATTTTATCATTCTAATTTGCAACTATCTTATCTGCATTTGGGAATTTGGTACTCTTCAAAGATCAAAAGATTATATACAGAGTTTTATTCATTAATTTAACAAAGGAGGAGTCGCGTAGCCTGGTCAAACGCGCAGGACTCAAGATTAAATTAAGAAATCCCGTCCTTTAGGGGTTCGTGGGTTCGAATCCCACCTCCTCCATCGGATATCTAGACATTTTCTTGTAGAAATATCCACACCAATACGTATTTCAAACATTCTGATTCGGAGAGGGTATCAACATCTACGATACTATTTTTTTACAACGTAAAAATCATATGATTTCAACTTATTTTGCTTTATTAACTTATAGAAATAAAATTCGATGATTGAATAAAACGCAGGAAACGATTCCAACAATCCCAAAAGTGGAGCGAGTAAAAAAGTCTGCATATGTAAAGATATTCGCTTCGATCGTCCAATTCTGGTATACTTGAGATTAAGAAAGAGTCCTACTTGATAACCCAATAGCCAAACTGTACTGGAAAAGAGCAGGATCAAAGCAAGTGTACTGTCAAAAACTTGAATATCAAAAAGTGGTCTAAATATCTCGTTATATGAGCTGTTGATATGTATTATTCGATCAAACCAAAGAAATAAATCAAAATTAAGGTTATTGTTCCAATCAAAACTTGCATATGAAAATACACTCATTAGTTTGGGAATATTGATGTAAAAGGCCAAGGCTAAAGAGATTACTCCAGATACAAACCCAAGAAAAAATGATGTGCATTTATATATTAATCGAGCCTTGAAAAGCCTTGGAAAATTCTCTATATTTTGTAAGTTACCTATTACCCAACGTCTCCTCTGCATAAAATGATCTTTGATGTCCAATGGGGGTTGTTCCAAGAGAATTCCTCCGTGCCAGCCCATCGAATTCCTTCCATATTTCTTATACAATTCATATCCAAATCTTTGATCCTCAGCCAAAATGGGTCCAAATTCCCAACCAATCTTGTCCTCAACGTCTGATCGAACGAGAAGGTTACTCCCGTGCATATGTATTGGAGGAGGATTGTGCATATGTGTAACACATTCAAAACAACCAAAAGCTCTCATAGATTCTGCCAAAGCAGTAATCCTATTAGCTTTTTCAAATTTAAGAGGATAAAATATTGGACCCTCACTTGCTATCCCCTTCTTTTCCCGAATAAATTTTAAAATTGAGAGAATGGTTTGGGGCACCACATAACTCTCATCATCCATATGAAAAATCCAATTGTTGGAATTCTGCTTTTTTAGTTTTCTCCTTGACTCTACCGCAAATTGTAGTGCTCTAGCTTTCTTTATGGCGTTAGGTGAAAAGATCTTTTCCACGCAAAGTACCTTACAAGGCATGGATTCCAACGTCTGAGTATCTTTAGGATCCTCAGTTACAACCAAAATCTCGTACTTCCAGTACTTTGTAGTTTTGCACGAGTCAATAACCGATTGAATTCCACGTTTTACGACGCTGGTTTTGGTAGCGGATCTAGTAGTAATTTGGAAAATAATCTTTGGATCATTGGGAATTCTCCGTAGATCCTTCTGTATAAATTGTTTATTATTTCTGACAAACCTATAGAATAATTTAACAGCGTTAGGTATAAAGAAAATCCAAAGAATCATAGCTATCATTAAAGCAGGATTATCAATCAATTAAATATCTAATATTATTATTATTTAATAATTTAATCGTTTATTTACTCATTATTTCATCAGAGTAGACTCTGAAT
>WHSX01000278.1:0-1273 GCA_009379865.1 Candidatus Nitrosocosmicus sp.
TTCTAAATCTTAAATTTGATAGTCCTGCATTTACAAAATGATCCCGCACAAATTTTCACCTCCACTTCCTATTGAAGCATAATTTATTTTTATTTCTGGATCGATTTTTTGATATTCGGTTCTCCAAGTATCAATTAAGGGAAATAGGAATGAGGATTCAGATCCATTGATTATTACCTATTGAGCAATTACCGAATTTGTAGATAATGTTACCAACAATAAAATTGCCAAAATTGAAATACTCTATATTAGAATTAGTGAAAATTTTCTTCATATTATTTGACAAAATTATTATTAATCATTTACTATATGTATAAGATATACTATATAGAACACTAGTTTACTATAAGAAATAGTTATAAGATATATTTCTTAATAAATCATGATGAACAAATATTTAGTGTTTGCAATTATTAGTGCATTAGCTGTTGGATCTATATTATCTACGGGAGGATCAATAAACTCATCCGTTATGGCTCAAGAAAACATAACCATGGGAATGGACAACATGTCAATACCGATGGATCAAATGGACAATATGACCATGGAAATGTACAATTCTACCGATATGAGCAATAGTACAATAACACCATAAACTAAAACTCAAACGCACTTTCAAAATTTTCTATTTTTCAAACTTTTTTCATTTCTTTTGCAATCAAGAGTTGATCATTTTGCAATCTAAATGTATGTTAACATGTTCAAGATCAAAAAATAAATAGTTTTATTCATTAGAAATACCAATAGAGTAATGGACAAAAGAGAACACAACCGATGATTTTAATAAGGTATTAAGAAAAGCAATTGAGACGGATAAAAACAAGATAGAAGTATCGACATGACAAAAAGAGATATTATCAAGATTCTCTTTCTCGTCCTCATCGGCGGAAATATAATGGGCATAGTTTTGATCCAAATTTTTGGAGAATTAACTTTGTTAAAACTAATACAATTAGATGTTTCTTTAATCATAATAATCGTGTTCTTATTTATTGTCAGTAGAATGTGGAACAAGTGATTAAAGAGTAGGGATAACAATAACAATCAGACGACACAATGATTATTATGATTTGGATGATTGACAAATGCGATGGAATTGTATTTGATAGACGAGTTTAAACACTGATAAAAATTGAACACGAGTGAAATAGTCGATGATTATGACATACTAAATATTCTGGTTTTAATCAATTTAACTAATGTAATTAAAAGGTTTAACGCATACAGTGTAAATTTATAGAGAACTGAAAAAAAGATAGATGATTATTGTTGG
>WHSX01000278.1:1283-3181 GCA_009379865.1 Candidatus Nitrosocosmicus sp.
TTCTTTAATCATAATAATCGTGTTCTTATTTATTGTCAGTAGAATGTGGAACAAGAGATCAAAATGATAACTGGTACAAGGGCAGGAAAGGTGATCGGCTCATATATCTCAGAACCTATTCCCCATGATAAATTCAAATTTGTCAAAAATTAAAAAGCAATAATTACTAGGTCTCATATTCAGATCTTGAAAACAGGTGTTTCGATTTAGGGGACGAACTTTCTTACAATTTTCCCCATCTGAGGGGAATAAATGATGTATATAGACATATATGAAAGTTATAAAGTATATAAGCCACTTTTATTAACAGATATTCAATTTTTTAGCATATGGATTACAAGTCTATATTTACTGTGTTTATAATAGGAAGCACGCTGTTAGGTGTGGCATCATTCCTTTCGCCTAGTTATATCTTTGCCCAGACTTTTGTAAATGAATTAACAGGCGAAGATCAACCAATTCCTACAAACACAAATGCCATTGGTAATATTACCCTGATTGGCAATAATGAAACCTTACAATATAAGTTGCATGCAGAAGACTTGACAAATGTTAAGCATATCGGAATTCATCAAGGAGATAGCGATGAGCAGGGCAAAGTTGTAGTATCATTATTTGAAACCAAAAATCCAATAGGCGTACCTCTTGTTGATCTGGCTGGGAACATTACAAGTGAAGACTTGAAAGGTCCAATGACCGATGCAACAATCAATGATTTAATTGGAAATATGACCGAAGGAAATGAATACGTAAATATTCAAACTTCTGAATTCCCTCTCGGAGAGATCAGAGGCCAACTTTCGGTGCAAGAGGAACAAGATGAAGAAGAACCAAACAATTAAAGGCACGATAAAAGATCGATAGTTGAAAGTATTCTTTTCTTGACCAACTTTTTATCATCGAGTTTCTCAGTTTAATTTTAGGATCTTAGATAGAAATGAGTAAATAGTTTGGAAATTTATTTTATGCCCCAATGTGTAGATGTAATCGTTATCATCATAAGAGATCGTCAAGTCATTCTTTTTTGTATTTATTTTGTGGTGCCATGTGCTTGAAGTACGTAAAACATATTGAATATTTCAATGATAAGGTAACATCAATAGATATAAATTTGAATATAACAAAAGGATAGGGTAACTAGAAAGCAACAGTGTGCCACATGACCCGATCCTCATTCTATGAAGCACGTCTCGTAGAGTATGAGAGATAATGTATCGATATGATTTAGCCTTATCCTATATTATCTAGATGAAATATAGACATACATCCATTAGTAAATCTAGAAAAAGGTGCACAAACTAGCATCCCTTGTTCACATTAATTAAACCCAACGAATCACGTTATCCTGCTAAAATCGAAACTATATCTACAATAAATTGATTGTTTTAAAAAATAATTATAATCTATTCTGTATATTGATTACAAACACATCCAAATGTGAGACTAGGATGAATATTATTATCTTGTTTTTGATAATACAAATGATCTTTCTTTATATGGTAACAATTTATGCAGGGTTTGAATAGGTCCAAATCTATTCGTTTAATCAGGGTTAATTACTGGATTGCTGATAGAGAACCATTACATCTAATGATTGTGTTTATTTACCTTTGGATGAGGGTCATGATTTGCTCACCGAATTATGATCAATCCAATACGAAGATAGAGATGATCTTAAAATCATCAAATGTTAAGGATCTAGTCCTTATTTGCAATCGGATATATGCAAGATCTCAATCAATTTTATTACTATTTCTTTAATCCATATTTAATCAATCACAAATTCTCTCTTCGTTGTACCAATAATTAACATAATGTATTTTGATACAGTTATGGTCCAGTATGTTATGTCGAATAACTGCTCCTCAATTAAGCTATATATCTCCTTTTAGTAGAAT
>WHSX01000279.1 GCA_009379865.1 Candidatus Nitrosocosmicus sp.
TCATTTCAGAATATCCTGTAATGGCTTGTGTGGGAGTTCGCAATTCATGTGCTGCAGTATTGATAAATTCATCTTTAATGTCTCCCTGTTGTTTTAATTCTTCAAAAGAAATGCTTTGACTATGTATCATTTCAAATATAGAAGAATAGGATAACACTGTTGGTATACTGTTAGAATAGATAGAGAAGCCTATTGAAGCAGTAGAATCATCTTTCTGTAAATGCTTTAATTCAATAACTATCGCTTCTTTTCTGTCTACCATCAATGATTTTATTTTAATGTCGATGCTTGGTGCAATGTCTTGAATTTGAATATTGTTGTTAATGGTCTGGGTCAAAAGTCGATGAGATAATGATTCTCTAATCGAAGAATCTATTGGCACGAGAATGCTTATACGAAGATTTTTTTCTTTGTCAGCCTTTTCTTTCAAAAGTTCAAGTACTCCCCTTTTCGCCTGAAGATGAAATGCACTAGCAGTAGAATAAATTATTTGTATTTCATTAATGGCTCTTCTAATCATTTCAAATTCTTTTTTCTCTGCTTCCTTGTAATCGTTTAAAATAGTAGTAACAGAAGAGATTACTCCTTCCTCTATTTCCCTTATCCTTTGCTCTGCAGGTATACCCTTGTGCCAGAAACTATCAAAAACGAATTGCTGTTGTTCTACAATTTCAGGTACATTGCTAAATATAAGCTGAGGTATGGGTTGGGATTTATTAAGAGTTGTAATCGCCACGTATTCTTTTTCATCTGATACTTCAAAGTTTCCTTTTATACCTTCTAAATGCCTAATTTCAGAGAATGTTAGCATCTCTTTACAATATTTTAAATTGTCTGCGGTTATCTCAGTCACAAATCTAAGTTTCACGCCTCTGTTTTTGAATGCAGCAATTCTTGCATCCTTAATCGCTTCTACTTCTATAATTACAGAAGGTGCAAACGAACTTACACAAGAATAAATCTTCTCATTGGATCTGTTAACAAACTCTATGATTTTGTTATTTGCATTTTCTGAACCATGAAATACTTTAGTAAATGTATTTTTTTTTCGATACTTGGACTATCTAAATCCAGGATTTCTAAGTCATTAAAAGCATCACTATTTTTGCTTTTTTTAATTATTGGTGCACTCTCAAATCATTATCATGATAAACGGGATTAATGCAATGGCACATATACTATTCTATAACTATCCAAGTATAATAGGATGGTTGAAATACCTACAATCTGCTCATTTTTACTAGAATAATTATAGTTTATTCTCAAACGACTTGGAGTCTCGAAGTAGAAAATGTTTAATCCTAGGCTTGTATGTTTTTCACTCTGCCATCACAAATAACCATGAAAATGAATGAATTTGAACATTTAGTTATTCGTATATCGAGATATGCCAATAAAAGTCACAATTCCCATATACCCAAAGGATTCGAAGCCCACCTGGCCCGTTCGATATATCTTCCTTTTTTAAGACCCAGGATGATATTGTAGGTAGCAAGGATGAGCTCACTTTTTCCTTCTGATAATTTAAGAACGGAAACAAGTCCTCTTAGTTTATCCCTATATCAATAATTCATGTACGCTTTGAACTCCAAAGAATCAAAACGGTAATACCCTAAAAGGCCACAGAGATTTCTTGATTTCATAGATATCAGATCTGGTTCTATCCTAGAGAATTGTAATTTGTTTTTATTAGAAATTATAAATGAATAAGGATAATACTTCATGGTTTGAAAATGAATTATTCAAATTTTTCTCATTGCAAAATCAGAGTCGAAAGAGGAGAAATATCTACTGAAACCATCAAAACTATTTCAAACCAATTAAAAGATTCTGTATCTTATTGCTCCATGATTTGGATTAAATACTAAATCATATAATTATTTTATTATTTTATTATTTTAAATAGTTTTTTTTTATGTTTGTTCCTTTCTAAATCTCGATATCATCGTTATTTGGAATCAATGTCAAACACTATAAGTAGTACTCTAACCATTAATTGTTGTGTCAATAGTAAAGATTAGTAATTGCAAATCATCTCTACTTGAAGTAGGAATTTTAACTATTTCTTTGATTCTGCTAACTTTATCGATCCCCTCCAACGATTTCTACGCTTGGGCCAGTTCCAATACAACCAAAACAAATGATATGGCAAATATGAACAATAACATGTCTAGAATAAACTCAAATTCAATTGATTTGGCATTAAACAATTCAGACTCTACAACAAATAATAACAATAAACTTGTTTCTATTATCCCCTTAAACGAAAACCAAAGGCAAATACAAATCGACTCTAATGTATTACAAAGTCTTGCATCAAACAAAACATTAGGCAATATTTCAAGTTTTTCGAACGATGGCGGTGCTGTATGTAATACTTTAGGTGGTACTAGTTCAGACTTTCTTGGAATTAATGAGCAGACTCCATGTACTGTAACTTTATCAAATAATAATAAAGAGATTATTATTGACTTTGATTATGAGATTATAGAAAATGACGATACTAATGATATTACAGAATATTATAATAATCTCCAACAACCAAATAACGTGGTTCTAGAGCCAGGTGAAATATTTGTATTTTCTAGAGAGGGTGGAGAAGCCTACGACGATTTGGATATATATTTAGTTGACAGCAATATTGAAAACGGAAATATTATAGGAATTGATTCAAGCGAATTTGCCAGAGTATTTTTGGATCACTTCAAATTCAATAATACGGATTTCTTTATGATACCAAATCTAGATGATGGATTTTCAACATGGAAACTGGTTATAGGATATGAAAACAATGAAGAACTAGTATCATTTTTTATAGCTGATACTGTAACCATAGAATAATAGTGATATATCTTGAATTGTCTTTCAAGGATAAAATGGTCATTATTTGGCATTATTAGTAGTAGTGCTCCAATCCCATGATATAAACTATCAAATCAGAAGGATCGACTTTAGAATACTATCAATTTCTTATTATCGGTATAATTAAGGTATTTGAGAAGATAGGTACATTGGCTGTTGTAATCTCAGCTGTTAGAGGTACACCAACAGAAGTAGAACCAGTGCTTGAAACCATGTGTAGTTTGTATCCAAATATCCAACCTCTGGTATGACTAAATCCCCATCTTGCATCCGTATCAATACCCTGTCTTGGAACT
>WHSX01000027.1:0-11572 GCA_009379865.1 Candidatus Nitrosocosmicus sp.
AACAATTTGAGAAAATTTCTACATTATTCTTAATTATGACCTTGCCATAATGGGGGAATTTTTCTAATTCTGATGTTTCTGTCTCTCTTTCAAAGGCAAAACCGTCTTCCCCTATGGTAGTTCCTGATTGAATCAGACAATTGTCGCCGATAATAGTATTCTGTAATCCCACCCTTGAGGATATTATTGTATTGTCGCCGATAATACAATGATCTCCAACTACTACAAAATCTTCTATATGACAATCTTTTCCAATCCTTGATGAGTTTGATATTACTGCACTGTTGGATATACGCTTTACCGGTTCTTGCGTGTTTTTCATTCTTTTTATAATCTTTATGAAAGTTAATCTGGGATTATCAACAAAAATAAAAACCTGATTATTTTCATTCTTTGGATGTACTAGTCCTTCCATACTTTTTTTGCAGATTATGATACCTGAATTTGAAGCAGAGATGGATGAGAATCCAATATGACCATCTGAATTACAAAAAGAAAGATCGTTATGTATTCCCTTATTAAGAGGCGCAATACCTGTAATTTTTTTTACTTTGTAACCGCTTCTTGTATAAGAGGGATCAAAGACTTGAACCAGTGATTCAATATCCCCATTGTACCATATTTTTAAATGCTTTTTAGGAGATAGGTATCCATATAATTCTTTTCTATAATTTTTATATAGATATAAATGAATACAGGTCATAAAATCAAATACACTTTCATTATTATATCTAATTCGGTAAACTACTATGGGAAATTATTTATTGAGATTGAGATCTTAGAATGTACTATCATCAAGGGAAATGTATGTTATTTTCAAAACAAATACTAATTTAGTAATCATAAAGACTTTTCTAAATATTGTTGAAACAGATTGACAAAATCAAATCTTTTTACTCTGGATTTGAATATCAGAATGTAATTGTTATCTCTTCATCAATCATTTTCATAACAAAAAACGGGAAATATAGAAAGAAAAGGATATCAATGTTAAGAAACATTACATTTTATGCCCTGTAAAGGTAAATGCGCGAAAGAAAAACCTATAAAAGGATCTTATAAAGATACCGCTAATTCAAAATGTTCCATGTGTGGAATCAGATATAATTCTGATGCTCGTAGATGTTATTGTTGTAATTCATTATTAAGGAAGAGAAAATCAAGACATCATTCTTTAAGACTTAAGGAGGAGGCCAATTTGATAACGCGATATTGATTAATTTAATTTTTTTGACAAGTTTTTCAAGTTCCGTATGAATCTTCGATCAACTATGGATATTAGAAGTCAGCATTATTAAGATAAGATTCTATTTTTTCAAGACCCTTTCTAGTTAGAACATAATTTTTATCATAGTCTTTAATTATTTCAAGTTCGTCTTTCTCGTAAAGGCGTTTTGCAACTAACCCAGTTTCTAATTTATTATGTGACCATTGTCTAAAATTCTCATCTTTAACTATATCATTGACAAATTGATTGATCTTGATTTGATTGCCTTTATTTTTTGATTCTATTTCAAGTTCTAAGAAACTAATCCAATTTTTAGGTTTTACAAAAATTGAAACGTAATCGAATGCAAATTCAAATTCTATTTGGCTTGTTGTGACATTTACTGCATTTGTAATTAATCTTTTTGTATCCTTTTTTAAGATAATATTTAATCCCAAACTGTTAAAAGTCTGTTTTGGATCATCGTCATATTTATTTCCTGAATTATGAAACTGATTGCTAATTGACTCCATATTGTTAAGCAATTCTTCGTAGAATGGGTAGGACCAGGATTTTTCTATCTCAAGCCTATCAAAATATGATTTATTCTTTTCCTTTTCCTGTTTTAGTGTAATCTTGATGCCTTTATTATTTGTAGATCTGATTCGTAAATTGGCTTTATTCTTTTTTAAAACATTGCTTTGTGTGTCATAGTATTCATCATGTATGATAACTGTTTCTGCTTCTGTTGTCTTATATCCACTTGTGCTAATCAATTTCTTAATTTTTTCTTTTATTAAATTGGTATCATTTAACAAAATTAAAATCGGAGTTTCAATTTCACTCACTAAATGTATAGTACCTATAAACCCATATTTTCTTTTCCTTCATTTACGGTCCTCCTGCCAAACACATCATGGTATTGGGCACGGGGAATTTATGACTCGATATATCATTATTATCAAATTATCGCTGATTTAAATGCTAAACGTATTAGAATAAACGTTAGTCATGTAGGCGAAATATTAACAAAAGAAAGGGCAGGTTTGCAAGTAATGTGTGAAATATACGGTCCTACCCTTTCTTCGTAATCGTCTCCATGAATACGTGTAAGATCATGCCTCTAGTCTCACTGAAGTATGTTTTGTATCTATTGTTGATAGATAATATAGCACTCTAATAAATGTCATAATTTTATCTATCTGGTATTTGGTATTTCCATATTCACCAAATTCCCTCGAGGTAGATAGAGTGACATCCATCTGAATTAAAGTTGTCAGATGTCTTCTTTCGTCACCATTTGATCTTTATACCCCAATAATTAATCAATATTTAGTATATTACTAATTCATTTGAATGTTATGCACAATGAACCCTTCTTTAATGTGGCTCTAAAGTGATTCAATCCTTTTAGGACATATTGCGGTTGTCATATGATTCTAATCTAGAGAATCGTTATTCGTATCCCCTACAGATGATCGGAAATTTATTATTTGCACCTTAAATGCCCTGAAAATCTAGCGGTGAATTCCGGCTGAATTTAGTGTGATTTTAGTTCTAGCTGCTTAATGAGGTTTTATACCAAGGCTTGCTAGAAGACACTATAAAACGAATCAAATTGTATTTTATTAACAAGAAACCCGATTGCTGTTAATAATCTAGTTCTGAACCACATTTAAAACATTTGAGATTTCCGACAATATATTCGCCCATCTTAAAACCACATTTAATGCACTCTATCTTATGCCTTCCATGACTTTCCTTTTCCTCTGGTGAATCTTCGAGCTCTTCTAATCTGATATATTGAAACAACAAATTAGGAATGACAATAATTTTCATTCTATAAATGCTAATGTTGGATGTCTTTTATTACTTGTCAACATGTTTTAAATGGTTCTATATAGTTATGGTAAGTATTGTTACCTCATTGTAGGTTTTGGTTGAAAATTTATGAAAGGATTTCTTTGAAATTTATAAGTTATTTAACTTTGTTCAATTACAATATTAGATAAAACATTCTCTTAAATTACATGCCTTCCCATAAAACGAACCTATTTTGTTCTGAATCTTCGCAATAAATGAAATATCCCATATCTTTGACTTCTGTTTTTTGAACTAATATTTTCCCACCATTTTCATCTACTTTCTTGGCGTACTCCTCTACGGAAGGAACATCTACATATATCACAGTGTGGTCTGCGGGTTCTCTTTTTTTAATCATGCCCCCTGAATATGATGCTTCCCAGTGCGTATCATCACTATCATCGTCCTTGGTATGTATGAAGTAATAATCAAACCCAGCTGAAGTATTTTTTTCAATTTCCCATCCAAAGACCTTGGAATAGAACTTTGTCACTCTTTCAGCATCGTCGAAAGGGATTTCAAAAAAATTTACTTTTGGCATAATAGGATCACAGAGAAAAGTATTATAAAATAATTTTCCACTCAAATGTCTTAAACTATTTAGAAAAGGTTTTTGTAGGGGATCCACATGTAATTTATTGCATTCTACAGCATATTGATAATCAAAATATTTTCTTCCGATGATTTAAAAAAACTTTGAAATATAATAATATCATAATATAACGAATTTGCCACGACATAGTTATTGTTATGATACTTTTAAGCTAAATTATTTTTTCTTTGAGTAAAGTTAAGAGCATCAGTTTAGTCAAATTCTAATGCTTGTATACGTCTATTGGATACCCCATGGATATTTATGCCCATTATGTTTGCGGTTATTAATCCAAGAAAAAAATCTTTATCTGTTCTTTTTTTTCCTTATGTTGAATAGGACTGAAGATGTATCTCTTAACTATTTTGGATCAAAAACTAATAATTTGATTTTTACGAGGAATTCAAAGCAGGCTTTGTTTTCTTATCGAGCATACGTACTCAAATTGCGATCGTATATTCAGGATGTCTTGTTTTTCAATATCCTATTACTTTCTTTCGCATGTTCGGCCAAAAAAAAGACAAATTATTGTCAAAGCTTGTTTTGTTCTATGATGTATTCATGTTTGGCAATCTAAACGAGTATCTGTACAATGGCTCTTCCCCGGAAGTATTGGAAGTATTTAATTTCCAATAGACTAGCATTAACAATATATGATTCACTTAGGAAAACTTTACAAAACATGTTCTATATATAATATTATCAAACACAATAAATATATCCGAAATTATGTTAAGTTGAGAAACGAATCTTTATGAATATTCTAATGTTTATTGATTTTGTTAAATTGTACATTCATGGTGATTGTAGTGCAAGTAATTGAAAATAATCCTAATAATGTTAAGAATGATGAATCGGGAATTCTTATTGTAGTTGAAGGTATTGACGGGTCAGGCAAATCTACTCAAATTCATTTGGTAGATAGATGGTTAAACTCTAAAGGATACGATGTTTTTTTTACAGAATGGAATTCTTCGGAGACCGTGAGAGAAATTACCTCCAAAGGGAAAAAAAAAGCAAGATTGACTCCAATGACTTTTTCACTATTACATTCAACCGATTTTGCTGACCGATACGAAAAGAATATTTACCCTTTGCTGAGAGCTGGGTATATCGTTCTTGCAGATAGGTATATTTACACCGCTTTAGCAAGGGATACAGTAAGAGGGTGTGACAAATCTTGGGTGAGGAATATGTACAGTTATGCTCGAAAACCTGATCTTACTTTCTATTTTAGGGTACCAATCGAAACAGCAGTAAATAGAATTATTTCTGGAAGACCAAAGCTGAAACACTATGAAGCTGGGATGGATCTAGGTTTGAGTAAAGATGAATATGAAAGCTATAGGATCTTTCAGGGAAGAATAGTTGATGAATATGAATCGATGGTTGATGACGAAAATTTTATAGTAATTGACGGAACACTTGATATAGAAAAACAACAAAATAATGTAAGAAGACACGTATTGAGGACATTAAAGTTGAAAAATCAGATTCAAGGACAGATACTTGAATAATATTGGAAAAGGTTACTAGGGAATAGAAAATGGCCACAAGAACATTAATAAAGAAAAAATCTTCTGCTAATGATAGCGAAAGCAATAATAAAATTAAATTTATTAACCATTCGGGAATAAAATATCTCAAAGACATTGAAATTCATGGATCGTTCATAGTAATTGAAGGGCCGGATGCTTCGGGAAGAAGTACTCAAATCCAAAAGATAACCGAGAAATTAGAGGCTGAAGGACATGCAGTAGTTAATGCCGGATTAAAAAGATCTGATCTCATATCAAAGGGAATAATCGAAGCAAAACGAAACTATCAGGTCGGGAGAAGAACTATGGCACTTTATTATGCAGCAGATTTCGCAGATCAATTAGAAAATAAAATAATTCCTGCACTTAAAGCTGGTTTTGTTGTAATTTCTGATAGATATATCTACACACTTATTGCGAGAAGCTCAGTTAGAGGAATAAATAAAAATTGGTTACATCAATTGCATAGTTTTGCGATCAAACCAGACCTTATTTTCTATCTAAATGTGGATCCATATAATCTGATACATAGAGTATTTAAAAAGAATAAATCCCTTGATTATTATGAATCGGGAGCGGATCTAGGCATATCGGCAGATATTTTTGATTCCTTTATTAAATATCAGTATTTGTTGAAGAAAGAGTTTGCTATCATGCAAAAAAAATATGGACTTATTGATATCGATGGTGATAAGCACATTGAAGATATTTATGACCAAATTCAATCAAAAATTAGTGAATTTCTTAATCAAAATAAGAATAATGGTACCAAAGTTTAATTGTAGGATTGAGGACATTTTGAGTTGTGTTCTTCGTCGTGGAAATAATTATAACAATCAATTAATCTACAGACTTTTAGATAATTTATGATATGGTTTTCCATGATGCTTATTAAACAATTGAATGGATGAAATGCCTTCAAATAAGATAAACTTGGTACAATGAAAGAGACTGGTTTATCTATATGATGCTAATTTATATTATTGATTCGATACGATTTCACAGCGATACGAAGTTGATTCTTGTGATTGTTATTTTATTGCTATTTCCTTATTATGTGTATGTACCAATCAACAAAATCGATCATAATCTTAAATTCTAGAGTGAATATAGATATCGTATTTTCTCTTTATGGCCATGAAATTTACCATCATGTTTTTCTCGTACCAAATTCACTTTCACCTGATTCACAGCTAAAGATTTTGATTTCTAGTTTGCTGTAATAGTCGTACATGCTCAGTTGTAAGCAAGCATATCTCTCTATAATGTACATGGTAACTATTAGGACAATCGTTAAATCCTTTATCGAGATAGCTTATTCATGGTGAACAAGAGCACAAATTTATATCCAGAGGAAGGTAAATTATGCATGGGTTGCTTTCATCAAAGATTTAATCATCGATATAACGTGGGAAAACAAAATAATAGTCTTTTATGTGATCACCCAAAATGCAATTGTATCCAGTTTGTAGAATGGATTTGATCTTCCTCAATCATTGTTTTTGATCATACCTTATAGTCGATATAGGAAGGTATATTTGTAGAATGTTATTTATTTCCTAGAATACCAAAAGATAATATCAAAATCTACCTCATCCTTACACGCTGATCCAATATTAATAATTTCGATATTGTTTTGTTGCTTTATGAGGTGATAGGCAAATGATACCTTTACAATTGATCGTGTTTGATTCTTGTCAATTCTGTCTTATCCAATAAGATTCACCAGCACTCTCAAGTTTAGATTAATTATAGAAAGATGGCCTATGCATTTTATGTAATATCATAGGAAGAGTTAGCAGGTATTCTTGTCTTTCTCTTTCTTCTTGCTAGGTTCATAATATTTTACTAAATTGTTTATTTTACACTATATTATAAGCCACCATTTACCACTAATGTTCTTGTAGATTTGCCATAATTAACGAAATCATTAAATTTTACCTTTCGTACCTTCATAATATTTGTTATTGTATTTGTAATTAGTGGATTATTGGATGCTTGGTGTTGCCTCAAATAATCAAGGGCAATATCATAGTCGTGGATATCACCAAGCATCCCTTGAATTATTTCAAGGTGTTCGAGGATCTTGTGATTATTATTGTCAATTAATACATTTGTATCATCATTTGTATTCCCTTTACTAGTATTATCCTCATCTTTATTTATTACAAGTTCGATTAAATAGCGCAATTTCTTTGAATCTTTTCTTAGTTCATGTAATTCCGTGATTTTACTGTCGTCGCCCATTACGATTGGGATCCTCGTTTCTATTCCATTCTTTAATTTTCTTGAGACTTTTGCTAATCTTTTTATTGAATTTCCTTCAAAATTCTTATCAGTCTTATTTTTGTCGTATAAATTAGGGACAACTATTTCTCTTAAACCTAAAGCAATTGTTCTAGCTTGTTCAAGTTGATTTTCTCTGTTCTGAACTAAGGGATTCTCATAATGTTCTAATTGCTGTTCAGGCATTTTGCCTTCCTTAGCCAACTTTTCGAGAATTATATCAATATCTCGTATATTACTATTAATTTTGAAAAGTCTTTTACCTATACTAGCAAATTCTTTGCTTTTCTTTTTTTTCCGAATTTGTTTAGGACTTGACTGGTAGGTCGCTTGAAGTCTTCGTAGTGATGTTCGCATATGGTGAATGTTTTCTTCCGTTGGATTTTCTAAATACTTGTCTAATTTTGTATAAACCCTTTTAATATTTTGAGTACAGTTATCAACATATGTATTAACATCAAAATGGATATAGTAATATTCCAACATACAATACTATACTATTATTATACTATTTTAAGTATTATATACATAACTAGAATACTTATATCATTTCAAAGTTGATAAATAGACTACCATAAATATGCCGGTTATCAAAAGGATAAGATGATGAATGGAGCAATCATTATCCATTTACTCTCAAAAGCGATATTTAAACAAGACTAAAAATTCACATAATTTCTATACTTTGTTTTCCATTTCGGCGTCTTGGCAAGAACCTAATATGCTTAAATCATTATTCAATTTTTTTAGGTCTCCAAAGATTTACAAGTTCAGATCTAAAATTACAATGCAGATCGATAGATTTCCAATTTTCAATATTTAATTTCAGTTGAACGAGTGTGCAGGTTGGTATCCTTATTTTTCTATTGATTAGAATGCCTGTTAATTCTTCCAGATCGGGATTGTGTCCAACGATCAGTAATTTTTGTTTGTCATTTGATACAGTAGATAGGGCATTTATGTAAGCGTCAATACCACCTCGGTGCAATGAAAAATTGACTTCAACGAGATTATTATAGCCAGAATATCTACTCAGGTATTTAGTAGTTTCAATAGCTCTAAGCGCTGAAGATGTTACGATAGTATCCGGAAATATGTTCATTTTTTTTAAGTGTTCTCCCATTTTGATGGCCTCTCTTCTGCCTCTATTGTTAAGTGGTCTGTCGTGATCATCCACTTTTTTATCCTTCCAACTGGATTTCGCATGTCTGAGTATTAACAAAACTTTGTGAATATTCTCCTCTCCATTGACACGCATGAAAACATTACCTTTAACATATTAAAAAACTATCCTATTATTCAAATCGGCCCTGTTCACTTAACGGTTTAACTCCTTGTTGTGATAGTCTACAAAAAGATTCAACCAATTTCTTACATGTTTTAGTTTACAGTTCTTTATTCTACAAGGAAAGTAATCATCAAAACTTTCTGTTCTATCTTTGATATACTGTATCTTTCTCTCTATCAGGCTTTTCTCAAATGAGGAATGGATATGATGTTTTAATCCAATAAATCGACAAGCCATCGGGTACCAAGTGCCTCCATCTGTAGAAACGGGGTGCTTTCCATGTACTTTGACTAAACTTGAAAGATATCTCTCTGCAACAAACATGTTTCTCTCTTTAGATATGGATAGCGAGAGTATTTGCCTATTTTCTGGCTCTATTGCAACCCAGAGCCATATATATTCTGAACCAACCTTGAGCAATGTCTCGTCAACTATGTATTCTGAAATCCTTTTTCTTTTCGACGAGATTCTTCTAACATGATACTTTTGAATCCAATTCCAAATGGAAACGTGATTTCTCTTGTACAACTGTGATAATCTTTCCGATGCTCTCCTTAACGACAACCCTGAAAAGTACAAATGCAACCCATAGTAAACATACTTTGAAGGTGTTCTGTTTCTGGTAATCATAAAAGGAATAGAGCATCTTCAAGCTATAGACTTGACGCTAAATGAACAGAGCCTTCAAATCCCATAATTACTACGTGAAGAATCAATTATTCCCTATACTTACTATTTCTTATTCATAATGCGTCTCAGTCCAAAGCCATTAACAAATAACCCGACAAGGAATATAAATTTAGAAATGAACTAGAAAACAAAAAAAGACATGTATTATTAGTTTTATTCTTGTCCGGCGGCGTTATTTCCATCATTGCCATTGAATTCGAGGGCAACGTTATTGCACGATAGGGCAGTATCGTTTTCTGATTCACAAGCTGCTGTTTGATTGGAGAAAGATAATTGACCTAAAGATTGGACGACATTGTTCTCTTTTATAGAGTACACATTACTCGTGAGGCCCGTCATTATCAAACTAATTGACAAGATTCCTATTAAGAGGATTATTAATTTGTTGTTATTTTGTTTCATTACAGTGAGTAATTTCCTAATATATTTATGAATTGTGAAAAATTATTTGATTAAAATCCGATTATCAATGATTAATACATTAACATGTAGTTATTTGTATCTCTTAGTTACCATGCAGATAAATGATTCATATGGCAAAATATCAAATAATATGGAATCACTCAGATATGATTAATTATAGAAACGTTATTTACAACAAAAGATTTCATTCAATTAGGAAAAAGAATGTAGTGGAATTGCAATCAAAAAATATCTCAAGAAAAAGATCACAATTAATTATCTATCCAACAATTTTAAAGTTTATGACATAACAACCAGTACTAAGTATTGAATATTTGTGAATTGTTGGACCGAAATAAACAGTTATTTCTATCAAAGATAAAGGCATCAATTGGAAGTCCACCTGGTGTAACTTTCTCATGCTTTTGTGTATCATAATGTCGTAAACCGTCGTCAAGTTTATCGGAATGTTGGTATTAACATCCCCGCATTACTATTACACTTATGACATGATTGTAGCCTTTACTTTTCATGCGAAATCAAGTATCCTGTGTGTATAATCATGCCCAATTCAAATATAAGGTAGTTGTATATTTTAACAATAGATCATATATTTTAAACTTAGAGAAATACTAATTGTCTGCAATCAGTTGCATGTCAACTACGATTCTAAAAATACGCATTGGACAATGGATGAATTATAAGAAAATATTTGATGACCCGAGTCTAAAAGAAAATAGACTAAGTTTCGAACGTTTCGTAGATGATATGAATTGGATAATAAGTCACGGCTTAATATCCTTTCATAAGGATAAGTTGAATCTAGATGAATTTACTAGGAATTTACTTGTGCATTATTTTAACGAACATAGAGAGATCTTGAAAGATTAATCCACGAATGGACATTCGCTCATTTTCATTGGTTATCATACTATCTATATTTTTTGTAACGCTTCTAGCATATCAAATTTGTACGGATCATTGTAAATGCAGAATTTAGTGTATCGTATTTCATTTAGATTATTTAGAATAATGATAATAATCTGAATGTATTTACATACAGTGATAGTTTTCTCTATTCCAACGGCTTCTCACACTTTGGATAGGGGATTGGTACTGGTAGTCCAATTAATCCAGCCAACCACACCTATCTAGAGTATATTATTATATTAACTTAACAATTTAATACAAATATTAAATAAATCAAATATTATACAGTTTCCTATTTGAGAATACGATTACAAAAATGATTTATATCGTTATCTAATGCGAGTCACAATATCGCCCATCATAGTATTACTATTCAATCTCATCCTGGTGTCAGTTATTTCAGTTGTATTTTGAACTTGTAGAGAAATTATTCATATTCATATTTTCTTGGGCCAATACTATTGTGTTAACTGCAGCTGTTCTTAATATTGATCCTATCGCTAGTAGCTTTAGAATGATAATACTGGAAATTTATTATCATGATTTCATATCATATAAATTATATAACTATTTCTTATAGTAAACTGGTATGTTCTATATAGTATATCTTATACATATAGTAAATGATTAATAATAATTCTGCTGTAGATAGTATAATGAAAACTTTCACTAACTATACCATATTAGGTATTTCACTAATGGCTATTTCGTTATTAGTAACGCTACAAGTAAATTCAGTACATGCACAACAAGTAGTAATCAACGGAGCTGGAGCT
>WHSX01000027.1:11804-14551 GCA_009379865.1 Candidatus Nitrosocosmicus sp.
TTCCCGATGTAAATGTTCCTCTTAACCTTACAGGTGAGGTAATAGCTGATATATTTCTAGGAAATATTACAACTTGGAATGATCAAAGAATACAAGAACTAAATCCGGGTGTTACTTTACCCTCAGAAAATATAAATACAGTCCATCGTGCTGATGGCTCAGGTACCACGTTTGTTTTCACTGACTATTTATCTAAAGTAAGCGATGAATGGGAAGAACAAATAGGGACTGGCAAATCAGTACAATGGCCTACCGGTATTGGTGGACAAGGAAATGAAGGAGTAGCATCAGCAATTGCAGAGTCTCCATATTCTATTGGATATATAGAATTAGCTTATGCTTTAAGCACTGATACAGATTATGCAGCAGTCCAAAATCAAGAAGGTAATTTTATCATGCCAAACGTTAATTCCACAGTAGCGGCAGTAGTGGCCGCAGTAAGTGCAGCAGGAGCAACATTACCGGGCGGAAATGAAACATGGGAAAATATTTCACTCACAAACCCCACAGGCGCTGAATCTTATCCAATCTCCAGCTTTTCATACCTGTTATTGCCCCAAGACTTAAGCGAAAATCCATCTACGACAGAGGAGAAAGCGCAAAAACTCGTCGAATTTATTAAATGGGCTATAAATGAAGGACAGCAATTTGCAGAACCCATAGGATATGTTCCATTACCTGAAGAAGTAGTATACCTCAACCAAGAAACGTTGGATTCTCTTACTTTTGAAGGTAATCCTATCTCTACCCATATCAACTCTACTAGCTAATTTTTATCTTTTTTTGTTAGCTATTATTTGTTAGTTATTCACATCGAGTATTTCCCGGTTTTCCACTCTAGGTATAACCATCAAATTCTGTATCATTTTCGTTTCGTTTCATATTGTACAGTGATAGGATGTATCCCTATATCGCATGGATTTCTACCCTACAAATTAACGACAAATTCCTTAAACCTATCTATACTTATTTAATTAGTGGAACTTCGTTTTCTTCAAGTTTGTGATTGGCAGTATAGAATAGCATGTCAACCGATTCTGTATCTTTTATCTATTTCCTCTTCAGAATCCATTTTTATTCTATTATTCTCTATTAAACAAATCAAATTGGTCCTTTATTTCTTTAAGACTATTCGCATTGAGCACCTACTTGGATTATCTCCGTGTATTTTGAGGTTCAAAGCAAATCATAATGTTTACTATAGTACAGTTGCTATTTTCTATTTAGATAAGTGTAAACGAACGTTAATTATTGTTATGAATAGATGAGGGATCAAACAAACTCTTGGTTATTTCATAAATAGAAGTCAATACGTTAAGAAAGTGATTTTTGGTATACCAGCCAACTCGTGATTCTATTTGCCTCAATAGGAACAGTTAGATTTGCTCATAAAGATAGACCAATGGATTTCAGAATCACTTCAAATCGCCGATATTCGATCTAAAGACCACAATAATAAGGAGGGCTCTGGAGTCACGATATTGCTGTTATGCATGCTTGCAAATAAATCGAGCCATTGTTTAACATGCTTTAGTTTACAATTCATTTTTCTACATGGAAAATGGTCATCAAATCCCTCGGTTCTGTCCTTGATGTATTGCATAGTCCTTTCAATGATACTTTTCTCAAAAGAAGAATGAATGTGGTGACCAAGATTAAGAACCTGCAAGCTTGAGGGATTTGACATGAATATATAACCCCACATTAATTTTCATTGTGATTTCAGGTATTCGCTGGCGACCAATTCATCACTCAAAGGTTGGAATAAATACATGCATTGACTTTGAAACTAAATTCCCAATCTTGATAGGCATCACAAGAAATTATGGGAGGGAGGAAGAATCCACAGACTGCTATTCGTTTAAGTTTTTCAATCTTTTTGAAAGATTCTGACCTTCGATCAACCAGAATGATAATCCTGAAAATGATGATTATGAATTTAACCTCTTCAAAACGAAAATCTGAATGAAAAGTTGCGAATTATTTAAAAAAAATTAATAAAGTTATGGTATAGTTTTTTATATAAAAAAAATTATGAGAAGGAGTAATCATGCTCGAAAAATAGACTTTCTCCATAGCCTTGTTGTCGTGCACACAATGTAAAAAATACAAGCCCAAGTGGAAAGCCGAACATTATGAACTTTACAAGAAACTCAAATTTGGTTAAAATATGTTATGGGAGGCGTCTTCTACACTAAATACATATAATTGAAATTCAAACATAATTTGATATTTAGAACTTTGAGCCGTGATTTAACAGATGCATATTATTTATGATTATTTACCAAAACAGGTTGTCAAATTGGCCATGTATCTTCACCAAGCCCGAAATGAATTTCTCTATTATGAGCATGTTTTTTTAATGGATATTTTTGTAAAATCGCGAGAATTTCCCTGCTTTTAGGTTCCATTGCGTCCCATAGCCAGATGTAATCGGACCCAACATTGATTATTGTCTCATCAATAATAAATTCTGTTATCATTCTTTCCTTCTTGAAGATATCTTTTGAGGTTGATACTTTTATATCAAGTCCCTTATTGGGGGATGGCTTCTCTTGACAAATATGGACAATGCTTTAGAAGTTCTTTTTAAAAAAAAACCGTCAAAATACAGAGATGTATCGAATAGATCATATCCTCCAGTCTCGTTCTATTTCTTGTTTGACAAATCATGTTTCATAGAAGCACAGGATTGCTAAAGCTTTTACGTTAACATTACCGAGCCATAAGGAGATCGCTCAATTTCA
>WHSX01000027.1:14561-18648 GCA_009379865.1 Candidatus Nitrosocosmicus sp.
TTGCTAAAGCTTTTACGTTAACATTACCGAGCCATAAGGAGATCGCTCAATTTCAGATAGTCTGTTTGAGACTAATTGTTGTTATGGGTTTCGATTTCTACAAAGATAAACCTTGTTTCGCCGGATTAATAATTGAATAGGCCCACAAATCTCCAAAAAATCCGATTATTTAGCGAGATCTAGCCTATCACTATATAGACTAATGACTTATTTTTCAATAAGGATAAAATAAGTAATAATCTATGGTGATTATGACTAAGGGATCAAAATCGACTATGACGGAGAGGGACTTGCAGTAAAATGCCAACTGTACAACATTTTGAAATACCTGCGGACGATACAGACAGAGCACAAAAATTCTATAATGAGGTGTTTGGTTGGAGTATGCAAAGATGGAATAACCCTGCTGATCCATCACAGGATTATATCATGTTTGAAACAAAGGATGATGAAGGAAACAAAGGTATTGGAGGCGGATTGATGAAGCGTCAATCTCCACAACAAGCAGTTACCAATTATGTAACCGTTTCCTCTGTAGATGAATATACTTCTAAGATAAAACAATCGGGTGGTAAGATAGTAATGCAGAAAACAGAAATTCCTGATATGGGTTATATCGTCGTATTTTTGGATACTGAAAACAATATGTTTGGGTTATACGAGGCCAAGAAGAAATAATTTTATTTCTTTGTTATCGTTTTTTATTGATTAAGGTAATAATTATTAGGGATAAGACTATTCTTTGACAAATCAGAATAATGATCAAGTTTTTACAACGCTCTCTGTCGTGGAAGTATGTTGTTCCCCAAAATATTCCAAGCTTAGAATACTAAAGTAAGCTAATCTAAAGAATAGAGAATAGTATGGAATGAAAATATTATGTTAGTTGCTTAGAAAAACTAGTACATACGATCCCGTTTAAATAAGATTTGACTATGTTTTTAAGCTTGTTATTGTTCCATAAATTATTATCCAACATTTAGATAAATTTGTGCGGGATCATTTTGTAAATGCAGGACTATCAAATTTAAGATTTAGAAACATCATATTTCATTTAGATACTTTAGTAAAAGGATAAAAGTTAAAGTGTGTTACATAATGTGAGGCTCTAATATAATCGCTCTACTTGACCAAAGGATAGGATTGAGGGCTTGCTATGACCTCTACCTAAGATCCTCATAACCTATCCTTTTACATCATCTAAAATGTGTATTTTATTGAGGTAGACTTTTAAAGACTAGAATTCAATTGTTGGTTCTCAGTACCTGTGTGATTACATCCATGTATTTTCAGCCTTTGTTCTAATATCGATATATCAGGAAACATGGTCTCATTGATACTATATTCATAAATTCCTACAATGTATGTGTGACATTTTGGACAATATTGATGGTATAACTTGTGCCATAAGTGTGTATTGATATTGTAAGTTGGTTCGCAGCTTAGAAATTGAGGAACAAACTCTACTTCACATTTAAAGCATCGCACAAAGATAACAATTACCTTAGGATTTAATAAACCGTGTTATGGTATTGGTAAACTCTGAAAATCTTATATTTCATTTAGATTATTTAGTATAATGATAATAGTCTGTATGACTTTATCTATATTGATAGTTTTCTCTATCTCAGCGGCATTATTACACTTTGGATAGGGGATTGGTACTGGAAGACCAATTGATCTAACCCTAGCCTGTCCAAAGTATTTTTTGTATTTGATAAGAACTTAAATAAATAATAATAAAATCAATCACACATTTCCCATTTCCTATCTTGTGTTACTATTACAGGAAATAGAAGAACTAACCAATAAGATAATCCGTCATAAGTATTCATAACTTTTGCTCGTAAGTTTGTTCGGTTCTCTAATTACCCTTGTTTATTTCATCAAAAAACACACATTTGATGAACCTCCGATCACGCATATTAATAATACTGTAACTTAGAAATAAGCTGGCCATAGTCGGTAATAAATGGAATCAATTTTAACTATTTTATATGTGACTGTGGTCTGTATATAAGATCCTAGGCTGATCCGAACCTCATATGTCGGAAATCTGTTCGTCGATTAGTCAAATTGTTAAAAAGAGATTTCTATTGGAAATCGTCATAACTATTATATTAGCTTGAAATCTATTGAAATTTTGGTTATCTATATTGATAAATACAATGGCCAGTAGAAGCAGCACAGAACTATATAAACCCTGTATGAATTGTTTTCATACAAAGGAAAATCATCTATATTATGAAAGCCAGGATAATAATAAACACCCATGCATGAAACTTGGATGTAATTGTAATCAGTACAATTATGACCTTAAATAATATTTGCTGATTTTCAACCCATCTATTTCTTTACTAAAAATAAGTTCCACCTAAAAAGATTGCATCAACTCCTGGATATCGTACTTTGCTTATTTTCAAATGAATGAATTGATGCCCTAATATTGTTATCTGAGGCGTCTTTAGAGAGTTGCTTTACAACTTCACTTCCCAGAATGCCGGTAGTCCCGGTAACTAAAATTTTTTTACCCATGTACAAATCGTTGTCAAAGAATTATCTATTTTTGGCGATAACGTAATGTGAATTATGTAAACATTTTATAGCAAATGAGTACTCAGTATCACCCAGTAGACAAAAAATGACGGTGGATATCGTTCAATCTTTAATTTTGGGAGTAGTGCAGGGAATAACTGAGTGGTTGCCAATATCTAGCTCAGGACATCTGGCACTAACCCAATTATTACTTAATATTCATGTACCTGTTTTCTTTGATTTGATTCTTCATATAGGAACTCTAGCGGGTCTCATAGGGTTTTATCGAACTGAGTTGTTAATGATTTTCAAGTCTGTTTTCTATTCTCGCTCCATGTCTTTGCAAGCTGTCCAAGAATATAGAAAACTATTGGTGCTTATCATAATTGGAACCATTCCAACCGCAATTATCGCATTTGCACTAAGGTCCTTTTTCGAATTTTCATTTTATGATTTCTTTCTATTATCTATAGGATTTCTGATAAGTGGTATATTCATTTATATCACTAAATATTTTAAGAAAGGTTCAAGAGATATCAGTAAGATTGACGCTGTATTAATCGGAGTAGCTCAGGGATTCTCTGTATTCTCAAGCATTTCTCGAAGCGGTATTACAATTTCTTTAGGAATGATAAGACAGATTGATCATACTCAATTGGTCAGGTTTTCATTCCTGTTATCCATTCCATCCATTGTAGGTGGCTCTGTATTTGATTTTGTTCTAATGGATCCTACACAGCTATCTGCGATAGGAGAAATCCCCTTTTCTTCTTACATGGTTGGATTTTTATCCTCCGCAATAATTGGGTATTTAACAATCAAACTGTTAATAAATATCATAAACAGAGGAAAACTTTACTATTTCGCGTATTACTGTTTAGGACTAGGAGCAATATTATTAATATATTCATTCATCATAGTTTGAAATTCACCTGATGACTTTCAAGAATATTATAATATTTTGAGATAATGGTATGACCTTTAATAAAGGATCATTCTTAATCCAGTCTTGGTATTGAATTTTTCATCAATAATAATGTCGGGCCACCTAACTCTCGAATGGTAGTCATCTAAAAGAAAGAAGTCGTGAAGTTCACTCCATCTTTGAATTGATCAAGACAAATTATGATTTATAGAGGGTGTGGCCTTTTGAACTGATTTCATTTAGATACTATAGTATAAAATAAAATCAGATTTGCTGAATAGGTGATATCTGGTTCAACCGGCTTATGCATCCTCCAGTATTAGGATAGGATATAGAGTGTTTGTTATCTCGATCTGTAGCCACTCTATTTACTATCCTATTTATAATCTGTGATTTCTATGAGCTGATGTATCTTATATTAAATTAATCCTCCTTATTCAGGGAATCTTGTTATTATATGTGTAGACGTTATTTAATAATAAAATACCAAATTCATCATATAGCAAATTGGTAACAATAACAAAAAAATAATATCTGGCAATATTTCATGTAATATGATTGATACAAATTTCGGCTCTGTTCATTTAACGATAAACCTATAGCTTGAAGATGCTCTATTCCTTTTAT
>WHSX01000280.1 GCA_009379865.1 Candidatus Nitrosocosmicus sp.
TTTTTTTACGCCTAAAATTTTCAAAACACGATGAATCAAGAATAAAATGGATTTGTCATGGTATCCGTTCCACGGGATATCGCATCCTCATTTCTGCTATCTATAGAGCAATCATAGAAAGACATTGAATATGGTTACATCTCTACCATTTCATTCTACTATTTAGACGCTAGTAAATTCTTGAGATAATTATGTAAGGTTTTGAAAAAAGGATTGGATTCACTTTTGGTTTATAATAGGATGGTTAATGTTGTTTGAAGACTGACCTTTACAAATAGTATGATATTGGAATTGTCACCATATACAATCACGATCTCACCTTGAAAAATAAATATGACATGTACAATTAATCACAATGATAAACATTAAATGCTATCCATTTAGGGAAGATATATTTCAAAAATAAAATGGTGTTATCATGTTGATATTTCATAATTTTTTTTAGACGTAGATTTGAAGGTAATAATATTGATCTATGAGAATTCACCTGTTTGGGTTAGGATGCCTAGAAGAGGACTATGCCTTATTAATTTTATTTTATAAATCTTTGTTCTGATAAATCGTATTGTGGGTCCATCTCAATTATAGCCTTTCTTGCCTACTTGTTGATATTTGCGGGAATCGGAAAAATAGTTAGTGGGATAGTATTCTCTGGTAAATCTCGAATTCTAATCAACCTTTTTGGAATGAGTATGATAACGGTTACTTTGATCGCACATTCATAACCTGTCGAGGCAGCTGCATTTGTGGTATTACTATTAGGTTTACTTTTTTTATTAGATAGAAATTCTAGATTAATTTACTGAATAATAGTCAAACAGACCAGGGATGGTCATAAAATTTTGGTATAGGTATAGGAGCACTCTAAATAATTATTGTGATAGCCTACTTGTTTGTACTTAATATATGTCTAGCCGTAGTTTGCATATTGATTGGAATTGCCATGAATATAACAAGCAAACAAATAATTTCAGATGGGGTAACCGGGGACCAAATAAGTCCACAATCCATTTAAATTTTTTATCGTGATTAAAATTGCTTTATTGTACAGTTTATTCTAGTCAAATAGTCTGTCATAATATGAGTCACAACTACTAACTAATTACTAATACGCCTATAGAAATATCATAATTCGTTCTCTATCGCGCGTGACCTTGCTAGTCAATAATTACCTTTTTCTTTCACAATTAATGTTTAATTCCTCATTTTCAGTAAAACCCGATGACAATTTAGTTTGTCCATCCAATTTGACACGTAGCTGTTTCAATCTTTACTAGAAATTTAATCCTCGACCTTTACCATCATACAGCATATTTCTGTTCAAATGTTAGGATGAATTTAATAATTGAGCAAGCAGAAACGTTTTTTATTTCTAGATGGTTCTATTATTATGTGCCTTCAGCCTATGTACTAATAAACAGCGAACTAGGATCAGAGAATGAAATACTAGAGAAAATAAGAAAAGTTCCTGAAGTAGTTGATGTATATAGAGTATTTGGGGTTTATGACATTATTGTGAGAATCTCTACCAACAATATGGAGACACTAAAGGAAATTATTGCTTGGAAAATTAAAAATTTAGACAAAGTTCACTCTGCTTTGTCCATGATCGTGACAGAAAATTTAGATAACGATTGACTTCAATGGTGTAACCCTCTCAATAATTGGCTGTGTCTACAATCTCCCATTAGTTATTCCTGCTTCCTTTACCTGAGTTAGTATGCAGCCATAATCAACATAAGCATGATTTCAGCTAAATAAGCCAACCAATATTGTGAATTGGAAAAATAATATCGATATTTAGTACTATTTGATGATTATCATTGATCCTTTAATATGGCAGAAGGACTCGGTTTGATATAAAAACATTTTTACTGCATTTGCCAAAATTTCTTTCAAATTTATATATGGTCTTACTCATATGCAAGGAGAATATCAGATAAAAATGAACATTGATGATGAAATTAACAAGGTTATTGATAGTTACGTCGCTTTAACTAGAGGGAACCATGATTCAGATATTGAATCCAGAGAAAATCTTGATGAATTTACTGAAGGATTTTCCAAAAAAGTCCATACCGTTATTTTTCCTGTCTTTAAGGAAATTAAGAATAAGCTCATTTTACATGATATCAGGTGTGACATAATAGACAAAATACAAGGGAGATTCGTGACCGAGATTAAACTGGATATATACCCATACGAGGACATATCATCATCACAAGACAGACATCCATCTTTAACTTTCTTTATGGAAGAGCCAAATAAGGTAACCCTCTACATGCAAAAGATGATGCAAGAGGAGGGTACAGCAGGTCGTGAAGGAACATTTACATTAGATGACATTACTTCAGAACTTGTTAAGGAAAAAATTTTAGATTTGTTAAAATTTTGTTTTGTTCAAAAATAATAGATAGCAAAAGTTATCAATCTATCAAGTAAAATTATTTCCTTCATATTTGAGTTTACCATCTATAGGACTTGTGATGTTATAAGGTTTACACTACTAGAAAAAGGATAAGGAAAATAAATCTGCCCTTTCAGTATTATGATACTAAGTTTGTGATCGTGGTATTTCATTGCTTATTTCAAAATAGTGATAGATTCCTGTTCAAATCCTTACCAAATAATCACAAGATGATGATGATTTAGATCGGGGACTTAGAAGTATCAACATCATTAGCATGAAGAACAGATACTTTGAATTAATTGTATACAGGAAATTGATACTTATTTTTACCATGGTTTTCATGATAACTTTACTTACAGATATTCATGATGTAACCAATACTCTATCTTTAGGTCAGAGCATAAATTTTCAAAATATGTTACACCTTCATCTATGAATGAACCATCTGAGCAACAAAAAAATTCAAATATCACTATCAACATAAATCCCATTTAGAATCCAAATCAGCGTAGAGTGGCATTCTAATCTAACAGGAGAGAGAAGGAGTGTCCTTAGGCTAGACCAAATAATCTCATTATGCAACTATTTTTCATACTGCATTATTTATTACTGTTCTTTTATCAACTAAATATCTTAATTTATGACGAATCTTTTTTTGGACTATATTACATCTCATTAACGAATCATCCTTGATATCCAGATTCTTTGACCATTCCTGGTTGATACTCAAAAATA
>WHSX01000281.1 GCA_009379865.1 Candidatus Nitrosocosmicus sp.
TGGAGACGGACTTCAGGTTAGAGATTTTGTAAACATACAGGATGTTGTCCGTGCTAATATATTGTCCATGGAATCTAACAATGCAGTAGGAGAGGTTTTTAATGTTGGCACTGGACTACCTACTTCTATTATACATCTTTATGAAACAATAACAAGAATTCTAGGAAAAGCAAAGAATGACCTGAAATTTAGCTCTCCAAGACTAGGAGATATAAGACAAAGTCTACCGTCAATATCAAAAGCACAGAATCTCTTAGGATATGAACCAAAAGTCAACCTCGAAACAGGCCTCAAAAATTTTATTGATGAATTCATGAAATAACTTTACTTTCTCCGAACTAATAATGAATAATCTATATCTAAGCCTTTAGCACATTGTATTATCGGTACTAATCAGAAAAATGTTTAGATTACGAATTCAACTTTATGAAATATCATGGGCCAATAGAACAATAAAGTTAACGCATCTGAAGAATATTTCAACCATAAAATACATGCAGCTGGCACTAGATCTCAAGGCTTAAATAAACAAGAAAAATAGTCTTCATAATTAGTACACAAAATTACAATAGAAGTTATTTAAAGTACCTAATGAAAAATTGCTAAACCTCGTTTTTACAACCAACAAAAATGCCTTTTCCTTGAAAGTGGCTAATAGTTTGGCCAATGATGACAAAAAGATATGGTATTAACGTTACTAAAGGAAAAAGCATACGTTACTTAAAATAATTCTTTTATTACAACCATGGATGCAATTTTGTATATTCTTAACATACCTCTTTTATTGATAGGTCTAGTTCAATACCTAGAAATACGATCAAACCTATCTAATTGGTAAATTTAAATGATATAAAAATCAAAACTTGATAACCATGCACTTAACTTAAAATTTAGAGATATATTTATGACTTAATATGCGTTTGTGGGATATAAACCGATTATTTATTAGTTAATTCAGTTTATGAAAATGAAAATTCAAGAATAATTAGGTGGCCTTATACTTTAATAGGATATTAACATATAATATGTTTATCTCTAACCGGATATCTATTCATCACGTTCTGTTTCTCTGATTGCTAGATTCAAAATAGATTTGACGGATTCCTTACATGCTTTAGCTTTTAGTTCCTAATTCTAAATAGAAGATATCCGTTAGTGGAACAATTCAATAGTTTATTCCCAAATGATGTATTGTAAGTTCTTACTATCTTAATTTTTCTCTATAGGTAATGATTTTTAATCTAAAAAGCATCCGACTTGGACACTGGGACCGCTGCCAGCATCGGTTGATATTGTATGTTTTCCATAGTTATGACAAAGTAAGAGAGAGCGCTTGGCAACAAACATGCATCTTTCTCTTTCCTATGGTTCAACTAAAGTTTCATCATTTGCTTTTTTATCAATTGAATTACTCTATAAAAGTGCCTGTAAATTCTAGATCCAGCTTTTCGAATAATCTTGATCATCTCTTATATATTGATAGATCGTCCTTTGTTTCGCCTTAATCGGCTGATATTTGTATTTTGAATCCAATCAATTCCAGATATTTACATGCTTTTGTATAAAGCAGGGTAGTCCTTGAGTTAATCGTCTTCGATAAAATCGTGAATAGCACAATTATATGAATCGATATATTTTTCCCTAAGGCGATTTATTTCTGGTATTCTTTGATTAAACAATGCGTTTATGAAATAAAGATCTATCGTTAAATGAGACTAGTCTAAGCCTAAAAAGTAATAGAAATAGAAATATATTATTCGATGAAACCTTTAGCGCCCAGCTTCTGGGTGAATATATCTAATCGTTTCTTATTTTCTAAAGATCATTCTATTTATTGAAAATTTTTCCATGGCAATCGTCTTTGCAACAGTGCTTGTAAATTGTTAACATCTTCCAGAAACAGATTTTTCAAAAACTCTCTTGCCTCACTTGATATGGGTGGTTTAGGAATAGATTTACGTAAAGCAAAATTTCTAAGTTGTCCTTTAATAGGAGAATCTGGGATTAATTTCATAATTGAACTTACTTTTTTACTAGCTAGCAGTGCTTTTCCAAATGAACTCGAAGGAAGATAGAATGGATTTTGGCCAGCTTTCGTTATTACGGGGATTTCTGATTCAACTTCTAGGAATGATAGTACTCTTTCTAAATGATCCTTACCATATTTAACAAATTCTTCAAAAAATAAAATCAAAACATTGTCTTTTCCAAATATATCATGTACCTTTTTACCTGTTCATAGTATAGTCCTTTTTCAACATACAAAATTGAGATTCCGATACCTTTTTCTACCCTACTATAATCGCTAGTAATAGCTTCATAAAATGACAATTTATGTACATTAAAATCTTTACTCATTACATTCATTAAATACTGGGAAAAGGCTCTTTCAATGGGATCTCTTAACATAATAATAATTTTAGCATGTGGTATTGTCTCATGTATTCGTAATGGTGCGGATTTTGAATATAGATAATTTGTACTTGCCTCACCTATCACCTTGGCATCAATTGCTTTTGAAAAAAGGGATAAGTAATCAGATTTATTTCGTATAACAATTCTTGAAGCTGATTCTGGGATATCGGCGGAAGCAAAATAGTGAGGCTCTTTGTTGCTTGGCATATAAATCCCATCTACTTGACTTAAAACACTGTAAAGAAATGTTGTTCCACTTTTCATTGCTCCCACAATTAAAAAGTTTGGCCAGATCTCCTTTGCAATAGATTCCACTATCCTAGTCTATGTTTTTAATGGATATTTAAATTTTACAAATAATGCTCATCATTTGTATTGCTTTTTACGCTAATAGAATTTTATAAAACTAAAAGCCACAAGAAACAGATGGAATTCAAATTTAGATTTCCTGTTTCTATTAAAATAGATAGCAACAAAAAAAAATTGTTTTATTCTTGTAGATTAAAGATTTAGCTTCGTTTGAAAAGGTTTACTTAGTTATTAATAGAACTTAGCTTTGAAAATTCTATTTCCTGATTGCACAGAAGAAATGGCATCAGTGGATTAACTGTTCTATGTAATTGTACTCGTTAAACACTTTTTAAAAATGTTATCAAAAAGACTATTAAGTTTATTGAGGCAAAACCCGCCTTCTAAAAATCGTTT
>WHSX01000282.1 GCA_009379865.1 Candidatus Nitrosocosmicus sp.
AGTCATGCTTACATGAATTTTCTTGCCACCCAACAAACTTAGCTCTTGTTCTATTTCTCCTGTGTGACGATGTTTGGCAGGTTTGTAAGGACGAATAACACCATACCGCATGGCATGATGTGTGGCAGAATTCGCCTGCGCGCCTGCCCCTGATGAACCTATCTTACTATCTACCACAAGATGGTCGGTATCTATCACATCGTTCTCAATTAATGGTTTTAATGCCAGAAGGGAAGTAACAGCCATACATCCGGGACAAGAAACTAGCTTTGCATTTTTTATTTGCTCGCGATGAAATTCGGGAACTCCATAAACAGAATTTGACAACATTTCAGGATATGGATGTTCCCATCCGTACCATTTAACATAATCGTCTGGATTTTTCAATCTAAAATCGGCAGAAAGATCAATTATTTTGATACCACTCTTAAAAAGTTCATTAACTATTTTATTAGATTTACCATGAGGAACAGAAACAAAAACTACGTCACATGTGTCAGTCAATTTGTCAAGATTAAGATCTGAAAATGTTAAATTAATGAAACTTTTTAGACTTGGATGAATCCTATGAACATATTCACCTACTCTTTGTCTTGATGTAACCATCGATATATCCACCTTGGGATGAGTTACTAGAAGCCGTAGCAACTCTCCTCCCACAAAACCGGAAGCGCCTATTACTCCAATTTTCATTTAGAATTCCTCAATGTATATTCATTTACCTCTCTTTCAAATAAAAAGTATTTATCGACAATGAATTTCATAAATAATAAATCGTTCAATAATCCTCATTTAAATTTTTTGTCGATTATAGTTTTTTCTATTTCTTGTCACAATCCTTTACGTATTCAATTATCATATCGGCAATATCAATTCCTGTAGCAAGACTGGCTCCCCTAAACTCTACCGTATTATTTATTTCGTGAACTACTAGTCCCCGTTTTTGATCTTCCATCATGTCTATGCCCAGAACACCTGTCCCTACCGCTTTTGCGGCCTTTAGAGCTAATTCCTCTAACTCGGAAGTGACCTCAATTATTTCAGCCTTACCGCCTTTAGCTACATTCGTTCGCCATTCATCATCAGATGAATATCTATACACCGCTGCAATCAATTTTTCACCTACTACTATACAACGAATATCTCTTGGTGGCCTATGAATTAATTCCTGAAAATAAAAAATACTCGAGAATGGACTAGTACTTTCTTGCCTCATCTCTACAATTATCTTCCCTATTTCTTTATTCCGCACAGGGAATACACCCCGTCCCCAGGACCCAATCACTGGTTTGAATACTAAAGGATTCTGTTCCAGGTCTATAGTACTTATGAAGTTAAAGGCAGAATCAGAATTAAATGAGAAATAAGATTTAGGGGTAGGGATGTTGTTTTTCTTGAGGATCATTGAAGTCAATAATTTGTTTCCACATATCTCTCCGATTCTTGAACTATTAATTACATTATAGCCACATAACTCCAAGCAATAGGTAAGAAATTGTCCCCGAAAGTGGCTTATGCTACGCTGCAGCAATACATTTCCAAATTCAAATTCATTTGAATCCAAATCATCCGTATCAATAATGATATTTCTTGAATCGACTAATCTTACATCGATTCCTTTTTTAATTGCAGTATTATAGAGAGCCTTTTCTTCAAATCTTAATTTATCAAAAAGGATATCTAATTTTACCATTTTTACTCCTTATTTTCCATAATTTTTGAATTGGCTGCGCTAGATTGTAAGCCCCAAAGTGAGACAAATCCTCTCGCCAACGTTTGGTCGAAATTAGAATTAGACGAATAAGTTACTGTGTCATTATTATATAGCGAAAACATCGATTTTCTCCCTACCACACGATAGGATCCGCAATGCATTTTAATCTTTATTTCGCCGTTTACTCTTTGTTGCGTTTTCTCTATAAAAGCATTCAGGTCAGATAATAGGGGATCAAGCCATAATCCTGAATATGATAACCATGCCCACTGTTCATCCACTAATAGCTTGAAACGGAGTTCGGAGTTAGTCAACACCAATTTTTCAAGATCTCTATGCGCTTCTATTAATACCAGTGCAGCGGGAGCCTCATACACTTCGCGAGATTTTATGCCTACTACTCTATCCTCAATGTGGTCAATTATGCCAACTCCATGTGATCCTGCAATATTATTGAGATCAGTGATTATCTTTTCGAGATTCATTTTTTGATCGTTTATGGAAGTAGGTATTCCCTTTTCGAATCCAATCGTTATATATTCAGTAGAGGTATTGTCCTGATGAACGTACTTTAGGGAATCACTAGAAGGTTCGTTCTCCAAATTCTCTAAGAGGCCCCCCTCAATAGCCCGACCCCATAGGTTTTCATCAATACTATATTTCTTAGCTATTTCACTTATTTTAATTCCAGTCTCACTAGCATATCTTAATTCCTTATCCCTTGTAAGGTTCATGTCCCTAATTGGAGCAATTATGTTTAAACTAGGATCCAAAGATCTAATTGTAAGATCGAATCTAACTTGATCGTTACCCTTGCCTGTGCACCCATGGGAAATAGCCGTAGCGTTATATTTTTTAGCCATACTAACAGCCTTACTAGCAATTAGCGGTCGAGCTAATGCGGTAGCAAGTGGATATTTTTGTTGATATAGGGCGTTTGCCTTAATTGCTGGGGTAACATAGTTGTGAACGAATTCTTGTTTTGAGTCGACATAAATATGTTCAATAGCGCCTAGCTCTAACGAATTTCTTTTAATTTCGTCAAAATCATCATTTTGACCTACATCAACAGTAAGCGTTATAACATCGAGTTTATGAAGATTCTGTAAATATTTTACACAAACAGATGTATCTAACCCTCCAGAAAAAGCCAGAATTACTTTGCTCATTAAACACGGGTCCATAGCATAATTAATAATTTAATCTTTGTGAAACAAAAAAAGAAAAAGATGTTTAGAATAAAAGATTTGTCAATTCCTTAAAATAAAGCTATACCCCTATCTCCTTGGCCAATCTTATTATTTTCTTTCCTTCTTTAGTTAATTTATTGTAAGTTTTGTTCTTTACGTTACTTCTTTCAACCAATCCTTT
>WHSX01000283.1 GCA_009379865.1 Candidatus Nitrosocosmicus sp.
GGAATCATCAATACTTATGGATTTAATCCACTTTTTAAATATTTTAGGTTAAAAATCTCATTTTTTTTCAATTTAGTAAATAAAAAAAACGGTCAAATAGTTAAACTGCCGTTGATAAAAGGGTTCATGTTAGCATCAAGAATATAGTTTTGATCACCTGAACATCACAGCACCGCAAACTATTGTTGGGACTTTTCCTAGACTCAAATTCTCTGCATTATATTTTTAATTAAATTCAACAATTTCAATCCAGTTGGGATCTTTACCTGACTCATATCTATTCAAGAGTTTTAATTCACCAGTTACTTGGTTAATTGCATGTACGGATACATGACCTGATTCCTCACCCGCTGCAATCACAAAATTACCTCTAGGATCAATATTAATACCCCGTGGTATCTTTTCAGTATCATAACTTCCAATGTATGTCAAATTCCCCGAGTGAATGTCAACACCAAATGCAGTAATTGTATTAGTGGCTCTGACACTTACGTATAGCCATTTACCATTAGGGGTAATGTGAATATCTGCAACTCCAAAAGTAGTAACTTCCCCATTTTCCATTCCCGGCGCTCCATCCCCATCTCCATTTGAAGGAGTTGATGATTCAAGGCTTAGGTTAGGAGGCATTGCTGAAATTCTCTGCATTTCAGTTAAAATCCCAGTCATATTGTCTATCTTATAGGAATAAACCATCCCATCCATTTCATTCGATACATATACAAATCTGTTATTTGGTGAGAAATCAAAATGCCTTGGTCCAGAACCATCTTTAGTGTATACAATCTCTGGATCATTTGGTGTAAGAACTCCTGTGGATTCATTAAACAGAAATTGTTTTATCTGGGCATTTCCTAAATGAGGAACATACACAAATTGATTTGTTTGATCAGCTAAAATTGAATGAGGATTAGGACCCGTGGAAATTACCTGAACAGGTTCTGATTTAACAGACCCATCGAGCCCTATTGGATTTACCGCAATTTTAGCATCAATATATGATACTGAAAAAAGATAACGTCCCGTTTGATCTACTGAGATATAAGCCATGTTATGAGATAATAATTCTTTAGATAACTGATTTAGATTACCAGTTTCAGGATTGATCAAATAAGTAACCACTGAAAAAGGTTCTGAACGAATAGAGGCATAAAGGAATCGATGATCTGGACTCAATGCCATATGCTTTACATTTGGTCCAGCAGGCACCTTTTCCACCATTTTCATCTCACCGGTTTCAGGATCTAGCTTCATGACTGTGATATCTCCATCTTCGCCATTAGAAACGAATACAAACATTTGCTCCGAATATGATTGGTTTATTCCCATAGACAAAACTGGAATTATTAGTGCAGCCAAAAAGATGGGAATTCTAAAAGCAAACATGGTTTTTTTCTCTGTCATTAATAGATCGTATTGGTATCTATGACTAGTATAAATAAATTTTTTGTGCAACGAATCAATAATTCCAAAAAGATACATCAAAAATCATAATTGATTTCATGTTACACATTTGGGATCCGATTTAGATCGTTAGTGATTTAAATTTGAGGCCAAATGTTAAGAAATAAATAGCTTTGATTATTTTGTAATTAAATAACTGTTGTATTGTCGGATCTCTTTGTAGATTATTAGCACCTTATCTGATTATCTACAAACATTTAGATCAAATGCATTTCTTCCCTGTTCTAAATTTTCTGGTTTTTCTCCTTCCAGTTAGTTCTCTTTTCAGTCAGATCCTCAAAATTTTCATATATGTGGGGCCTTGTTTCCCTCATTCCTTCTATTATAGGTTTTGCCTTAAGCCAAAATGGGGTGGGATTAAAAATATCAAAATATATGTCTGCGGTTATTAGATCATGACTAATAAGTGTACCACATAACTCAAAGAATCCACACACTGCAATAAAATGTGATCTTTCTTTTGATGTTCCAGAATATTTTTCATGATACTCTTTGTAACTATTGGCATCTAGTTCATCTAAAAACCATAGTCTGGAATCTCTATGTGTATCATATATTTTGTACAAGTCTAGAATTAGACCTGCTTGATTATTGGAAGACATATTATACTACATAATATTGTACCTGATAAAGATATGAATTTGCTAATGACTTATCCATAAAAATTTTTTTAATGAACACCGTGGGTTGAGTCTTATGTTGTTTTGGGATAATGTTGAGATTGGATAGTCAGTATTGTAGAATTAGCCCCATATTTTACAATAAAGATACTCCTCTCATACATTCTTGTATTTTGGAGCGAGAAAAAATTAATTTCAAAGCCGCAGAAAATATTAATCATGATAATGATTATTATCCCATGAACTTATAGAGGAATTGGGTAATCGATCTTTGACTTTTACTACTCCTAATTTTGATTCCATTCGATATAAGAAAAATACAAGGTTAAATTGGAACACAGTTGCTCCAAAATACCATGAGGATTGGGCAAGTACTTACACGGGACCTTTCAAATCGACAATTGAATTAGTTAAACTAGCTGAAATAAATCAAAATGATATGGTTTTGGATTTAGCTTGCGGAACGGGTGCAGTAGCAAATGAAGTAATTAAACTTGTGTATAATAATCACAAAAGTAATCTTATTAATAATGGCGTCGCTCTGGTGGGAGTTGATATATCTAGGGTCGCTCTTTCAATAGCCAAATCGTCGATATACTATAGATTCCCAAAGTCATTTTTTATCGAAATGGATTCGGAGAATTTAGGGTTTCGCATCGCCTCTTTTAATAAGATCTTGTGTCAATTTGGCTTGATGTTTTTTCCAAATACATTACATGTTCTTAAACAGCTAAACGATCTTTTGATCAAAGGAGGAAAATTGGTTATATCTGTCCATGGAACTTCTGAATGTGTTCCTTATTTTAGCTGTATAATGAATTCTATCCTAAAATATATTCCTGATATTAGACCAAAAGGGACTCCATCAGTTCATACATTTGGTAATCCGGACGATTTATACAATACATTAGAAACTGCAAGCTTTCATGATATAGCAATTAAAAAATACACATTTCTTT
>WHSX01000284.1 GCA_009379865.1 Candidatus Nitrosocosmicus sp.
CAATTCGACAATATCTATCCTAATAAAAGAAGCTATATAGCTTGTTTGAAAAGTAATTATTCAACACACCAAAGTAAAGCGAACCTGATGTCATCATCATAAGTAGACGGTAGCAATTATCCTAAATAGACATTCAAACAAACGTTGATAAGTATTTTATTATTGGAATATATCTAAAAGGTTTTGTCAAACCAAAAGTGATTAGAATTTGATTTAAATTATATATCCAAGTTTTAACTAGTCAATATTAGGTCGAATGTTTTGCTTATCATATTTGTTAATATCTTTACTACTAATACTTTACAGATATTTCATGTAATGTAACAATCGATATATCAAAGTTTCAGAAAAGTGGACTAAATTACTTTGAAGAAACTCAGTATCGCTTTATAGTCTCTTCCCTGTACTTTTTCCTCATTTCCCAACCACGAAATGACCTTGTTCTCAATTTATAGTTACAACATGGGCAATAGGCATTATCCTCCCATCTAATAAATATCTCACAAATGCTACATCTCTTCTGTCCTTCCTTATATCTAGATGGAATATTATGATTCCTTTTCGCTTTATACCTAATACAAATTCCATTACAACTCATACCGATTAGAACGGTGAAAATAATCACTTATCGAAAATAAAAATGTAATTAATTGATCAACTCTCTCATCAACTCATCCAACACAGGTCTTATCTTCTTAGTAATAATTTCGTTAATGTCGGGCCTATAATAATGATTGACAAAGACCGAACTACTAATTCTTCCCTGAAGCAAATCTATGATTTCTGGCTCTATACCCTTGTTTCGCAAATAAGTAGCAAAGATCTTGCGACAATAGTATAGGTTCATGTTTCTTCTAATTTGTTCAAATGCCCTTCTTACTGAGTAATAATAAGAGTCTCGAAGTGGAATAGTTTCTACCAAGTTTAACATGCTACTAGTCATAATTGAGATGTAACATTTCTTGGTAACCCTGATGAATGTGTTAGGGTAACGATAGTGGAGTAAAAGCATTTTATCTTCGTCTAAATACTCTCGTCTCTTTGTTTTGATTAGATATATGGCCTTTTGTGACTCTTCTGGTCTTAGACCTGTTAGAGTATTGAAGACCAAGATATTGCTGATTTCCTTCGGTAGTTCAGAAATGCTTGATTTAATCCATTTCATCATATGTGATAGGGATTGCTCACTTCCCTCTTCAATTCCAAATATATTCTTGAATGTGTTTAGGGAGTTATAATTTTCATTCTTCCATTTTAATTGATATTTCTTCACTATCTTCATCCATTCCTCATATTGGCCTGTATATTTGGACAGGGTTGATAGCGACCTCATGGCATGAACCCTGCAACCATTTGATACTTTTAATAGATCTTGAGCATTTCCTGTTTCAAGAATATACGAATAGGTCTTTCCATATCCAAGCTTGTTTTGAATCTCTTTCTTGGATTTGTTTAGATTGGATAAATATTCTCTGTAACCTTCCCAGTCGATAATTAAACTATTAGATTTCTTGGTTCGTTGAGGTGAAGTTTTATTCAGTTCGGCATTTACAATTACTGTCTGAGGAACCGTTTCTATAAAAGGTTCCGAAGACCGCCGCGATATCCTGACTATGCTACGGACCCTCCTCTTCTTTTGATGTATATCTTGCTGGCAGTTACATAATTTATTGTGATTTAATTATGTAGATTTCAAGCATGTGTGGATTTATTGAAATGTTTACAATCTTTTTATATATCGCATTGTATTACTGATTTACTTAAGATTCTGTTCATTCTTGTAGTTTGATGATATCATTGAATCTGGTAAGGTCTGGTCAGGAAAACAGAGTTGAATTTAATAGCAGCTCTTTGTCTAAAATATTAGCAAGTCGCATCGTCAAGATGGATCCTAGTGATCTGCGAGCTTACGTATCCATAGGAATTATTAATTCTGGTGTAAAAATGCTGTTGAATTCATACGATGTCTAAAAAGTGGCATGTGACGTAGGCGAAACCTGTTCGTAGGAGGCTTGGAATCAAAGGAGGTCCTGGTAAACAGGTGCTACAGATGAATAAGGAATAGCGGTCATGGATTGGAATCAGATACCTGAGTGTTTTGACCAACCTAATAAACATGTCCGGTGCAATATCTGATTATCCTATATGCCATCGGAACGATAGATATCATCAGCCACCAGATACTTCCAGGCTCTCTAGAAGGACAAGTGTAAAATTGGACTTGTTATGTCACACAGCCAGCAAAGAAATTATTTTAAATGACATATTCCCGCATAACGCATGGAAAATATTTTAGGAATAGTTCATCTTAAAGAACCCAAAACTTGAATGATTGATAGGTATATAATCTAGATTCGTAAATGTGAGAAAGGAAGGCTATTTCTCGACTTGGCATTGGCAAAGGATAATGAGCGAGCGTTGTCTATTGATCGTCTTTGAAGGGGCTAAAAAACCAAGGGAATCAAGGGAATCAAAGGTATCGACCCTTATATACTTCTATTTCACTTATATAGGTCTGTAGCAAATTATTGAAACCTACAAGACAGCAAAAGGAAAAATTGGTGATCAGTCTTGCCGAAAATGGATATACAACGAGAGAAATTGCTAAAATAGCAAAGATATCCTTAAGAGAAATCGGTAAAATTCTCAAAAACCATAATGAGGAAGAGCATTATGATGAAAAATTATCAATTTCTTCTAGGGCTTTCCTTATGTTTCAAAGCGGAAAAGATCCATTGGATGTTGCTATCCAGCTTAGTTTGGATGCCGATACCCCCAAGAATCTGTATAGAAACTACCTGAAGTTATGTAATCTAGATGTGTATAGCCACTTATTAGATGAATTGGGGCCCGATTTACCGAAATTTTTAGATCTTTACCGGACCCTAAAAAACAATGGCCTTCTAAAGAGTGAATTCATTCAAGATCTTATCAATCAATCCAAAACACTCGATGTAACGAGGTCTGAACTAAGGGAGTTAATTGATGACTTAACAGCTGTGTAAATAACAAGATACATCCATTTGTAAACTGATTATGCTT
>WHSX01000285.1 GCA_009379865.1 Candidatus Nitrosocosmicus sp.
TTTATTTGCATATCATTATAACAGCAATATCATGTCTTAACTTTACAGAGCCCTAATTTGGTTCAAAATAAATAAATAACTCCATTTCAAATTTTCAATGTTATAATCTGGGTTTTAAATATGATGAAAAAAATATACTTAAAATATAATTGTATACCCTCTTTACACGAGTGATACTATTATATAGTAGTATTTAAGAATAATTGATAATGTATTAGTATGTTCACCAATAATTCATCCCTTTCGACTTTGTAAAATAAATACATTTTAATACAAAAAACAAATATGAAATATCTAGAAAGTAAATCAGGCTAATAATATATTGGATGCGATAGAGTTCATACTTTCCAGATTTTATCCACAAGGAAGCAAGTTAAAAAGTATGCAGTATGATAACACGATATTTTAAAGTTTTGTATTTTAAGTCAAGGAATTATCAAGAACATGAATTGTTTCTAAATTAGAATAATATGATAAGAAAAGCACAGAGTATTTTCCAAAATGTATAATCAAATAAAAAAAGTTATCTGAATCATATTATTGATTAGATATACACATGGGCTTTCTATTACTAATATTTATGTATCACGATCAGAAACCAATATGGATTCTTCAAATAGATATGAAATTAAAGAACACGTTTAGTGCTATCTAGAGTTACGATTAATCCAATCAAACTATATTAATTACGGAATACTATATCTCATTTCTGTAGGTTTTAGGACCATCTATTATTTATTTCTAATATGCTTAGTGATACCAGGACCTCAATGCAACATTTCTTGGATGTAATGAAGCAGTTGGATTAATAGTTGTCATCCTGTAAAAAGAATAACTAACTATAGCAAATAAGTGAAAGAGTTGATTTATTTGTATTTTATTAAAACAATAATATTAATAATTGACTCTACAGAACCAATTTCAAGGCACAATACTTTTTATAATAAGAGGTATACTAATTAGCAGAATAACATGTATTCTAAAATTTTAGTTGGTATAGATGGATCAGAATATTCTAGAAATGCCGTTAATTATGCTTTAGATCTTGTTGTAAAACATGATTCGGAATTATTTCTTTTAGCGATTGTTCCTTCCAAAGTTCATCATGGCGACTCATCAGGAGTATTTGGTATGGTAACTCCAGCTTATTTTGATGAATATAAGAAGGAAGCTGAAAAATGGTTTGAAGAGATAATAAATCACATAAACAAGGAAACCACCATAGATGCCAGTACTAGAGTCAAATCAGAAGTCATTACCACTCCATTTTCCACCGCAGCTTCAATTTTAAATTATGCAGAAGAGAGAGACGTTGACTTGATAGTAATTGGTACTAGGGGAAATTCGGGTTTTAAAAAAAGGTTACTTGGTAGCGTGGCTTCGGATGTTGTTACTTATGCTTATTGCCCTGTTTTGGTAGTTAAATAAGATTTACTTTACCTTTTGTAGTAATCATACAAGCAATAGTACAAACAAGATTAATAGGATCTGTAGAACTAAAATCAAAATAAATTATTAAGAACGATACAAGGAAGGGAAAGGATTTACTTATCAAATCAAATCAGTTCATCTTGGTGTAATTTATCTAATAATGGTTTCAAATTAATGCCAATTTCTTTTTCTCCTAAAATTATGTTAGAACCGATGCCCAAAACTATAGATAACATATTTCTATCTTCCCTAGCAGTATAAATTGAACTTCCAAATATTTTGAATTCAAGATGATTGTCATGAATCCATTGCTTCCATTTTCTTGTTCTTTGAGCATTTTGTTCTAATGAGTTTATCACATAATCCAAATCAATTCCTTGTTCATTATCAAGTAATTGAAGCTTAACCATAGGGAGCATGGCATTTCCACCTTTCACTGATTGTTTTTCTTTATTCATTTGTTCTATGATTTTATCTTCAACTTCATGAGAGTCTTGTGACTCATCCTTATAACCGTCTATATCAATGTCATAATTTGGAAAAAAATAGCCTGTTAAATTTTTATCCCAATCATATATTTTGTACACTGTATCAATATATTCTAATTTCCACAGTGGATTGTCTCTATTTCCCCTTCCAAACATAATAAAACAAAGTGTTAGTTGGTATTTTTATGTTGATAAAATAGTAGTTTATTATTTCTAAAGATTTTCTTGGTACAAAAATGAGACAAACTCTATTGAAATCTACTACTAATTGTATTTGATAATCCTAAAAATGTGAAAATCCAGATCTGTTCAAGCAGAATAACATTTGATTTTACTTCTAAGTAAACTGCTATTGTTGTCTGGTTCTTGTAGAAATTCTAAATCATAAAAAAATTGGTTTTGTTTTAGACTTTGTATGACTGTAGTTCTTTTAAACTGATTTTTAAAAATACTTCGGCACCATTATATCCCTCGACTTGATCTTTTGGTAAGCTATACTCCTTGCGGTCTCCCTGAGACGTAATTATTACTGAATCGTCATTTACAGCATCCACATTCCCTGCATCTTCAAAGTCTCTTGATCTCACGTTTTTATGTATAATACTTTCCCAATCTTGTATCGCATCTGCCATATTAATTCAACGTATTCTCATTAACGAATTATTTAAGCATTTATTTAATAATTGTTTGAAAAAAAGCATTTTGTAATATTTGTGTAATAACTTTCTTACGATGGATCAACAGAAAAATTAGCATCATGATATTCAATCTTGCGAAAGGACAAAAGTATAGGGAATTAATGGAATTAAATGAGGGGTAGAGATAGATGACGATAAACCCAAATTAACTAAACAGCCTTATTGAAAACCCAGTGCGTTTGTTTTAAACGAAAATCAAGATGGTTTGACAATGAATATTACTACTTTCATATTCTCATCCAAGTATCAAACCATGAATCGGGCAGTAATATCTTATAGTTGTCCTGATCCATTGAATGATTTCACCTCTTCTATTAGTACGTTAGACTTGTCTGCTGCTCCATCCGATGTAATAGATCTCTTGCGTAA
>WHSX01000286.1 GCA_009379865.1 Candidatus Nitrosocosmicus sp.
TGATACACTATAAGACCAGCTATATTTGTTAGGAATTATGACCCAGCCTCATATAATTAGGTATTATATAATTAGGTAGTTAGCTTTGAGATAACAAATGGATTTTTTGTCATTGTTTAAGAAATACAGATGTGATATCTGTGGAAGGAGATTTCGAAAAATCGAAGATGCAATGCATCACCAGCTTTTGTTTCATTCTAATAACCAGTCTTATGACTGCTCAAACTGTGGAGACAAGTTCTCCGATATGGATAAGCTAAAGGATCATATACGAAAAAATCACTCATATAAAAAATAACAATTCCTCAATCCTATGTTCTTTTTATTATTAACCTAATTTCCCAAAAATATTTCTAATTATCAATTGAATTCCCTAATTAACAAATTCGATAACGTTGCCATAGTGGATGTAGTTATTATTGCTAAAACTGTCTAACTCTTGGCTTTTTCCCACATATATTCATCTTGAGAAAGTTGTCTCCACGCACCTACAGTTCCGCATCTTGGGCATTTCTTACTAAGCATGAAATGTTCTACCGACTCATTACTTTTTGCTTTTATAATGTCTCTGGTCCCGCATTTACATTTCATAATATTTGACATCATAACTTAGTATATACGAGATTCAAATATATAAGAACACTGCGGTAAAGACCTTATTTCAAAAAAACCTATATGTATAATGACTTGGCCTATTATGCCATTGTAATTTAAAAGTCTGTTTAGTGATTAGAATCAAGATCTTTGGATTCAGTCCACCACCTAAATCCACCAGTCGAATTGTCTTTGATAACATACCAAAAGTCATAATTTTCGCTTATTCTGTCCCCTGCCAAGTTTAAATCTATTTTACCCGTAATACCATCATATGATTCGGCAGTATCTATTAATATTTTATTAAAGTCTTTCTTGCTCAGATCTCCATTATCCCTGTTCATTGTAGAATTTTTTTCTAAACTTTTGGAGGCAATCCAAAACGAGTCATTGCAGTGGCTGCATAGGTCATAGAGCTATCGTGTTCCCCTCCTCCACCTCCGCCCGATTCGCCCTCAAATTCATGCGAAGTTTGATTATCCGTACCAACAGAAAATAACGGATTTATGAATCTGGTCTGGGTAGCAAAGTTCGCAGAGTCTATATTTTTCGTGAGGTGATGGTTCTCCGCTACACTATCACTTCCATACCACCTCACCTTACCAAGATTATCAAACAATTGGGCCTGGATCAATATCGGTGTAATTTCATCGTAAGAAATGACGTAAACACCCACGGATTCCTTACCGTACTTGGTTATGGCATCAGTTACCATGCTATTCATCTTTTTGAGTTCTTGATTCCACATGATAAAGTTAATCCTGTGTAAACTAGTAGCAAATTTGCCGGTATGCGGTTTATAATTTACACCTTCCTCTGCCTTGCCTCCCAGTTTCTCAAAATAATATTTGGTAGCATTGGCTAACTCATTGCCATAAATATCAGATCTCCAAAAAGGCACGATAACCTTGATACCATCATTTATCATCTTCTCGGCAATAACTTTACCTTGGCTTTTAACGTCAGGTACTAATCTAAAAAGACTATCTCCATCTATTGAAAGTTTAGGGGAAGTGCTGGCATAGCTTAATAGTGTAATATTTTTTTCATTTGTGAAATCAAGGACAGCCGAAACAGCCGTACTCGTAGCGGGGCCTACAATCACCCTAGCTCCAGATGAATATAGCTTCTTAATTGCCGCTAGAGATTCCTCTGGACTAGTTTTTGAGTCTGCTACCATTAATTTGACCCTAGATGATGTATTATGCGATTCAAAATATCCATTAACGTCGTTTTCAGCCTTTTCAAGTGAAGAAAAAACAGGTTTACCTATGGAAGACAATGAACCTGATTGTGGGATGATTGCTCCAACTATGTATTCTTGGTATGTACTATTCGAATGGAGGGGTTCATTAAATGTTGGATAAATCCAGGATACTCCTGCTTGATTTAATAACAATGCAAAATTCAATGGTAAATATAAAATAATCAGAACAACAAAGGCTGACGGTATGATGAACAAAAATATAGTCTTGATCGAAAATATTTTTTTAATTTTTTTTGTTACATAGTTATCTGTTGTCCTCAGATCCCAGGTGTTATAGTGACGCAGATACCATACTAGACCTCCCGCAATTAGCAAATAGTGTGCAGAGAGCAATATAGCTGAGATCCAAATCTGTTCTACAAAAGCCGTCAATACTATGATAGCAAACCAGCTATCCCCAATAACTATGGCTAACAAGCCGACTAGCTCGCATATCCAGGGTATAAAATGATGATTTTCATTTTTGATATTGAGAAGGATAGTTAGTGCTAGAACTGTAAGGATTGAATTTAAAATTGGATAAGCAATCGTAACTATAAATAGCATTAGGCCCCGAAAATTGGAAATTTCCGTTAGACTAAGCATTAAATTTAGAATGTAAATAAGGAACAGGCTTGTCCCAATTGACACGACATAGATTATTTTCTTGTTCTTTATTTCTCCGAGTTTTTTATAGGTTACCAGTAACCTGTATATCAAAAACCCATAAGCAGACAACAAGAACAAATCAGCTAATGATGGTACTGGAGATACTATATCAAGGATTATTTCATAATATCCCCAAATTATATTTGCGATAAACCAGAATACAAGCCCTATCGTAAGATGGATTGCCGTCTTGTCTTTTTTTATGTTGGACCTATCTTTTATCAGTGCTATCAAGGATAATCCTGCGGCGATAGATGAATTAATAATCAGCATCCAACTTGAATATAATATTCTGCTGTCTGAATCTGCAAGAATGATTACGAGATTTGCAATTGCTATCGCAGATAACAGAGCCACAAAAAAATACAAAGGCCGCAATGATTCTCTTTTTCTTTAGCTATTCAAAAGGCGGCTCTGTAAAGTTAAGACATGATATTGCTGTTATAATGATATGCAAATAAAT
>WHSX01000287.1 GCA_009379865.1 Candidatus Nitrosocosmicus sp.
ATGCTTCATAGAAGCAAAGGATTGCTATAGCTTTTTCGTTAACTTTACAGAGCCCCCCATCTATACATCTAGTCTTTTAATACGAACCTCTTCCTCATCTTCTCTGGTGCCCTTGATACAGTCGGTGTGAATTATTCTTATGCTCGTCAAACTTATCTTACCTGAAGGAATAGCATTCTTTTTTTGTAGTAAATGAAACTTGTTCTCCAAAAGGGCACGGTGATCAGAACAGGTTACTCCTATCATAAATTTGCTGTTGTCGTTAGTTTTATCTTCTACCTCAATAATGAATTCAGGAGGAAGAGGGCATTTGATGCCTTCTGATACAAAAGAGCAATGTTCGGGGAGCAACTACTAAAGTAATCCACTTTATCCATTTAAAGTTCTTTGTTTCTCTTGAAGGCAATTATGACTTCATTGATTAGTTTCTCATTTCATAAATCCGGAAGAAATTATTCATTAAATCAAAGATTGGTATCAAAGACCTAATAGATATGCAACACTTTTCAAGGGTTTTCCTACGATTATCAGAGTCAATAAAGGTTTTAGAGTACAAAATCTTTTTTAATTAATTTTTTACTACCTGTTTGACAAATTTGCTAACGATTTAATCATCATTTTGTTGGATTTCCCATTACAAACTTTTAATATTAATTCTTCAACTCAGAGATTCGTGCAAATCATCTATCCTCAGAACCTGATTATCCTAAATAGTTAGGTTTTTTTCACAATTTCTCTCAAACATTTAGTGTTAATATCCAGGTATTAAGAATTTTATAAATTCCTACTTCGATGTTTGCCATAATGGGGTCAATATAGTGGTGCGAAGACAACACCTGACTGGAAAATCACATTGACCAGTTGTAAGTAAACCTAGAACCCGGATGATATAATTTTTAATGAATAAGTAATTATATTAATGATATCTTTGATTCCATAAATTACGTTACTAAAGCTGTAGTGTGCAACTAATTACTAGTTCTTTATGAAGTCCCATAAAGCGACCTAGTCATCTTGATAGTTTAATGGTAGAGACATTTGTCCTGACCAGTGAAGGAAATATGTGAAAATAAATCAAGATAGCAAGAAAACAAAACCTATACGATTTATAACGTTTCATGTAATTATATAATAGTATCTAGAATGAATCAACTAAATAATAATCTAAATAAGATAACCCATAAAATATCTGAAGAGGGTGCGCCAATTTTGGAACAATTAATTGAAAAGCTCGCTGGAAAGGGTGCAGTAGTTATATATTCATTTGATAACCTCAAGATAGAGATGCCCAAAGCCCAAGGTCATGAAGGGTGTCAGATTTGCAGTGGCAGCCTTAATGTGAACGGTAAGATTAGAATTTCCGCGGAAGTTCATAGGAAAAACACCGGAAGCTTTGAAGAGAAGAAAGGTAAAGAAATCACAAGTAAAGAGAATATTCAAGGCTATGATAGTATCAATGATGTCAACCATTGATAATAGTCAGTCTGAATTTTATGACAATCAAATCCTTGGAGGCCTCTCAACAAATATTTGAGATTTGATTGGATTGACAGACATTGACGACAAAAAAATTGAGAATTCCAGCAATTCTTTGATTGATAAGTTAGTAAAATCAATTAAGACAATAAAGAGTGGAAAATTACATATTGAAATCCAGGATAAATCGGCTATAGATATCGTTGCCACTTCTGAAAACCATTCAAACAAAATTAATATCGACATACTAGAACCCGAATTGTTTGATTTCCTTAAAGGAAGGATTGACAATAGTCCTAAAGATAAAGGTTTACCAAATGGTAAGGAAAACGAGAGTTCGGTTGAGAGAATATTTGAAAAACTGGATGGTGCCAAGGAATTCATTCACTCCATGACTGATAAAGAATCGACTTTCCAACAACAGTTAGGTTTAGCCAAGAATTTTGCACACATATTGACAGAAAATAGCTTGACATTAATATTAATGCGAAAAGGAAAGGAGGCGATGATATTGGGAAAGGAGGCAAAACCAACTGTATCGAAAATTATTTCAGGTAGCGATGATTTACAAATCGTTAGTGTAATTGAAGCTTCAAAGCTTATTGGTGATATTAACCCAGAAAGCTAATCTAATACCTACTACGATAATTAATAAAAGATTGATTGAGACATTATGCGGATTGGAGACTATCATATTTGTATCTACTAACCACATTGGCTCCCAGGTTTTATTGAGCGCCCCCAAGAGAGTGATTAATCCGTAAAATCATTTCTACTGCTAAGCATTAGTTACTCCACATACCCGATATCTCGGTTGTTATGGTTAACCTTAATTCGAAGGGTGGACAAACTGGAAAAAATTGAGATTCCATTAAACAAATACTAATAAAATATTTTGGTAATGACCTAAAAATCGTATTCACAGAGAATGCAGGAGACGGGAGACTGCTCGCTCAAGAGCACCTATAGAAAGGTTCTACCCATATAATTCCTATAGGTGGAGACGGAATTATTAATGAAGTTACTAATGGATTTTTCAAAGAAAATATTAACAGGAACCTTGGCTCTGTAGATTTTAAAAATATCCAGCATGATGATTTGTTATCACTTACTGATGTTGAACCCATTAATCCAGATGCTATTTTGACAATACTTCCTGGGGGAACGCGCAATGTACTGATTAGGTCCCTAGGTCTATCACCGGATTTTGAGGAATGTTGCAAGAACTTAGCAGCATCCAATAATTTTAAAAAGATTGATGTTATTACTGCAATAGTAATGGCTAACAACGAAAAAGATTCGAAAGCTGAATTCAGATTATTCCTAAATGCTGCTGAGATAGGATTAGGTGCAGAAATTATCGATAAATCTAAACTGGTAAGAGATCAAATTAGTAGTCGACTACTTTCTACTGTTACTGGAATACTTGCAACTCTACCTACTTATAAAAGCAATGTATGTGAAATAATTG
>WHSX01000288.1 GCA_009379865.1 Candidatus Nitrosocosmicus sp.
ACTCCATTAGACTAGCTTTATTTGTTGTCAATTATGACCCGGGCTCAGTTATCTAAATAGTTATACAACAATACATCGAAGATGAGAAATATAAAAGAACATTAACATTGTTACTTGTTATTTAACCCTTATATAAGCAGACATTATTCAATATTGTATGACGTTAGCTGAAACAAAGTCCCCAGGATGGACACGTGCATTACAGATCGGTTTAGGAATAATAGTTGTGGTATTATCAAGCTTGGCTCTATTTTTCCCTGCATTTGCAACTATCGGTGTTGTTTATATACTCGGCATAGTTTTGTTCTTTACAGGAATTGAGAGAATTGTAATTGGAATTTTCCATCCAGCTCCAGGATCATCTAGATGGGGTACAATTGGTCTTGGGATTATAGTTCTTATAGTGTCACTTATTGTCATAGTATATCCATTAGGTTCTACTGTATTCATCATGTTTGTACTTGCTATTGCACTGTTTTGTGATGGTATAGCTAGAGTGGTTCATAGCTTGGCTGCCAGATCTCAGAGTGGAGGAGCAAGAGCATTCGGTATTATTGCAGGTATATTCGAAATCATAATAGCCATACTAATAATGGTGTCTCCAATATGGGGTGCTGTTTTAGCTGGTATTATGGTGGCCATAGCATTACTGGTAGTCGGTATCCAAATTATTGTCGCTGGTGTATCTGGTAGGAGTATGTCATTACCGGGAAGAAAAGATTAGATGTGGCTTAGTGCGTGTGAACTCACTTTATCACCTTTAATTTCTTATTTTGGAAATTAATGAACAAATAATCTATTGATCTCATTTATTCATACATTTATTTACTTTAAATCTAACCAAAATTGAAAAACATTTAGAATTAATCTATATTATTATTACTTACATCATGTATTTATTTTCGATTAAAAGATATGAGATTCCGACCATTAATTATTCCAAAACATTTTCCAACATTTGCTTCAAGTGATTCTTATATGTTTCAAATCTTTTTTTATCAAGGTAAATTAATCTTAAACTTTGTAAATTATTACATTCTTCCATCTTTCAAAATCTGGTTCTAAAGAATGAAAACCCGCAACTCTTTTTCCTAACTGAGTAGACCAGTTTATTGAGTCATGTCCTCATAAATGAGTATTTAGTCTGAATCATGAAAGAATAAAATCAAAACATATATCAAGATCATAGTAAAAAATAATTAGGGAAATTTATGTGGATATCTTTTGTAAATAATCTGCACGATGTACCTGATATATTCTCAAATTACAAATAACTAAAAAATGTTTGGAGATTATCTCACCGTACTGGTTGTATTTTTCCTGCAATTTCACCAAGTGGGAAATCAACAGTCTTTATTGCTAGAAATGCCTCTCCATCAAGAATTTTTTTGACTAAATCTGACATCGGTTTTCCTTTAAGTACATTCACGAAATCATCAGATGTGAAATTCCCTTCCGCAGTTCCAGAACCTTTGGTAAATAATCCTGAAGTGGGGGCATAATAAAGGGAAACCAAATCTGTAGTGCGACCACCTGTAGTCTGTAATACAACAACTTGACTAACGTTCCCGAGCCCGTTCCCACTAATTACATAAAACATTGTATTTGCACTGTCCTCAAGAGTAAAGGTCGCATTACCTGTTGCAGGTGAATTCGAAATAGCAGATGGATTTGAGAAATTTGCATAGAAGGTTGGATTACTTTCCGTTTCATTAGATTGAGCAAATGCATTGGAGTTGGTGGTGGTCAACATTGTCAATAATAAAAAAGTTGCAAACACTCCAACAGCAGTCAACAAAAAGATGGCGTTAATTTTCATTGAAGTATTAAAATCAGTATTGTATATTAACTTTAACATAGTAGATTGGGCTCTGTTCATTTAACGATAAACCTATAGCTTGAAGATGCTCTATTCCTTTTATAATTACCAGAAACAGAACACCTTCAAAGTATGTATGTTATGGGTTGCATTTGTACCTTAAGAATTGGAACCTAGGATTTAAATTCAGGGAATTGGGTTTGAGATTCACTAAAGAGAAAAATTGAATCTAGACTTAAATATAGGAATTGGTTCGGGAACTTGGCTTGTTTGTAGTGCCTCTTTTAGTTATATTTGGAATTATATCCGGACATCACTTTACTCTAGATTTTACTTTGTTTGAGCTTATCAGGATATTATTATGATTATTGATAATAGGCTACATATCTCGTGATGGAGTCATTAATTGGTTAGAAGGAGTTACGGTAACTGTTGTTTGTGTTATTATTGCTGTAGGTTCCTTCTTCTTGCCTGGCTGAGTTAGGCTTTACCTACCTCGTGATTCACGATAATATAAACAGGATTTTGTGTAAAGAGGTAAATTGATACATCTAGCGATTTATTTGTCTTTTATTCATACATCACACTGGAATACCCTCGCTGAATCATTTGAATGAAGATTTTCCAGTCTTTGTCCTATATTAAAAGAAACAGAACAAAAATTCCATTTAGAATACGTGAAATTGTCATGTCCTTTTTCAAATCTTCAATAAAAAGAGAAAATACAAGATATCAAGATATCAAGAATTAAACTAAATGTTTGATTGTTTTATATTATAAAGAAACATCAGTCTTTTTCATATACCGAATTGGACTTTGTAAAACTGCTTCTAAAATAATCAGAACACTATTTATCTATGGTTTAATTAACGCACGAACATAAATATGATATAAAAATAATTTATAGAATAAATTATTAAATTATGATATTTACAATTTTATTTAAATTTTTTATAAGATTTTAAGAGATGAGATGAAAACGTATAAGTATTAGACTAATTTATTTAATTTATGCATGTCTTCGATACCAGTATAGTAGAACATATAGAGATAAAAATGATTCGCCCATCACAGTTTTCAATTAGAGATAAATTTAATGATTATCAAGAAGTAGAATCAC
>WHSX01000289.1:0-2630 GCA_009379865.1 Candidatus Nitrosocosmicus sp.
TATTTGTTCTATGTTTTTTTCAACTTCCGCGCGATCATGCGTTCGTTCGTTTAGACGATTTACCGTAGAAGTGAGTTCATCTATCATGTTAGACATACCAGAGCAAGCTGCCGCCAATCTATCGTTACTACTATTACTATCCATTTATATCTCCTCCGTACCATAATTTATTCCAAATTCATTAGTTCTAGCAGCTTTTCCTATACCAATCTCTATTGAGTAAGAAGCACTACATCCTGAATTTATTATTCGCATATGGGAGATTTCTGGTCTTACCTTCGGATTTATGGGCTTATTATCGCTTACCATTTTATCTCCATGGGCATTATGAAAATAGGTGTGCCAAAGTCTATTATCTAGATCAATAGTTATGGAGAAGAAGTTGTTAAGTCCGGGGTTCCACTTTATTCCAAGATATTCATAATTTGTTCCATCTCTAGAGACCTCAAATTGGTATTTAGGGCCGTACCTAATGGATGCAAGTATTTCATTTAACGAGTTTTCTACGGTCCAGCAAACTCCATGTTCCTCAAGATTCTCCAATCGTTCTGCTTGTCTACAACAGTGTAGTCGGATTATTCCTTTATTAAATACTCTATTGGGTAAAACTACAAATTCACTACCCCTCGGGAATTTTAAAATATATTCCCCATCAAAAGGAAGTCCAGGTAATGGTTTGAAGAAGTTGCGAATCACTGATGGTGTTTTATTTATGGATATCCATCTTCCGAATTCAGGTTGGCTTGTAAGTGGGCCAACCGGCGATTCAAATGTTTGACGATATCCTATGTTTTGTCCCTCTTTATCAACCGTTTGATATTGCGGTTGAAGTAAAGAATAATCATTGATCATTACCATTTAATAATAACCAGACCTTAAAAGGATAATGTATTCAATTGGTTTTTATATCAAAATATTAGTACATACATGAATATAGGAATAGTTTGTAAACTATTCATCTACTTGACAGATTATGAATATTGTAATTCTTAAGTGGTATTTATGCCGACCTAATCATGATTCAGAATTAGTTATGTATACTATGGCATAGTAGCAATACTATTGAACATTTATGTTGTATTATGCTGCATTCTGGGGTTTTAAACATACATCGAACTGAGAAGAAAATAAAGATAATACAATGGTTTACTAATAGTGTATTCTATTTTCTTATCACAAAATGAAAAATATTTCCCTCTTTTCTCATGTCCATTAACTCATAACCAGCCATATCGGACCATCTCATATAGGTTTGAAGATAAATATCGGTACTAGAATAAGGATTGTCTGAAACCAAATGAACTACTTTGCCACGATCAAGAGACGCCATTAGATCATCGAGTTTTGTCAGCACTGCATTACACTCTGAACCAAGTTCAATCATGTCGATGTCGGGGGTAATCGAAAAGCATCTGACGTTTAATTCTTTTATCATCTTGCGAACTGTATCTTCAATGTCAATTATTTTTTTAAGTTCATTTGTATTTTCTGACATAGACTGTATCCTCATTTTGACAATCCATCCTTCTGTATAGGGGAAATCGTTAGTTAGTTTTGGATTCGCGATTATTCTATCATTTATTTCTAATATTCTTCCGTTTGCAGGAGCCCTAATCACACCAAAAAATCGATTACTTTCTAATGTTCCTATACTTTTTCCTTTGGTGATCATGTTATTAACTGACTTTACTCGTATCCTCATTATTCTTCCGGCTAAAGAAGTAAGAATGGGTGTAATCCCAATAATTGCATCGACATTTCTAGTATTTTCATCATGATTTAGCACCTTGATCCAGACCAAATTTTCAATGTCATATAAGATGTCATCTGGGAATTGGCAATATTCAATCTGCATAGTTCATTATAAAACTAAATTTGGTTATTTAACATTCTGAAGAAAATAAGAAATTGATGTCGTGAAACATTGCCGTTATAAACATGATATATTTTGAAATTGAATTTCATGATATTTCTTAATCTGTTTATCTGTTCGAATCGTTCTCCTTGGGTTGTTTGTTTTAATAAATGTGAAATTGTTGTAGGACATCCACAAGATGTTCTTAGGAAGGATAGCCTATTGTAGATTTATGAACTCATCACATTAAAAAATGGATGAATCTACATTAATTGTTGATTTCATCTAGGGACCAGAAGTTGTTATTCATCATCTCATACAAAAATGAATTTTCAATAGTATATTTGTAATAATCAGAATCAGTCAAATATTGCCTAATAATGAAAAGGCGGCTGATGATATGATTTGACTAAAGGACAGAAAATATTTCTAAATTTTTCGGTACCGAAAAAATAGAAAGACTAAACAATAGATTTCTCTTGTTTATGTTTCTCCCTAATCAATCGATCGACTTGATCATGTAACAAATGCTTGTGATGCAACAATATTTCATATGCCATCCAATTTCTCGCGCTTTTGCTGATTGATCTGGAATCAGAGATTTGACTTGAGCAATCATCGTCAAAATCAGAGAGGACACTACCCAACTTTATCATCGCTAATTTTAAAATTGAAATAGACTTATTTAGGGCTTTAACACTAAAAGAGTCATATTCCTTTTTGTTGATGGGTTGATTAGAATGATAGAGTTGATCAAGCCGTTGTGATCTGATTT
>WHSX01000289.1:2640-2938 GCA_009379865.1 Candidatus Nitrosocosmicus sp.
GCTCCTCTGCTGTACTAGTGCTCAAATTTGATGAATTAATTGATTCCATCACGTCAGGAGGCAATTCTATGAGTCTAATCTTTTTTGTAATATAGCTAATGCTTTTTCCAATTTTATTAGAAAGTTCCGTGGCACCACCCCAGCCCATAATAGTTACGTATGTCGCAAATGCCTGTCCCTCCTCAACTGGATTTAAGGTTTTTCTTTGTATGTTTTCCATTAGCGAAATCTCGAACGCATTTTTGTCATCTAATTCCACTATCTGACAAACTATTTTCCTGCATCCTAGTATCTTACA
>WHSX01000028.1 GCA_009379865.1 Candidatus Nitrosocosmicus sp.
AACATTTTGCAACTGTTTTGCGTTTACCTTTAATTTCCACGACATCACCTGTAGATGCACTCAAAGCATCCATAGAATCATAATCAATTCTAGCAACACCGCGGCCTACATCTCGGGTATAAGCTTCAAGCACCTTTAAAGATAAAGTATTACTCTGAGACATGATTACTACTTAATATTTAATAACATACTACTTATACACTTTTGTAAAACAAACCCTAGCAAAAATAGGTATTTTATGAGCCATTGTACGACACATCAATAAGGCGATGTAAAACCTAGATGTAGAACCAAAAAAAAATTATGATCATGATTTGATGAAATGATTGAGATTGGTTAACCCGATCTCATCCTAGTGTGTTACTAGTCCAACAATAGGCATGTTTACAAACTCTTTGGATAAGGGAGTTTGACTGTCGAAATTAACAAACAACATGCTATTGTCGATAACCGATATCGACACTCCTACACCCTTAAAGTTATTTGTCTCATCAGAAATAGTTGCATTATTTGACTTTATTTCTTGAAGAACATCTATCTTACCCGAGTATGTTAGATCTTCATTCTGTTGTTGTACAGAATTCCCCACAAAATTTGATAGATGATATGATGTGGTATTGCCTATCTCGTTGTTGCTATCAGTTAATTGGGTACTTTCGCGAGTGTTATTATTATTCGTCGCAGTATCATTTACAGAGTCAATAGATGTAGCCAAGTTATAATAAACGGGTTCTTCTATAAAGCTAGCATTAAAGTCCTTTGAACCATTATCCTTAGTCATTAAAGACCAATTACCGAACATGGTGTTTATAATAACACCAGTATCTTGATTATACTCTGACCCCACAATTGTCCCATTTAGATTGGCCTGGCCTGATCCAGAGTTAATGTTGTTAGTAGAGGTAGTAGTAGTTGTCCCATCATCGCATGTATTTTTTGAGGTACTTGTTGTTTTACCATTATCGTTAGTTTGAGACTGAATTGAGATATTGTTATTACAATTATTGTTATTGTTATTGTTATTGTTATTATCGCTAGATTCAATGGTTGATTGAATGTTATCCTGGGTCTGTTTCATGAAATCATCAAGATTTAATTGCGCATTTACAGTACCAATGTTAAAAGCAAGAGAGGTTGAAACCATCAAGATAGGGAGTATAAGGAAAATGAACTTATATTTATTTACATGGATGTCAAAATTACTATGATTTTGTAACATATTAAAACTATAGACTTTTTCACTAGACATTAATAATTCATATTTCATATATGCAAAATATGATTTATGTTTTACTGAATAAAAGATAGGGATTTATATTAGTTTATTTTCTTATATAAAATAATTATAAATGATTTTAATGGTATCTGAATTACTTTGGTATTTCCCTTGCATATAAGAATGAATGATCGTTTAATGAAGCAATCATCACCAGATATTGATAAACTCGCAGGAATTGAATATTATACAACAGAGTTCGATGGAATAGGCGGAACCATAAAAAAAAATACTGAGGATTTTCATGTACAAGAAATAATAAGCAATACTTTCTTAGAACAGATCTCTCCTGAGCAGACTACAAGCAATATTTTCCCAGTTTATGAAATAAGAAAAAAGGGAATGGATTCAAATCATGCTATTCTGACTTTGAGAAAAAAAACTGGCCTTGATCTTAAAATAGTGGGCATAAAAGATGCAAAAGCCACTACAATTCAATACGCCAGCAGCAGCACGAGAAAGATCATAAAAAATATCGATATAGGAAAAATAAAATTAACACTGGTTGGTTTCTCACGAAAACCAATTGAAAAGAACCATCTGGTGGGAAACACGTTTGATATAAGAATTGTTGAACCAAAAAGGGACAAATTAGATAACATTTCACAATTTTTGTCCGATATTAACAGATTGGGCAACTATTACGGATTACAAAGATTTGGAAGTGAACGGTTGGTGACTCATTTAGTTGGAAAAGCCATTCTTGAAAGAAAATTTGATAAGGCAACAGAGATCTTATTGAGTTATACCACAAAATATGATTCAAAATTTAGTCGGGAAATCAGGGAAAAATTGAGAGACATCAAAAGTAATCCAAATTTAATACGCGAAATCCCTCCTGGAATGGATATAGAGAAAAATCTGGCTCAGGCAATATTAAGGGGAAAAGACTCTATTTCGGCCTTGAGAACGATCCCAATTAATATCAGAAGGCTATTTGTCCAAGCGTTTCAGGCATATCTTTTTAATAAGACATTAAGTATCGCTATTAGGGATGATTTCTCCCTCACCGTACCTGAAGAAAATGATCTCTGTTTTGACGTTTTTGAAGATGATTTGATCTTTGGAAAAATTCGCAAATACGAGAAGGAAAAACTTACGGACAGTAGAATGCAGAGATTACCGATTATTAGGTTACCGGGATATTCTTTCCAACCTGGAAAAAATAGATTTGACAAGATAATAAAGGAATTCATGAAACAAGAAAATATAACCGCCAAAGATTTTTTTATCAAGGAAATGCAGGAATTAAGTGAATCAGGGGGTTTCAGACAAGCTTGTTATGTATGTAAAAACTTCAGATATGAAAGAGAAGAGAACTCATTGTTGGTTGGGTTCTCTGTACCAAAAGGATCATACGCAACCATTTTGTTAAGGGAACTAATTAAACCCGCTAACCCCATTGAGTCAGGTTTTTAGTAGAATTTGAAAAGAGAATTGCTGACATTTTTGCAAAAAAAGAGGATAATAAATAAACATAATTATGACCATGCATAGATCCATAAACTAGTGAGTGTGGGTTAAGATTTCGGCAAAGAATGATTTACCACTATTCAAAGCATTCATAACAATAGGAATATTAGTCATATTTTTCGGTTTAGCATTTATTATTATTGATTTGGTTGTAAACGAATTTACAGAAGGTTTGAGACTAATAGGTAGTAGATTCGTAATAGTAGGTATAGTAACGATAGCCATAGCTTTTATCTATAAACATCACGTAGTAATCGGATTCCTACTCAGACGATTTAAAAATAGATTGACAGATCAGGACAGATTTTCAAAATGGTATAGGCCATAAGTAAAATGTATACTCTGGTTGCTGTTTGATCGTAAATCATGCGCAAGATAGAATAATACACTAGGTTGAATTCAAATTAAGATAAACCAAACAGTTAAAAAGAAAAATTTTAACAAGTTGAATTAGCTAGTTGGCAATTGAAGAAATAAAATATGATTTTAGAGAACATCCTGAGCAATTTCCCAGTTACTTTACAAAAATCATGAAGTTGATAATAATATCCAAACTAAATTGTCTTGAGAAAAACATCACATCTTTGAAATATTTTAACGAGCTAATAAGCAGGATTGAAGGGTGTGATATTCACAAGATAAAGTATGGCAAGCCCATGATATTTACTAAATTCTTTGGTTATGAATTCAATTATCATACAGTAAGAGTTAAGATAAAGATTATTGACAAGTATACAATAGATATATCCTTAGAGTCAATTATCCCAGATTTTGTGAAAACATTTGACAAACTAAGTACAGATACGAATGAAATCAACTGGAATACAAGTAAGTATTCAACAAATGGGATTGAATTTGGAGATGATCGGGATAGAAAGTCCCAAGATGACCCAAATCTTCAGTCGATTGAGAAGGAAGCCAAATTAACTTTCTATTTGTTGGATTTATTCATCCAAACATTATATCTTTTGATGACCCAATCGGGCGCAAATACTAGTAGTCTAAGTGGTCGAAATATTGAAATCAAAGATATTTCGGTCTCTAGAAAAATTCTTAATATTGAAATGCTCGTGGATGAAAAAACAGTAATTTTGGATTTTCTCCCAAAGTCTAAAAATGGTGTGGTGGTTTCAATAGATAATGATGAAAAGATTGGAGAAACTATCAGGACTGTGATGTTACAAAATAACTATAACTGAACTTTCAAATGTTTTAGTACATATTTAGATGCTTCCTACTGCACCCCTATCCAGTAATGCAGCCAGGAACAGTATTCCTATTGATAGACCAACAGTCAATCTACCTAATAGGATTATTTTATTTCTTAAATAGGAAAAATATTCATCTGGGACTTCTCTTTCCAGTATACGAGATTCAACATTCTTGTTTAGAAGTAAAATGTGAATAACATACACAATTATCATCACAAATACTAATATGATTTTAGCTAAGAGATAATATCCATATGTAGATTCAAATAGAAAATAGGGCTGATCCAAAAACGATCGAGCATTATACACTCCTGTAATGACTAGTATAATCAACGAGGCCCCACCTAGGTAGTTGAATCGACGTCCTACCACAACCATGAATGAAATTCTCTTATTGACATCGGGCATAGTCTTCTTAAGAAGAGGTGCCAAAACAATCCCTAGAAAAATAGCTCCACCTACCCATATTGAAGAAAAAACTAGATGAATCCATGTAACTAATGGATCAAGAATAAACATTGGATAGTGTCATATCTATATCCTATAATATATTATTATAAACAAAGTTTTTTAATACCAATACTTTACAGATTAATTCGATAGAGCATTGTTTTTAAGTAGACGCAGATTAGTATTGATAGGAACAGTTACGGTTATTGTAGGAGTCATTGTATTATTACCTTTAATATTAACAATAACCTTACCTGATTTAAGCGCCGTTGACATAATAGTAAAGAAAATAGAATTAGATGACATTTCTGAAGATAATATTGCTACCTTAAAGGTAATATTCAATATAAAGAATCCAACAAGTCAAGCGTTAACTACCTCAAAAATTGATTACGAATTAAATGCTAACGGAGAATCAATTGGAGAATATACAAAGTCATATGTTGACATACCTCTTAATGGTAGACCGCAACTCTTGTCAAATAGAGATATTAACATTAGTTCAGTGATAGAAACACCGGTTCTTGATGAAAAAATTGGGTTGGATTTAAGGAATAACAATCAATCACTACAAGATATTAAATGGACAATTAATGGAAATGCAATAATAGAGTCAGGATTTAGTTCAGCTCCAAAAATATTTAATGCAACATGGTAAATCTCCATTTCAAATATTGTATTTTTTGTTAGAATGGGATAAAAATAAAATAAGACTAGTCTAAAGTAGATCTTGTTCTGGTGGTTGCTCTTCCTGAGTTTGTATGAATTTATCAAAGGAAGTTACAATCCATTCTTCAATGATCTGACATTTAGCAGGACTATATTGATTTGATTCGTCCTCATTTGAACAAAGATGTTGATAAGAACAACAAAGACAAGGTGCACCCTCGATCATACTTACATCAATAGGTTTTTGTTCTTCAGCATCAATAGAAATAGTCTTTTTCACGACCAGTTTATACGTCCATCTACCCCGATAAAGTGCTTTTTCTCGTGTAATTAATGACTGTTTTTCTAAATTTCCTACTAGTCTTGAACCATCTCTACTATCTAGCGAGAAAAGTTTGCATAATTCGGTTTGAAAAACACCCTCTTCACCGCTTACGGTGATAGCGTCGAACACTTTATCAATTAGATCACTTTTAGAACGAACAGATAATTTTGAACCAATAATTTCAGATGACAAAACATATTATAAACAACAAAATGATATAAATGTCTTTATTACGAAATAACACTACAAAGTGAAAATGGACACTTTATTGAACACTATAGCGGATCTTCGAATAAGACCATGCAATTACCTTGCAGAACAGGTTTATCCATTAGGTTAAGTATCTATAATCAAATATTTTACTGGTAAAATAGATTCATTTTAGGAAAAATTACAAAAGATTCTAGGTATGAAATCAGCCAAATTAATAGAAATAACAAATTAACAAGAAATAGCAAACTAGATTCAAAATCGAATCTGAAATGAGTAAATAAAGGAACTTAAAATAAAGGAATTTGTTTATTTTTAACTAATCTATTGATCCAGCTATTCACTCTATCAATTTATGGATGCATACCCGAACTTTCTTCCGGATGTGTAGATATGACAAACTCGGCAAGTACGTATTTAGGTGTCCTTATTGGTGCCCTAATTGGTGTAATAATATCCTGGTGGATTTATTATAGACAAAAGAAGACTACTGAAAAACAAGATGAAGTAATAAAAAAAATTGCAGATTTAGAAGAATTGCACTACGCATTACTCGAAAAAATAGAAAGATTAGATAAACAAAATGAGAAGACCTTAAGATCTATCCTACATATGGAAGAAAGATTTGAAAAAGAAAGAATAAAAAATAATGAAGATTAATAGATCATAATGAATTAGCATTGACATATCGGAAAAAGTTTGAATTTTTTGGTATTTTAATATATTATATTCATAAAGTACATCAGATGTAACAGCGAAATGGTATTTGATAATATTTCATAAAAAGAACAAAATTAAGGTCCAGCAGTTGTGGACATATTATGCTTGAGCGCATAATAGCATGACTTCATTCATTTCATTCACTTAAATTTTTTCTTGTTGTTTTTAAGAAATCTTTAGTTAAATTTGAAATTGCAGATGTATCTTGTCCTCTCATCTGGTTTACCATTTTCTCAAAATTTTGATTACTATGCTCGTTAGGTAGATTTTGCATGCGAAACTTTATTGATGAAATTATCTGATTGTGTATTTGTTCAAGCTCAGACGGATTCTTCTTTGGTAATTGATATAGATCATGGGGACCAGTAGGATATCTTGGACCAAGTCTCTTGATGTTATTATTTACAAAATCCATATAGTAGGTAAATCTAACATCCAATAAAAGTATTTTTTTATTGAATTTTCATTCAAGACAAGATTTAGCTTTGGATCGTACATGCCCATCTCAGCAGAGCTCTGAGTCTTTAATGGCAAAAGCAGAAAAGATAACAGAGCAAAAAGGAGATTTTCATTTCACCAATTGTCGGTAAATAGCGAAAAAGTAAAGTCAAATAGTGGCTCTATCAATCATCAACTCATGGAAACCCATCTGATTATGATCACTACCATTAAAGACGGTACTAAATCCTATGGCTTGAGAAGGCAGCAAGAGTATTGCCTAATGGTAAATTAATTAATGATGCAAAGAGTAGATGTCACGATATCCGGAAATTCAAAACCATATAACAAAACTATTGGTTGGTTGGTTAGCTATTTCTATTTGCCATTTATAATTTTGTTGTAATAATTATGATCAATTTTTATCATCTTATCGGTCGCCGTTAACTCGATTAGTTCATCAAAAAATTGACTACTTTGATTAAAGGTTTCACTACCAAAAGGATGCAACCAAAACCTTCGCCTCATCAATGGATGATTCTGGTCCTTGGGATTAATATATTCCATGATTGGGCCAAATTGAAGTACGTATTTTCCAAACCAAAATCCAAGGCCCACATTATGTACTATTTTTGGATACTTTACTAAGATGTTATCTATATCCGAAAGATTGACATAGAATAAGTTTACATTATTTTCGGAATGCCATTTTATGAAAAGTAATGAACTATTTTGATTCGCTCGAATATCGTCATCTAACTTTTCTTTTTCCATGATAAGAAACCTATAATTTTTCTTGTTCGAAGCAAGATGCTTTAGTCGTCCTAACGATTTTTCCTGATGACTTAAAAGATTTAAAGGATCATTATTTTGTAAATCCCAGTACTCTCCTGGAGGTAAGTACGTTGCTGAAACATAATCGTGGCCATTTTCAAATAAAACCCTATATATCAAACCCGTAGAAAGTAATCCAATTTCCAACCCCTTTGAAGGATTGGTTAATTCTTTGAATTTATTTAGAATAGTTACAAACCTTGCTTCACAGAAATCTTGTATAGGGGCTACAAAGTTATCGGCAAATTTTTCATATTGAATCAGCGGCTTAAGATCCAAACTAAATTCTATATCCGAATTATCCCCATATTCATCCCTCTTATAAAACGAATATACATTTTCTAGTTCATTGTGATGTTTTAACATGATTTTACCTTTATCGTATAAATTCAAACCGAATTTATTCTTGTCAAACAAATAATCGTTTTTTATTTTTTGATAAGCATAATCAGTTAATAATATTTGATTGGGCCTTGCTATATCCATTATTCTTCTCGCCAGAACTAACTCATGACCCCAGGGTGCAAATTCTGTATGTACACCGTCTTGGAAGGAAAGAAAAGATCCAAACCCTATTCCAATCCGTACAAAAACTTGTTCTTTATTTTCTACAGATATATTAGACTGTTTTATATTTTTATGAATATAAATTGACAGTTCTAACGGATGATCATATTTTAAGAAAACGATCAACATTCCATCTCCTGTGAATGACTTGTATATTTCAGGATGTTTTTGAGTTTCGAGAAATCTTGAAATCAAATCTTTAATTCGATTTATCTTTTCTAATTGACACAATATGGATAAATTAGGATCAGATGAGCCAACGATATCAACAAAAAAATACCATCCATCACCTATGCTCTGTTTAAGGTCATTTCCAGTCATATTTCTAATTATAGTTAATTTGTTGAATAATTCCAATTTATAACTGTTAGAGTATGAAGGCTCGAGAAATCTATTATTAATTCCAAAAAAAATAGAGAGAAAATAATATGTATTAAAATTGAACATAACAAAAAATATACAGCACAATTAGTTTCTTAGAAAGAGAGTCAGAATATTAATACACCTACAATATTGCCTGAGTCGTATATTTCTCTTATGTTTTCAGATGCTTTAGCAAAAAAATAGACACTAACCATTCAGGATATATCTTGTTTGGCAGATCAAAAATGAAGAAACTGGTTTTCGGAAGAAGCATTAGGTTCAACGATTGTTTGAACTTAGTAATCAAGTCAGATAATGATTTAGTAAGTAAATATACAATGCATCAAAAGTTTGAGCGTTCATTTTTCATAATATGTGCTCCTCGATTTAGGAACTCGTATAATATGATAAATAGTAAAGAAATTCTTTTAAGAAAAAGGAGCATTCCAGGATAGAGATAAAAGGTTTGATCTCAAATAAGCATCCCTTTCATTTAGAAAAGACATATCAAAGACTGTAAACGTCCATCCCCCTTAAAATAATCCGGACGAGGTCACAATCTATTATTTAATACTAAAGATAGAAATTTACATGACTTTAGATTCCTGTTCGTTGGTCCATAGTTAGCAGTAGATCCAAAAAAAAATACAAGCATTAACATATTTATCACCTCAGAATGAACATAATGTGTGATTTTGACCTCTGGTTAATTCTACCTTTAGTAGTCAAGAAAATGCAATAGTATGTAATGGACTCACTAAAGTGTATGGGTCACAAACTGCCGTTGATCAAATAAATTTACAAATCAAAAGTGGAAGTATATTTGGCTTATTAGGCCCAAATGGAGCCGGTAAGACTACTATGATCAAGATGTTAACTGGTTTATCTAAACCAACTAAAGGGAAAGCATTGGTTGCGGGATATGATGTTACTACTCACTCCTTAAAGGTGAAAGAAAATATAGGCTGGATTTCCTCAGAGGTCATATTAGATGACTCGCTTACAATAATGGAGAATATTTGGATTCAATCTAGGTTACATAGTCTTAACAATACTTGGAAGAAAAAAGCTATAGGGTTATTGAAATACTTGGAATTGGATGAAAAAGACAATAAAAAAGTTGGAAAATTTTCGACTGGGATGAAAAAGAAGTTGGAAATCATCATGGCACTATTGCATGATCCCAAGGTACTGTTCATGGATGAACCGACAATTGGACTAGACGCAAATTCTAGAAGATTGCTTTGGAGACTGATTAAGAAAATAAATGCGCAATCCGGAGTCACAATACTATTAACCACTCATTATATCGAAGAAGCTGATGTATTGTGTGATGATATTGCGATAATTAATAATGGTAAAATTGTAGCTAGCGGCTCACCACAACAGCTAAAGTCTAGAGCCAACGGCGACATTGTGGAAATTGATTTCTTCTCGTATTTTGACTATAAGGTTTTGGAAAGTGTCAGTGGGATATTAGAAATAATTCAAATAGGTTTAGAAAATAGTGATAAAGCAAAAAGAACAACATCGGAGAGTTCTTTGAGATTACGTATTAAGGTCAGAAATGCAGAAACTATTCTACCGGAGTTAATTTCTAAAATAACAGAGTTTCAGCCAACCCTTATTAAATCAATCAAGATAGAAAAACCAAATTTGGAATCAGCTTTCCTAGAACTTACCGGGAAACGATTTGAAGAAATAGAAGAAACCACCTATGATCAAAAATAGAATCGGTTAAAATCAAGTAATAAAAGTCAAGACAAGAATGATCAAAATATTAAATCAACTCAGTGGATTGTATATAAGGGAAATAAAAACCACATTTAGAAGTCCAGCTATAATCGTGTTAAGCATCGTCCAACCCTTATTATGGATAATTTTTTTTGGGAGCAGTTTTGCATCCGCGCCAAGATCCTTTCTTGAAGATTTTTTTCATACGGATAACTATATAGCATTTCTTTTAGCTGGACAGCTTTCTACTTCGATGCTATTTGTAGGAATGTTTAGTTCATTAAGTCTTATTCAAGATAAGAAATCCGGATATCTTAGAAGAATATTGGTCACACCCACTAGAAATCATACTATATTCCTATCAAAAGTATTAGGGGCTTCAACCCGTGGGATGCTGCAAGTTCCAATCGTCTTTGCTGGTGTGATGTTATTTGGGGTACAAATTCCAGACATGATTGGAATATTGGCTTTTATAGTATCATTATTCCTTCTAAGTTTAGGGCTTTCTTCGATATACCTATTTTTAACTATGAAAAGTTCAGATTGGCAAATCCCCACCGTCATAGCCAACTTCATAAACCTTCCCCTGATGTTTGCAAGTACCGCCCTGTTTTCAAACGAAAACTTTCCAACTTGGATGCAAACAATTTCAAACCTAAATCCTGTTTCATTTTCGTCTACGTTTGGAAGAGAAATTATTATTTCAGGTAATATTGCTAATGTTAACTGGTTGTATTTTTCTTATCTCTTAATCTTTGCTACTACCATGTTACTAATAGGTGTAATAGTAGCCAATAAGACATTAAAAATTGATTGATCTAAAGGGTACAATTAGGTGGGCATTCACATACTACTTCACTATATCACTTCTGTTGGCAATATTACCCAATTAATTAATTGTTTATTACATATATTATGTACAAAATAAGAGTGATAGACCCCGAAAAACACTTGAGTATATGATAGGTTGTTACGCAAAGAGTGATATGATATAAAATCGATAAAATGAATTATGACCCTCTCTGAGTTAATCGATAACTTGAAACTTCTTGTTATAAGAAATTTTGTTCGTTATCATTTCTATTAGCAATGCTGTATTACTGAGATCTACTTACTCATCTGTTTCGTTTTTTTCTTTCTTTTCATCTAATTTGTCATTAGAAGAACCAAAATTTACAAGGACTGGAAAAACTATTGGGACAGGTATTATTTTTTTCTTGTCTATACGTTCATTGATCTGTCTTGCTGCATCGAGGGATTGAGATATTTTTGATAATATATTTTTTAGGTTTGAACCCACATCCATGTAGACTTTTTCAAGCTGTTGTTTATTGTTATTTAGAATACCGATCTGTTTGTTTAGGATATTTAAGTTTGAAATCTGTTTGTTTAGGATATTTAAGTTTGAAATCTGTTTGTTTATTTCTTGATTAATATTTTTTAAACTTTGTAATTTTGCTATAAATCGTTGCCCATAAATAGTATCATTGGTTTTGGTATGACCGCTATTATTTTCACCACGTTTATCGGTATTTTGATCTAATGGATCTGATAGGAAATCATTATGTCTAAAAATCAAAACAAGCTTATTCATATTGATAATATCTGTATTAGTTACACCATTTGTATTGAGTTGGTTTAAACTAGAAACTGCCCATATCCTTAATTCCAGATGTTGTTTGTACCCCGGTATTTGATTTTCTAAATCTTTCATCTGGCTTTTCAATTCTTCTACTTTTTTTTCAAACCCTAGTTTATTATCATACTGCTTATCTAAATCTATAAAAAAATTTTTTACTGAATCTTTGACGCTTAAATCGTTTGCTAAGGCTGATTCCATGACTGTATTACTCAATTGTTTGAGTTCTTTTAAGCCAAACCCATTATTATGTAACTCATTAAAAGTATTGATTGTTTGTCTGTAATAGTTCCCCTCTTCCTCTAACGAAGAGATCTTTTTTATCAAGTTGTCTCTTGTCGTAGTATTTCTATTAACTTGGTTTTGGGTTAATTCTATCTCGTTTCTTAATGAATTGATATGATTGTATTCGGTCAATATTTTTGTTACATCAAAACCGTATTGCTTAAAATCATCAACTGCGTTTGCAAATGCTACAAATTCCTGTTCGATTAGCAATGTATGTTCATAAAATAACTCTTGTTTTAGATTTTCATACCATTTAAGATACGAAGAGACTCTTTTTTCTATTGTGATAGTTTTATTTAGTTTAGAAGCAATGTCTTGTCTTTGTTTATTTAGGTCGTCTATCTCTTTAGAAATTGAAATTTTAATATTTTCCAGATGTCGTATTTTTTTCTTTTTCTGTTTTATATAAAGAGAAACACTTGAAACAAATGGTATTTCTTTTCTTATGTTTCGTTCATTTTCTTTTTTTTCAAAGGATTTATCCATATCTAAACTATTTGCATCATTATTATCATCATCTTTATCGCTTTCTTTATCCGAATAATCGAAGGATGATAGTAAATCCTCTATCCATTCTGTCATGATATTTGGGGCTATACCAAGCTTTTTGCAATTCTTGTAAATATGCTCTAGGAAATAGATTATTTTGTTATTTTCTATCTTTTTGTTTTTTTTTTGTTACCATTAATGTGGGGATTGATAATCTCATTCGAATGTTGAATAGACTGATTATGATTTGTTCGGGAATTTGAGCTGACTACATCGAGATCCCAATCCCCATATTCATCTTCTTCATTTACACTGTCATCAAATTCGTTATTGATGTCGAATTTTTTTAATAGTTGAACAATCCTAAAACCTTGAGCACACTCACCAATTGTAATACCAGACTTTCTTGCTTCAGACGTGAACGCTCTTATTTCTTCTATGTTTGTCCCGACTATATTAGACCTCCAATCTTGTATTACGTTATTGACAGTTCCCTTAGATAGTGGGATTTCTCTGACTATTTCATTCATCGAGAGTCCGTGGAGGTATTTTTGTATAACCTGTGATTTGAGAAGAGGGGTAATTTTACTCAATATTTAATATATTATTCTGTCATTTATAATTGTGGTCATCTTCTCGGTCAATTCGGTCAATAAAAAGGTCAATACGGTCATTTTATTTGGTAATTTGGCATTAATATAGATTTGCGATTGGGATTTCACCAGTTTACCTTTTCTGAAGTTCATAATATTTAATGAGTCTGCTTACTAGACAATTGTAGTCTAAAGTCCATTGACATTCAAGGCGATTATAGTGAATGGAGAAGGCTTATTGCTCATAATTCTAGAATTATGATAATTAGCCATAGTGGTATTTTATTTAAATATTGTTGTATTGGGCTCTGAACTTCCCGTCACACAAACACCATTAGAGAATGGTGTAAAAAGTTGGCATATGACTTTTTTTGTTTCATAAACATATTATTTTATAATTTAATATGACCGCATCTATCAAGAAGGAAAAAACTACACTTGAAGAAAAACTATTTTTTGTTATTGGTGTAGAAAGGAGTTTGAATTAAACCGGATTTTGCAGATGAACATATCAAAAGATTCCCTTGGCATAGCGCATAGAGGCAGGAACCAAAAAATATTATTGAGGATAGAATGAATTAAATCGATTTAAAGGTCGATACCAAAAAATCCAATTATCTTTTTTACAGCTATCGCATTTAAGTTCACAAACTTACAATCAAATATTGCATACCAATTACCGATTAATCTAGGAACACTATTGTATTCATTATAATTAGGGTCAACGAGTGCAGTTTCATTGACATGTCCGCGAAATAAACACGGAACTTCTCTTCTAAGAGACGTAGCCAAAAATAATTAGTCGATTATCTAGACTTTTCTTACATTACCCATGAGAAGAGACTATGGATTAACTTCTCAGAGGTGAGAGAGACATTGGCTGGAATTCCTCAAATTAAGCAATGGTATTTTATGATTTAAGCTTTAAAGGAATCAAGTTCTAACATACATAGCTATTAAGAAGTGGAACGTATATAACACTCAGGATTTGGAGGGATTAACTCCAAAGATCCTGAGAGGGCTAGTTATGTAAGAGTACCATACTTAAAACATGAACACATTTTGATTTCATCGTTATATTTTCTCCATAGGTATAGGATTAAAATTTTTTTTAAATATTAATTTTATTTATGATAAATAATGGTGGATAAATTTAGAATTAAATTTTTATCTAACAATATTAGGGTTTCTTGTTATTCTATGGTTTTAAATTTTAAGGTTAATCTTATTGTGACCAAAGAAATCATGGCTCTGATAAAGAGATCAAAAATCAAAAGGCAAAGAGTATAAAACCCATTATGATTCTTTATGATGTTCTATCACATCTAAGTTGGTATACAATCCCATTAACTAAATAACGGATTGCAAGTAATAAGCAGATATTATTGTGGTTATTATCAAATGAGATTATCCATCGAGTTACAGACAAAAATCTATTATTAAATAGTGATTACATAGATGTCCCTCACTATGTTATATCTCCCAAAGGAATTGAATATATTAAAAGATATGAATAACTTAAACAATTGTTTGTATGATGTATTTACCTTTAGGTCAAATTTGAATAAATTGTCGAAAAAACACTTGATAAGACTAATACCATATACTAATTCTCTACGGCTTTAGAAGAGAATTGAAAAGTATACCCCGAGCCTAAAAATCAATTATGTGGTGTATATAGTCTACTTATAACTTTTTTTATAATTATGTACAGGAAAAATCTTTTCATAGGTTTATAACGATATCACTATAATTGATATGGTCAATGAAGGTAGTCGTATACAAAAATATTCAACTAAAAGTACTGCCATAGATACATTACACAATAAAGATGAAAACGGACAGCAATCACCTTTGTGTTCTGTGCCAGATTGTCACGACTATTCTATATCGAGGTGCACGAAATGCTCATGTTATTGTTGTTATAACCATGTGTATGGACATTATCACTCGATGGATGATTTTGAAATATTCAAATAATTTACTTTAACTCCATTAAATTTTTAACCTAAATGATCCCCGGTTAAATAATATGTTAGCTAGGTATTGTTATTGCTTTTATCGGATAGAATATTGTTTCGCAAGAAATTATAGTCTTATTCAATAAAAGCATTCTTGAATTATTAAGATGACTTGTTTACTATTAGACTAAATTGGTCATGTCTTGCTAACGGTTAGCCTTCTTGATTTATTTCGGCTTTATGTTGCTATATCTGACCATTTTAGTTAATCATATGAGGTAATCTAGCAGCGTACTTTAGACTTTCAAAGACAAGTTACAAACATAATACTCCTATAACATTCATTTGGAAAAAATTACTTAAACTGAAACAAGGATACTCCATAACAAGGCCTACATGAAATAGTTCAATGCATTCGTAGTTTCAAGCATCATAGCAGCAGGATCTTTATTTGTAGATATTGCAATGCTAATACCAGAATTAGCACAACATAACATGACTATGCCCATGGTTAACTCATCTATGCCCATGGTTAACTCATCTATGCCCATGGTTAACTCATCTATGCCCATGGTTAACGGGTAATATGACCATGGGAATGCACAATTCTGCCAGCACGGCAGATAATGGGACTATAGACAACTAGGAGTTTTCAAAAAAACAAAAACATTTTTTTTAGTTGTTATCTAAAAATTGTTTTGTGTATAGAAGATAGTTTTCTTTCATATCTATAGTCTTCTTTAACTATGGCTTTTTGCATACTTGAGTAGAATTAAAGGGGGCTATTAACTTTAAAATTGCAGCTATTTGAATTCTGATGATTAATTATTATTGACTTACAAAAAAAGATTAGATGTAGCATCATTTTTTTATTAATTTATAGGTTTAAGGGTTATGTCGTCCTAAACAATATCATATTGTGATAAAAAAAAGCCGTAAAAATGGAATACAAGATACTACCATAGACAACATTTGTTCTACCTCTTTCCATCCATCAACAAATCTTGATAAAAATATTGAAACTGAGAAATTCACTAAACTGATTAACAAGCCTATAAAAGTAAACAACTATAAGAATAATTTATCTAGCTACTCTGGTTCTCGTTTCAAATCTTTCATAATGGCTGATAAAATGGATTTGCAGATTATTAAAGAACTGTTAATGGATCCATCTATCCAGACATTTGAAATATCCTTTAAACTTGGAATTCCACTAGGTATAATTCATAAAAAAAGAAGATTAATTGAGAATACAGTTCTAAAGAAAAGGTTTCTCATAGACTTTAGGAAATTGGGGTTAGAGTTCAGATTTGCTGATGTATTTGCTCACATTCAAAAAGACAAGGTAAAAAATTTTGTGAAAGAACTCTTCATGACTAATTTTAGTAAGAATATTCTTGAGATCATGGCAATTAAGGGTGGATCCGATAGTATTTGTGTAAAGACCATGTACCAGGATACTAAAGAATTATTTTTCTTAATGGATGAAATTAGGTCAAGACCTTTTATATCGAATGTGCATTTTTCAGAAGAAATAGAGGTATTCAAAGACAATAATTTAACCATGTTACTCGATATTCTAGATCGAAATCGTTAAAGCTAGACTATAACGATTTGGCTGTATAAATTGAAATAGAATATTGACAAATCAATTGTTTCTAGATACAAAAAATCTATGTAATGGTTAAAAAGTATGATATATACATATACAGTGAGGTCTTAAATCATATCAACGAAGCAAATAGATAAAAAAAATGATAATATTGACATAAAGATTATTGAATTGATGGTTAATGGCCGTAATAATAAGGAGATTTCGTCACAACTTTCTATACCACTATCAACGATTCAGAGAAGGGTAAGGACGCTGTTGACAAAAGGGATAGTCACTCCCAGAGTCCAGTTAAATTATGAAAAACTTGGATTTAAGACAGGATTATTGCATATTTATTTAAAAAATGGAGATATCGAAAAAACTGCAAAAAAGGTTTATGATCTGGATGGAATTACATCATATGAAATTCATATCGGAAATTCGGATATCTTAGCCAATGTGGTATATAAGGAAGGTAAGGAACTATTAGATATAATAATTGCAATAAAAAAATTTTCAGAAGTTGAAAGAATTGTATGGTCTGAAAGAATTTATCGAAGTCCTTCAAAAGAGATTCAAGTTGAACAAAAGTTGTTGAATTAGGTTCGTATAGAATTTGGATAAGGGTAATATTTAATTATTTAAAACCCGTTAGATTCACTGAATCTATTATTTTTGGCAAAATTAATGGCAACCGAAACTAAAATTATACTGTTAGACTGATATATTATCAAATATCAGTCGAATATAAATTTTGTATATACTATGATAATAAATGACCTCTATAAAAGAACAACTGGTAATAATAAGATCGGACATAACATATACAGCAATAATGGGGAATGTTTAAATTATAAAAAGCCGTTCTTTTTAGTGCAGTTTGTCAAGAAAGGCCAAGAATGTTGATTTAAGAGTAAATAATAAATCTAAAAATGACCAAATAAATCATAATATTTTGAAAAATAATTATAATAATCGATCTCCTTTAATGTTGGATAAGAATGGTGTTCTAATCATAAAAGAATTATTGAAGAACTCTGATGTAAAATCATCTGAACATGCCGCAGGTTAAGCGTTCCTTTATCAACAATCCAAAGAAGAAGGAATGTAATTGAGAGATCAGGTTTTGTACAAAGAAAGTATGTAATTGAATATAAACAGTTTGGATTGAGAAGTGCTGATGTTATTGTCCATGTTTCAAAAGGAGATTGCGAAGAGATAGTTCAAGAAATTGCAAATCAATATCGTAAAAATGTACTGGAAGTTTCTATACGAATAGGAAACCCCTCGGTGAATCTCATTGCAACAGTAGTCTTTAAAGATAGTGACGAAATATTCAATATCATACAGCATATTCGAAGGATGAAACATGTGGAAGACGTAGAGTGGTCAGAAATAGTAAAGACTGTAGTTAAGAATGATAGTGGGATTATCGAAACTCTATTTCCATAACCGTATTTGCCTTATTCTGAGTGCAAACATAGATTGAAAATCTTTATGAAGAGTTATTTAAACATGCATTCCCATAGTTCACCTAAAACACAGACAATAATAAAATTTTAGATGATTATTACATGGGCATAAATAGGAACATACG
>WHSX01000290.1 GCA_009379865.1 Candidatus Nitrosocosmicus sp.
ATAGCACTGTTAATGGATACCATAGGCTGATTGGTGGTGAGAATGGCAGTTACAATAAGGAAACCAGTAGGAGGCTACGGGCATTTGGCGAAGAATTGTTCAAAAAGAGATCATATGAGAAATTTACTGCCTTTAAGGCAGATCATGATGATATGATAATAGGAAATCATTTGAGATTATTCTCATTTTGCGAACATCATTTGCTTCCTTTTTTTGGAGAGGTCGCCATCGGATATATCCCAAATAACAAAATATTCGGCCTCTCAAAATTCCAACGGCTAGTGGACAAAGTATCCTCTAGACCTCAACTTCAAGAGAGACTTACATACCAAATTCTTGAGGAAATCAAAAATAGGCTGGAACCTAAAGGTGTAGGCGTTGTTATAAAGGCTATTCATACTTGCGTTTTTGCAAGGGGCACTCAATCGAGTTCAGCAGAATTTACAACCTCAGCAGTTGACGGAATTTTTAAGGAAAACAACAATACCAAGCAAGAGTTCTTTTCTATAATAAATTCAGATGGAAGACTAAGACTGTAACATTCAAATTTATTAGGAACTTAAATTTGATCGAAATTCTTTTTGTGCACCCCGAGTCGTTAACCTGATAACCTGTGCAATGTTAATCATGATACAGTATCATAATTAATTTTTGTAATTTCTTGGTGCATATATCATTTGGACATTATATGCATGTTTACGATATATTTTAATTAGATAGATGAGCGAGAAAAGATAAATTGATGTCTGCGGCCAATGATGCGAATATAGAGTATATTGATTGGAATAATGCTTTTGAAATATTGGATAAGGCTTTTAAACTTGGGATTTTTGTCCTAATAATTGGCCCAAAAGGGACTGGCAAAACCACACTCGTCAGAAAATTCGCTAAGCAGGTAAATAAAGAGCTATCATCTGTAAATTTTAGCCTCAGGACTAGAGAATCACACCTAATTGGAACTAACACTATAGATAATGGTCAGATAAATTTTGTAAATGGAGTTTTGGTTCATTCGATGACGCAAGGTGATTTGTTATACCTAGATGAGCTTAATGCGGCCGAACCGGATGTGCTTCTTCGACTTGACGAGGCTTTAGACGATAGAAGACAGATAGTTTTGAAAGAATTCCATGGACAGACTATAAAAGCAACGGATAACTGGTTCGTAATCGGGACAATCAACCCACTATCGCACGTTGGAACAAAAGAACTTCCACCACAGATTCTAAGCAGATTCCCAATTAGAATAATGCTGGACTATCCTCCTGAAGAAACTGAAATGGATATTATCAAAAAACATGTTAAAGTGAATAATCAAAACGATGAGGATAATATTAAAAGTGCTATAAAATTGGCTCACAATTTACGGAAGGCAGCTTCACTTGAAGAAATTTTTTATAGCCCTAGTTTGAGAGAAACGATCGCATATTCGAAATTGGTAACGAACAACACGAATGCAAAAGAAGCAGCTGAATTTGTATTTGCAAACGTTTACCATCAATGGGGCGAAATTGAGTACCGAAAGGTAATGGATATAATCGCATCTATATTTATTTAGTTCATGTTGGCAGAGTATGTCTATTTTTTGGAATATAAAAGACGATGGCAAGGACAATAACAATGATCCGAAGCTTGAGGAAACTTATGATAATAAGATAAAGAGCAAACAATACAAGAAAAGGTCCGAATCGTTTTTAAGATTTGATGACCTCGATCTTGACAATATCCACATTAGAAATGATGTATTGCTCGAGATTGCTACATTCTTATCTAGACGATGGTCGGACAGTACCGAATCAACCATTCATATTTCAAGAGAAGGAAAAATCTCAACTAATTTAGACAAGAAAAGAATTATCCTTCCGGGATTAGATTATTTCTATGGTAACATTTTTCAAAAGTACAGACAATGGCGAACATTACTATGGTATGAATCAGTCAGATTAAAGTATTCATTTAAGATTTTTGATACTGACGTCGTCTTTGGATTTGTATTCAACATTTTGGAAACAAAACGGATAGAAATATTGGGACTGGAAGAATGGAAAGGTATGATAAAAGAAATTATTTATTACGAAGGATTATCTTGGCACAATAAACCCCTTCTGAATTCACTTCATGGGAAGAACAAAGTTTTAGAAGCATTTTCTCAGTACTTTTTAACAGGATATATAAAGGGTGAACTTTATGGCGGCGAGAATGAAAGGGTAATAAGTGCATCAGACTATGCCCACAACATTTTAAGAGACTATATTAAAAATTTCAAACTTAATAATAAAACTTTTGACCCAATAAAGGATCAAAAGTGGTTAGAATATGAAACAAGACAGATAATTAAAATACTTCAAGTTGATTCATTAATGTCAGTCCCACCCATCCCAATTATAATGCCAAAGAGCAAGGTGGGGCTTTCTATGAAGCAGGAGGAAGTCTTATCACAAATTGAAAAGCTAGTGAGAATAAAAACTAAAGAGATAGAAATAGAGAGATTAAAAAAAGAAATTGTCCAAGGTGATGATATAAATGAAGAGTTTAGAACAATAGTTAATGAGAGCAAAAAAAATGATAATAAAGGTTTTGAAACAACTGAAAACCTTTCCATCGCAATTCCAGACAACATGGGTGTTGATGAAAATGCCATTTACGATTTTGATTTAATTAATAAGGTGAAAACGGCCCTCAAAGAATGGAGAAGCGGATGGAAAGAAAAATATGATTTTAACGGAGACGAAATAGAAATTGAAAATTACATTGAAAAGCAACCAAAAATTTTTATCAATGATAAGAAAATCGCAATAAATGTAAAGATATCAGTGCTTTTAGATCTTTCAAGCAGTATAGAGGACAATGAAATAGAGTACAAAAAAGCCACAGTTGCACTGTGTGAGGGATTAGAATATCTAGGAATTAAATTTTC
>WHSX01000291.1 GCA_009379865.1 Candidatus Nitrosocosmicus sp.
TGACGATCATCACCACATTCATTTCACCCTATGTTATTAAATATGGTTGGAAATTTACTGAGAGATATAGAAAAGATCGGGATAACGGTAATGAATCGTCACCATCGGGCATAGGAAGCAAAACAGATGCTCCTTAAATATCCGATTTAATCAGTAAATAATTTGATCGTTTCTATCATAGTGCTGTTTAAGGCATATTGCAAATCCTACATGGCCACAATCATCAGTGTCACAAGTAATGCACCAAGGCATGCTTTCTCTGTAACAAACTATAACCGAACTAGAAATATTCTTATCAAATAAAATCACATATTTGTTTTCGAAAAAATCTTTCACTATTATTAGACATTCTTTTGATCCTGTTTCTACTTCCATTAGCCATTTCATAAACTCCATGGTGCCAAAGTCAAGTGTAGACAGGGCATGATGGTTATCAACTAGTTGGGACTTTCCAGACAATCTTGTTTTATCTTTCCTTTCCAACCGATATTCACCAGAAAAGGTATTAAAGGTATCTATGGATTTCTACATAAAGTGTAATTACTAGTATTTAAATAATACTGCCTATATCCTTCATATCCAGACTAAATTATTTCCAAGTCGTCGAATAACAGAGTCAAAAAATCATCCTGCAGGCAGGCTTACCATTATGTTCGGCTGTAGAGGATGGACAAAACTAATTCGATATTATGCATCGAAATTGATTGATTGATTGACACCTTGTTAAACGGTACAGCACTAAATTAAAGCCCAATATAGTACAAAAGACAGAGAAATGTCTTTTGTTGTAATGCATGTAGTTTTCCATTATTTTTTGTAATAAACAATGTAAAAATAAACAACAAATAGATTAGTAATTTCTAGACCAGCCCGTATCCTAAGTGAATGATGAAACTTGAATTCAAAAAATAGAGTGACACAGTGAATTCATTTAAAATTTAAATTTTCTTGGTAAGACATTAATAAAAACAACTTAAGAAGGAGGTGTATTTGAATTCAATTCATTGAATTCTTTACATTCTGGACACTGTAGTACGATATCTAATCCTTTACTATTTGTACTCAAAAGTTGGGCAATCTGATCTGAGTGAATATTTTTTGCAAGAATAAATTCACAATTACCACATAGATAAGACATCTTTATAGATTGAACGTCTTCATAGTCATCTCCATCAATGTAAGGAGTTTTTAAAGTAGATTGTCTAAATACCGCTTTTCGATCGCGATGTGGTTCTGGGATAGTCTTGCATCTGATGTCAGTCATGATAAAGATATGCTTTTCAAACATATAAATTAGAACTTTATTAATTATGTTTTTGCAAATAATCACTTTAAAGGATATGTCTAAATTTGGTCATACTCAACACAATATTCAATTAACAAAAGTGAGCGAGCCCGAATAAATCTCAGGATACATAATTAAAAAGAAATACAAGAAATTCTAAATGATAAGATCATCTAAGAAGGTTCAGTCTGTATCGCTAGAGAGATTCAGAGAAGGTCACATCGATCAAAAAAAAGAAACGAAGCGGAAATTTCTTTTTAGAATCATCATTTAGACCACCAACTACTTTTGCTGTATTATTTCTAAAACCAATTTCAATTTGGATATTTCGTCTCCTAGTAAACCAATCTCACCATCTTCTTTTGCTGATTTCAATAACCTTTCACAGGCTTGGATCTGACCGGAGATCAATTCTACTTTGTTCATACACAAGGCATGAGAAGATTCAATGAAACGATATGAAACACTTTTCCCCCTTTCATTACACCCACAAGTTCTTGCCTCCACCAGGTATGGTATTTCATTTTCAATGATATTCATTATCTATAATATCACAATATTGATAACGATTTGTGATTATATAAACATTCAAATGAGTTCAATTTTGAAATATGATACGTTATCTTTCTATTTCAAAATGTACCAATTATTTTATTGGATAAGATAGTAATTGGAGATATAAGAGAGGATTTCCAACTTAATTTGGACCAGGAAAGTGTTAGTCAGAATTGGCACTCAGACAACCAACTCATGATTATTGACTTTATACTCATCGTGAAATATTATTCGTTATGGCCATTAATTTGAGCACAATTCATTTCTGAAAACTGCCAGCTAAATCATATGTTTTTATTCATATTATGGCATGAATTGATTTATTCTAAATACGTTGAATTCCAAAATGAAAGCTAGCGGCTAAAAACACAATCGTAGATAAAATAGCATCAAGAATTGAAAAGATGTCCGTTCTAGAACTAAGGTAGAGATTATAAGGATGCTGGGATGAATCTCAGAGCCAACGATGCAGATTAAGTGAAATCATAATTCGGCTTGGGTGGGAGTGGGGAGAAGAACCAACTGATTCTAAAACACACTTATCCGAGTTTAAGGCTCCAATAACTATGATGTCAAAAAAAGGCTGTAGATGATTCATTAAACCAGTTATAGATGAAAATAAAGAAAATCCGTTACCATATGGTTTTGCGCAATTGAAGATAAAGTAGGATATTATTGTTGAGGATTACGGTACAATTACATATGAAATTTTAATTAAGATAATCAAAAGAATGAACAATCTTGATGATAATCCAATAGTTCCTCTGTTAAAGAAAAATCAGAAAGAAGTAATGAATATGAAGTAAGGTATACAAATAACATGTCAGTAATAGTTGATAGCGTGTTACCAACGATCATATCTATACTTAACAAATAGGCTAATAGAAATACACCACGCTATTTTGATCTACCAAATGGCATATTCAACCCTCATCATTGGTCTTAAATCAATCCGTAAAGATCAGTATTATTTTGAACATTTGTGGTGTGTTGAATAACTACTTTTCAAACAAGCTATATAGCTTCTTTTATTAGGAT
>WHSX01000292.1 GCA_009379865.1 Candidatus Nitrosocosmicus sp.
AGCACACTTGATTCTAGAAATGACTAAAAAAGACTAGATATTTTTTGTTGCAATTTTGTATTGCTATGAAGTATTCATTCCGAATTTCATCATAAACATCATTTTCTCATCAATCGAGTATTTTACATCTATATAATAATTCATAACATCATTGCATTCTAGTTTTTTGTACTCGTAGCAGGTTCCCAAATGTGGGAGACTCGCTCTCTATCCTTATAGTAGCTAAAGGGTAACTGAAGATAACACAATAAAAGACATAACGAACCTTTTGGATACTTTATCGAGTTCTTGAAAAATTCCTTAATTGCTGTAGATGCAGGAGCATTGAAATCAAATTTTCTAGTCAGGTCTTTTATTTGACTATGCCCTATTAATGCTCTTACTATCTGGCTAAAAAAATCATGTTTGGTAATTGGGGGGTTAAAATAGATTATTGCATCATCATCATAAATTACCTTCTTGTTCATCTCAAGCACTTTACATTGAAGATATAGATCTATCGCTATTATTTCCTGGGGAATTTCTATTTCTTTGGCCAACTCATTACTCAAGGCGAGTGCTCTTCCCATAGTTGTATATTGTGAAAGGCCGTTCATTCTTATAGATCTTAACCAATAACTGATAAAAATAGATGCACAAGAATATAGGCTTGTGCTATTAATTTTAGGGACGGTATTAGAAGCACACAATCCAACGGCATCTGAGATATTATTCGATAACAGTGAAATGCAGTTTTCTCCAATCTCGATGTCTGCGTCCAATAATACTATAATACTACCTTTCGCATTTCTGAATACAGTATTCCATCCTTGACTCGCCCCTTTTCTTTTGTCATTGTGAAAGAGACGAATATTGTATTCTGGATTTTCAATTTTTATTTTGTTGATTAGAATTGGAGTTTCATCATTAGAATCGTCTACGAAAATTACCTCGGCAATTACCAACTTGTCTCTTAGCCGTTGAGATTTGAGTGAATCAAAAAATTTTAAAATATTATTCTCTTCGTTATAAGTAATAATTCCTATCGTGATACTTTTTTTTTTCATGTTGCCTCGATATTCTCTCTAATTTTTTGAGCTATACTCTCGAGATCCTTTAATTGTGCAATCTTACGCGTAGGCCATTGCCCTTTAACTTTCTCTATCGAATATCTGGGGACTATGTGAACGTGCACATGGGGTACAATCTGATTTGCAGATTTTCCATTATTCTGGTTAATGTTAAATCCATCACTTCCTAAAACGCTAGCAATTGCCTTTGCTAATCGTGGGACTATAGAATGCATCTCGCCTACTTCCTTTATCGGCATTTCTAAAATATTTCTAAAATGCTGTTTAGGCACTATCAGAGAATGTCCATGGTTTATTGGGTACTTGTCCATAAAAGCCAAAAATTTTTCATCTTCATAAATTATTGCATTAGGTAGATTCTTCAGTACAATTTGACAAAAAATACAATTGTGATTCAAAGTCTGCATCATGATCAAGATAATAATACTGAAATATTTAATTTAATATTTAACAGTTAATATGTTTTGTCATAATTTGGTATTTATTTTTAGTTCATTTTAAATAGCTCGAAAATTTTTTACAAGGTATGAGTGAATCAATTGAGTTAGAAAGTTTCACACTGAATTTTTCTTTCCCATGCCCAAAATGTGAGTACCTTAATGAGATCTCTTCAAGTGAATTGCATAATAATAGTATAGAATGTGGAATGTGTGAGACTATATTCAAGTTTGAGGGTTTGGATTCTATAAAAATATTAGCTACCTTGGAGTAGTGTGATAATCTTACGAAAAAGAATTAAGTTTTTATTTTGTGATTTTAATCTAGATATTTGTAATGATTTTACCTAGCAGAAAAACAGTTGAGGGAGCATCCCGCGCGCCTCACAGGGCAATGTACAAATCGATGGGTCTCTCAGACGATGATCTGGGTAGGCCTTTAGTAGCAGTTTCTAGTACCTGTAATGAGGCAACCCCTTGCAATATTCATTTGGGGAAACTTGCTCAAAAGTCAAAGGAAGGTGTGAAAGACTCGGGAAACACTCCTCGGGAATTTACTACTATCGCTGTTTCTGATGGCATTGCAATGGGACACGAAGGGATGAAATCCTCTCTTGTTAGCAGGGAGATAATTGCGGATTCGATTGAGGTAATGGTCCGAGCACATCAATATGATGCAATAGTGGGAATTTCTGGGTGTGATAAAAGCTTGCCAGGAACTTTAATGGCAATGGCTCGACTCAATTTACCTTCTATCTTCGTTTATGGCGGTACTATTCTTCCAGGTAATTGGAATGGTAATCCGGTTACGATTCAAGATGTGTATGAGGCAGTAGGAACATATGATGCTGGCAAGATGAGCTTGGAAGAATTGACAAGTCTCGAAAATGTTGCCTGTCCGTCGGCTGGGTCATGTGCAGGGATGTATACCGCTAATACCATGGCATCCATAAGCGAGGCATTAGGGATGTCGTTACCAGGTAGTGCCACACCACCTGCGGAAAGCGAAGAAAGATACAAAATTTGCTTTGAAACTGGTAAATCTATTGATCATCTTTTACTTGACGATTTGAAACCTAGGGATATAATGACCTACGAGGCATTCGAAAATGCAATTATGATGGCAAATGCGATAGGAGGTTCGACTAACGCGATACTTCATTTATTAGCACTCTCACGTGAAACCGGAATCGACTTGGATATAAAGGATTTTGAATATATAAGAAGAAAGACTCCTCACATTGCGAATATGAGACCTGGTGGGAATTATGTAATGTTAAACTTGGATAATATTGGGGGCATTCCTGTAATTTTGAAATCATTACTAGATAAAGGTATATTAAATGGGGATGCAGAGACCGTTACC
>WHSX01000293.1 GCA_009379865.1 Candidatus Nitrosocosmicus sp.
TTAATTTATCCCTTTTACAATATTGACTATCTTTTTTGCCGAATATCCATCTCCAAAAGGACATTCATATCGTCTTATGATGTCATTATTCATTTCCACTTTAATTTCTTTCAACACATTCTCATAAGTGGCTGGAACTAGCTTTGCGGCCCCACATTGAATTGCTTCTGGTCGTTCAGTGGAATTTCTAATAATTAAGATTCTCTTTGAGATTTTTGGTGCAGTTGCTTCTTCCTGAATTCCTCCCGAATCGGTTATTATAAATTTTGAATTTTTCATCAAAACTAAGAAATCTAAGTAGCCAAGAGGTGGAAGGATTTGTATATTCTCTGCTGTAACGACTTTTTCAAAAATCCCAAATTCTTTCAATCTTTTTTTGGTTCTAGGATGTAACGGGAACAATATGTGCATTTTAGATGCAATGAGAGCTTTGATTATGGAGAACAACCTTTCCTCATGATCTACATTTTCTGATCGATGTAATGTAGTAAGTATGAATTCCTGTTTTTTTATAGTTTTTAAAACATTAGAATTTTTTTCTGCAATTGGCAAATGCTCATTGACTGCATCGATAACGGTGTTTCCAGTAACATATACCGATCCATATACTCCCTCTTTAACTAAATTCATCTTATCGTGTTCTGTCGGTGCAAATAAAATATCCGATATATGATCTACCATTCTTCTATTATGCTCTTCTGGCATTCGCCAATCATAACTACGTAATCCAGCCTCAATATGACCTATAGGTATTCCTGCTTTAACGGCGGTCAAAGAAGCTGAAAGCACACTGTTTGTATCACCCTGTACCAATGCTAAGTTTATAGAATATTGTTTCATTAAAGGTTCAAGATTAGTCATAATTTCAGCTATTTGCGATGCAGGAGAACTAGTCTTAAGATTTATAGTTAAATCCGGCGAAGGAAGATTGAGATCAGATATCATTTGTTTAGATAGCTCATGGTCGTAGTGCTGTCCAGTTAATACGAAAGAAAAGTCTAACTTTGAACTTTGTAAATTCCTAATGACCGGTGCAATCTTTATTATTTCGGGTCTAGTCCCTGCTATTATAATATACTTCAACTGCTAATTAACCTGCAATTTGGAAAAATATATAACCTTTGTTGATTTTCAAATAGAATTAAGAATTTAGACATCCAAAAAATAAATAGAGTATTAAAGATTATTATTCTATGACATTGGATATTTCTAAACTTTCGAAGAATATAATTGAAAAAAAAACTGTCATAGGTGTTTTAGGCCTGGGACAAGTTGGTTTACCTACTGCATTGTGTATTCTAAATGCAAATTACAGAGTTGTCGGTATTGACAGGGACGAAAAGCTGATTAAGCATATAGCCTCTGGAAAGAGTCCTATACCTGAACACGGCTTTGAAAATTTAATTGAAAATTTTTTAACAAATAATTTATTAACAGTATCCACGTCAAGTTCTCTCCTCTCTGAAGCCGATATAATAATTGTTTGCGTACCCACACCACTGGATGGTTTAACATCTACAGCCGATCTTTCTTATTTAAAGAACGCCTTGACAGATATTTCAGATTTGTTGAATACGCAAAAATTAATAATCATAGAAAGTACTATTCCACCAAATACAATTAAAAATGTGCTAATTCCACATGTTGAGAATAAATCTGGTAAAAAGGCTGGGGAGGGATTTTTGTTAAGTTATTGCCCGGAGAGGATCTCACCGGGAAATTCTTTAATTGAGTTTACTAATAACGCAAGACTGATTGGAGCAGATGATGATGATAGCTTAAATCTCACTAACCTATTCCTTAAAAATATAACAAAGGGAAAAATACTATTATCTAAAAGCACAAATGCTGAAATCTCAAAATTGGCTGAAAACTCTTTTCGTGATTTGAACATAGCATTTGCAAATGAGCTTGCTATCATCTGCGAGCAATCAGGCGCAGACGTGTTTGAGGTAATTCGGTTGGCCAATACTCACCCAAGAGTGAATATTCACTTTCCTGGTCCCGGTGTAGGAGGTCCATGTTTAACAAAGGATCCTTATTTGTTAATTCAAGGAAAAACCATTGATTCATCTCTGATAAAATTGGCAAGAAATACTAATGATGCTATGCCTGATCATATTGTTAAAACATTTCTGGGAGCATTTAAAATTGACCTGAAACCTAAGAAGCCAAAGATTTTGATACTCGGGATTGCGTATAAACCAGAAGTCAATGATACACGTAAATCTCCAACTATTGATATTATCAATAAATTGAAAGCGAATAATTTGGAAAATATATATGTCCATGATCCATATACGTCAGAATCTTTTGGAGTCACATTGGTTACTGAGAATTTACGTTCTATCTTGAAAGATTTTGATTGCATTATAACTGTTACTGCACATAAGCAATATAAAGAACTTGATATATCTCTTTTTAAAGACGATTGTGTTGTCATAGATGCCGCGAGAATTTTTGAAAAGGATCAATTTCTTGATACAGATATTACTTACCTACCATTAGGTTCTAGGTAATTCGGCAATAAATTTTTAGACAATAGATATGTATCATAAATCAGGTCGTACTCTGTGGTGACTGCGCTGTACTGTTGCTAATCGCTTAAATCTTTCATGCGACGGAGCTTTTCCAAAAGAATGAAGTTTTGTGGGAATATTGTCTAAATAGTAACTCACTGCAATGTATCAGGTTTTTTATTACGACACAATTAGATAGATATTGAAGACAAGAGTTAACAGTGAGACTTTAAAAGACAAGATCGTAAATCTAGTTAATCCTTCGTATTATTTTTGTATAAATCAACCGAAATGATCTTCGGCTCTGTTCATTTAACAGGTTTTATCTCCTTGTTATGATAATCAACAAATAA
>WHSX01000294.1 GCA_009379865.1 Candidatus Nitrosocosmicus sp.
TATTCGATTTCGGAATTGATAAATAATGCCAGAAACAATGCCATGTCTTATGTTGATTTCGACGGCTTTGCGATCGCCTGATAGACCATTTAACCGATCTAAGTACTCTAACCTTTATTGTATGAGGAATCTTTTTCCCCAATATTGTGGATAGTATTTATGAGGTAGAAAGAGTATCCGTAACAAAAATTTTGATAAGGACTACCCCTTCAAAATTGATCGATATTTGTCCCTCACGACTATTTGACGACTATCGGAAGCTCATAAACAAAATCTCATAGCCATCAAAACCTCAGTGGTGTCAAAATCGACTTATTTAAGTATAATAATAGACATTTTTCTTATAGGATACTCGAACAAGAGGTTATAGTATAGGGATTCTATGTCATACGTTTATCCCACTTGGATACAACTCCAGATTTTCTTTGTGAAGTCATAATGGTGCAGTCGTTATCATATTCTAACCGGGATGAATCTGATATTCGTAATCCGACCCTTTAGAACATCAAATGAAAATATAATAAGGGTAACAGTTTGTATAGATAATTACGTAGGGTTCTAATCGTTAATAGAAATAAAAACCAATATACATAATAGCAGATATGGAAAAAAAGACGTCAAATTTCATTCCCGGTTCTAATATATGATAATTATTTCCTCCCTGCGCTAAATTTGCTTAAGCCATTTACCACCTATCCAACAAAAAAAGATAGAAACTCTGGGAGGCTGATATTGAATGGCCCACAGAACTAAAATCGTTAATCTATGATTATATTTTTCTCATGTACTGAACGATTTTGTTGCACTTTGATATATAATGTGGATCCATACTCATGCCTAGATATTGATCAATTAGGTCACTGTTATTAGAATTAGTATTTACTAATGAAATCATCGAATGAAAAGGGTCCTTTACATATACACATTCAAAAAGCTTCAACTGCAGGACCGTATAACATGTCAATTTACATTGAAGGGGAATATTGTCCTGATCATGATCTGGCGGCGGAATCCGGTCACGATGATAATCACAACCACGAATACGTCTAGTTCTAACTCCAGTGATGATCATACTGATGACACTCATAAACTATCCAAATGCGATCAAGATTGTTATCACGAATCATTTATCAGACTTTTGACGACATTGGTTCCAATCAACGAATCCAAGGCCAAAAAATAGTGACAATCCAAATAATTTTTTTGATTTTTGATCGTCATGAAACTCTCCATTTTGAACGGGTGGGATATGCGGCAAATGACCTGGACCTTTACCTAGATTTAATAGATTAATGGAAATATTCTTTTGTTCTTAATTTACCATATTTTCGATAAAGCCAATAGAGTAAGATTTTTTATTACTTTTAGAGAATGAACCACTTCTGGTGAATCATAGTCAATTATTTTGAAACGACAATTTGCCATATTTGTTAATAAACAATTCTTAGGGTTATATCTTGACCTTTATATAAAAAATACTATCGAGATTGATATCAATGAACTACAATGGTTTGATATCTTGAAGAAACATTTAATGAAAATATTTTGGAAGGTGTCGAATTTTCAAAAACAAATAATAATAATACTATCTCATCAAAAAATTTAAAAATATATCTAATCGCTGTGAATAATTCCTTTGATCTTCTGTTTCATTTCAGCAGTTATCTCTTCTTCTTTCATATTATGATGACTTTTGGCATGCTCTATCCCATTTTTCATAACTTCCTCTTCCGTTTCACCTTTGACGATATAATCACAATCCAATCCAGCTTCTCTACAACTTATCGTTTTCATATTTATGTTTAGACTTGTTTCCTATAAATAATTATTGTACCATGTCAGGATTTTCATTAGTTCAAAAGTATTGAGGTTCAAACCTGTTTGGCAATTAAGTTAACTATATTTTGAATAGATGTTCTCGAATTTGTCTTGTTATCGTATAAGTGGTCCTAAATCAAAATAATTAATTTTAAATCTGTTTCGATTACACTATGAAAGCCACCAATGACGGGTGTCTCTTTTGACCAGCTTCTCTACAATTTATAAAATTAGGGTTTTTGGGTTTATCTATTTATTATTATTGTTGTAGAGTTAGATTCACTTGTGGAACACTAGTTTTGACCAATGGGTTTGCCTGGAATTGTAGTAGTTCAGTAAATCCACATGGTTTTAATCGAATCAGTCCGTTATTATTGAAAATAACGTTAGGGAAAACTTTCAGAAAAGTGTTATAATCTCTAACGCCGTCATTATAGTAAGTCCTGGCAACCGTTATTCTATTCTCGGTTCCCTCCTAGGTCGGACCCACTACTGTTATTGGGTCAATGGTAGTATCTATTGTATTTTTTATCTTTTTATTTATTGACTCATTTAATTTATCATAGACATTTTATGTCTTCACTAATTGGACTAAAGTTATTAAAAGCAAAGGAATAATCATTAATGCGCATTTCTTAGAACAACGGGAGTGTTGTTTATTAAATAGTTAATACTTCGTATTTGATGTTCAGCTCTGAATCAAGTAGTTTATTGACCACTTGAAAATCGACATCCACTATTACAGTCTATTATGATTCAATGATTCCATTTGTAAGACAACCTTGTCCACTACTTTTTTGTTTCTTTCTAAGTAGCTAGGTGATTCTATATCTATCCATTCTGTTCCACCAAAAAACACATCGTAACAATAGAAAATGTTTTTATCATTAATTCTTATTTTTGATAAAATATCTGAAGATAAATCAAAACCTTTTCCATCATTCTCATTCGATTTTATTTTTAAAAAACTCATTATTCTATTGCTGAAAAGATAAATTCCTGATGCTTC
>WHSX01000295.1 GCA_009379865.1 Candidatus Nitrosocosmicus sp.
GTAATCACTTAATTATTTGTTATGTAATAAATGAAACCAACCATCGATATTACAAATCGAATTTCATCCGTCCTATGATAGTTTGATAAAATTCCCGGCACTGATTATTCCATAATTTATGGGATTTCAGTTAAGGGGCAAGGGGTTTATTAATAGATATTTTGTGAGTCTACCCTATTCATTTTTTAATTTGGTTGATTTTGAGAATATTAGTCATCAGCTAAGGATACTACATATCACATATGTTAAAATGATTGAATTATCATTATTTTTTGTTCAGGTTTTAAAAATTGTTTGTATACAACATGTTACTATTTTGGTAAGGAAGCATAATTATCCACTTCATAGGTTACAAATTCTTTAAAATTCATGTTTAGAATAATATCGCCCCCAACTTCATATGTTTTCGATTTCGGAATATAATATCTTTGGACATAATTGCCAAATACAACGATTTTATCCTCTGTTTCCTTCATGATAAAGCCTTCAAAGTCTTCATTTAATATTTTAACTCCTTTGCTGAACAAGGAATTAGGATACTTGCTTGGTAAGCTATGGTCAATGTTTGTGGGAGGCTGTCGTGTATCAATTTTATCATCAGCATTTAATACACCATTTCTTTTTACCTGATACTTCCTCGATATTTTTTTAATTGTTAAATCAGTTACCAGATTTCGGACCGTTGTTTTAATCTCAGAAAAAGGAGTATTACTTCTTCCATTTTGTTCTTCAAATACGGTCAAATTATCAACGGTCTCTTCATTTACATGCGCTATATAAGTAGAATTCAAACTCACTACACCTCGATTAAATATTTAATTATTGTCATAACTACATATATCCACTGAATCTATTAAGGGTGTCAATCAATATCTCGTTATTTATGTAATTTAATCACTATTATATCATAAATTTTGAATGATTCCTTCTATAGAATCAATAAATTGTCATTAAACATCATCGATAAAGAATTAGATCAAGTTCATCATGAATTCTAATAAAAAGAATCGGTCATCTCACTTTTAAAATCGATAATATCAGTAAAATACGTCCAGCGAACACCATTTAATATGTATATATGTTTTGTATCTATTAAAAATTATCTGCACTTGGTAAATAGATCTTATTAATTATCCTGTTGAATCATATTAAAATTAGTAAAAAATATAAGATTTTGAGAGATTGAGAAAATCTTGAATACAAGGTCATACCATTTTTCAGATTATTCCTTAACTATTGTGCTTAAATAGCTTTTCACTAGTACTAAAATTAAGATAATTTAGAAAAGTCGTTACTTGTCTAATAATTACGAGTTTGGGCGCAAGGGGGTTTACCCATATTGGTTTATTTGAAGGAGTTCTATCTTGCAATAACGGTCGGATAATTCCTATCGGATCTGGATTGGATGATTTTATGACTATTAAAAAAAAAGAATGCAATGCGCCCAATCTCACTAATCCGATATCGAATTGAGGACAGGTGTATGAAAGTAATATTGTGAATCTGGGCTACAAAATTGCTGTATTCAGCTCCTGTTCTACTTCTTGTTATCCTTAATAATAATTTAAAAGTATTTAAGTGACTTTGGACGAATTATACAATGACTGGCAAAAGTTAAAAAAGATTGATAAGAATAAAACGAATTATCAAATACGATTAGCATCCTTTTGCATAGTTTCAAAAAAATAGTTAAAAAGTAAAATGAATATTTCTTTATTTCCCGTTAGCATTGTTTTTTTTGTGTAGCGTTTACGTTCACTTTGAATTTACTTATTCAGTATTTGCATTTGAACTACCTACTACAACATTTAGCAATGGTAGCAAAACTAATAGTTTTAATTCGGATCTAATAACCGACAAGTCTAATTATACAGGAAATGAAAGAAATGAGACCCAAAGCAATTATCCGATAAATATCAGTTCAAATAAAGGTCATTCAGAGTTACCAAAGTTTGCAGTAAATGGGAAAAATATTTCTATCATATGGTTAGACGATTCATCCGGATACAGAGATGTTTTTTTTAAAAGCAGTATTGATGGTGGAAAGACATTTGAAAAAACTATAAACTTAGGTAACGATACAGGATTATCTGGGACCCCTCAGATCTCGGTATCAAAAGGCAACTCGATGAATACAGATAGCAATTCCATTCGGGTATATATAATATGGCATGACTCATCTGAAGGCATAGTATTAAGAAAGAGTGACGATGGAGGCAACACCTTTAAAAAAACCGTCAGTATAAGTGAAAATAATTTCTTTGCATTTTTTCCAAAAATCACTACCCAAGGAAATAACGTATATGCAATTTGGATAACCATTTATAACAAAGGTATGGAAAATGAGACAAGAGAAGTATCATTTGCAAAAAGCATTGACCTGGGAACCTCTTTTGACAAAGTTACCAAATTAACAAATAATACAAAGATATCCTTTAATCTGCAATTAGCATCCTCGGCAAACAACGTATTTGTTTTATGGATCAATGATACTTTTGTAAAAGATGAATATCCTATACTTACAGATACTAATTTTAAATATAGTAATAATTCAGGACAAACTTTTCATGATACTACAAATCTAAACAATTACACAGGATGGGCGGTTAGTCCAGTGATCAAATCCAAAGACGATAAATTATACATACTTTGGGAAGAAATAAGACAAAATAGATATAGCAACATATATCTTTGTGTCATGAATATAGAAGATGCAAAAGAATGTAACTATAGGATAAACGTAAGCAATGATAGTAACATTTTGTTTAACCCGTCAATCGACATATCGAGTAACACTGCTCATGTTGCGTGGGT
>WHSX01000296.1 GCA_009379865.1 Candidatus Nitrosocosmicus sp.
CACCGATAGTACTCGACCTAATTGAGGGATACTATCTATGTAATAAAAGTCGGCTCAAAATTTTCAAAGATTCGGCCACAAATGTTGAACCAAAAGAAATCCTAAAAATTTGTAAGAAACAATATGTAAACTTTGAAGTCAAGTATGTGGTATTTGAAAACCTAAGAGATAAAGGTTATGTTGTTACCCCGGGCATAAAATTTGGTTGTGACTTTGCTGTTTATATTCATGGACCTGGGATCGATCATGCACCGTTCCTCGTAAAAGTATTAAAACAAAATGATAATATTACGAGCATAGATATAGTGCTGGCAGGAAGGCTTGCAACCACTGTTAAAAAGCAATTCATTTTGGCAATTGTTGATCTATTGGACAATTCTATCAAATTTGTAGGCTTTGACTGGTGGAGAGCTTAATCTGTTCCGCATTATGCAAGGTCGAACGGATACTCATTCAGAATCTTTTCATTTTTTTGGTAAATCAAATTTTATAAAGTTCTCACCAGAAATTGTTAATCGGGTTGACAATTTTTCAATACCAGGCTCAAGCCATCCTTTGTACCTTATAGAATTCTTCACAATGTCGACGATACTTGGTTTTTTTTCGTTGATTTCTTCATAACAGGAGAGTACCTCTCCATATTTAATCTCCTGTTGTTTATTATATTTGGTTAAATAAAAGACGAATAGAGTAGTTTTTTCGTAGTGATTTGTAGGTTTCTTCTCTGCATAAAAATCTCGGAGGCCAATTTTTTCATGATTTTGTTTCAAATCTACAGGCAGGAGGGGTATATTGATAGAGATCTTTGGGATAGAATGCTTTGTAGATTTGCCTGAAATGGGCAATTCTCTTTGACCATCATCAATATCAGAACTTTGAAAGTCCTTCCGCTTCGATGAATCAGTTCTAGGGTCTTGAGAAGAAAAATTCTCCAGGGGAATTGGAACATTGTCTACAGTTGCGTTAGGTGGCGTAGTTGTGTAATTAAGCATATTATCTTTGTTATTAATAATGACCTCCTTAATAGCAACCTTGAAAATTTCCTCAAACTTTTCTAAATGTTTATCTACGAAAGATTCATTTCCTTCAAGTTCGAAAACACCTTCTTTTAGGTTAATCCTGAACTTTGTATCGGAGGCCAATAAAAATTTTCTAATTCATAATTATATAACTATTTGCTTTTGAATAAATTAAAGATAGTCAAAATCATTTTTCTCTTGCCAATAGTTAAACCTTTGATGTAACCAGGGGAAAAAGTTACTTTCTCTATTCTCGAATTCTTTCTTCATTATTTTTACTATTTTTTTGGATACTTCTCCAGGATTTCCATAAATTTGTTTTTTCTTTTTAAAATCAAATCCATAATCCGCTCCTTTATCATATATCGTGGTGATAATTTTCGGTAACCACATTCGGTTTATTGGAGGAACTAGAAGATTCCCTCTCGCGTCAAAGACCGTTTCTGGCCGATCGGTATTGAATCTAACGGTAAAAGAGCTAACTTTTGGGAAGTATAATAACTCTTCTTGCAATGATCCCGAATCAGTAATCTCTGCCCAACATTTTCCACTGTCCAGAAATTCTACGACATGGCCGTATTCTTTCCATAATTCAGTCATTACAAACTTTTCTGGATAAGCATTTTCTAGATCTTTAAGTTTATTGTAAAGATTAAACTTGTTTAATGCAGATATGGTAGCATTCAACAGGACTAAAACTATTTTAAATTCCGAATCTTTTATTAAATCAGTCAATCCGCCTATTATAGCATTAAATCTATGGTTCGTTAAATTTTCCCTACGATGAATATCCATTCTGATCCAGTTTCCGGATTCTAATTTAGGATATAATTCAAAAATGCTATTCTCAGGTTTCTTCATTCTTTTGATACCAATAGCATCTACAACCGAATTCCCAACTATGTGAATATCTTCGTCTGGATATCCTTCCCTGAGTAAATGCTCTTTGTTTAGTTCAGTGGGAACAAAAAAAAACTTCGTTCCAGAAGAACATACCCAAGTATCAATTTGTTCAGGAAACGGTTCCTCCCTCGTTAGGAACCAAGATGAGGACAATTGATTCGTAATAAATTTTTCTACTTCAGAATGGCTTGGATCTACATTCATCTTTATACCTTTGATAATAGTTGGACTCATTGACCTAAGTCCAGCCTCATTTTGTCCAACCTTTTGTCCTAGTCCAAAAACCCAAGACAAAGTTGCGATCCCTGCCACTAACGTGTCTCCATGAACAATCGGTAAAATTCGGTTGCTTGAGTATTTTTTTTTCAAATATCTACCAAAATACCCAAATTTCATAATTAAATCGCTAGATTTTTCCATCAAATCCCCACGTATCTGCAAATCGCAAACGATTGAATTTTCAAGATCAAATTCCTTTATCCCGTAACCTAGTAATTCATCGTAATGCTGTCCTGTAGAAATGATAAATGAAGGTAAACCCTCTTTAATTGATTCTATCAAGAGGGGAGCTTGCTTATAGAAATCGGGCTTAGTGCCTATTACAATAGCCAAAGCTTTATTAAAATCATTACCATTCGAAAAAACCGACTCTAAATTAACATTGTTGATCCTAATTGGAAGGAACTCCTTGTCTATCGTAAGTGTATCAAACTTTCTTTTAATATTTTTCTGATTTGCTCCAACAATTTTACTAGAAGATTGTTTATCATTCCCCATGATTAATATATCGCCATTTTCAAGTAGTTAGATTTCATTATTTTT
>WHSX01000297.1 GCA_009379865.1 Candidatus Nitrosocosmicus sp.
CTAATTCTGAAAATGTATATTCTTCCCAAGTAATATCGTCTTCTTGGGCGATTGAGTATTGAGTAAGGATTAATAATGTGATTTCAAAGAGACAGGAACAAATTAGCTAGATGATATAAAAATTATCCATTCAGTATGAAAATAGCATTGTCCATGGTGATATTTATCATTATTGACTATTGACCAGTGTAATTCGGGGTATAACAAAGTAATGGTTCTAAAACATATTCGATCTTAATTTTGTGAGCAATTTAGCAATTTTCACTGAAAGTTGAGTTTGAATTTGAATATTTTCTTCCATTCCCTATTATAACAAAGGGATAATATTTTCGAGTATTTCTGTTCTGATCTTAATTGTGTTAAAACCAGCAATTTCTAACGTATCTTCTAGTTTATCCAATAATAAGCTCTTGTATTTTTTTATGTTAATATTATTAGATGAAGGGACAGTTATTGAATAACTTTCTTTTGTTGTGTTGTCTATACCGGTAATTTCATAAAAGTAAACCTCTTCACCCTTGTCTTTTTCCAATAATCTACCTAAAACTCCAGTTCGAACGCTTTCATTATAGTCATTTGGATTTTTTTTCAGTCTTTGAGTAAATTTTAACTCTTTTTCTATCTTTTTTTCGCAAGGGTAAATATTATTTTTTAAATCAAATACTGCTTCATTTAATAACTTTGGAATAATGTCAAATCTTGTTTGAGGATCCTTCACTAATTCTTTTACAATATTAGAAAACCATCTTCTAACCCATAATGGATTTGAACTTGCAAGTCCATCCAAACCTTTTATGAAAGGTTCTCTTTCGTTCCCTTTCCTACCCGACCAGCCTACACATCTATTCTTTTTACCATAAAAAATGGAATTAACAAATTTGTTTTTGATTTCAACCGTGATTCCAAGCTCTTGTTTGCATCTTAAAATAAAATCATCGATTATGCTTTCTTCTTTTTCTTCCTCTTTTGTCGCGTTTTCATCATAGTCATTTTTATTTAACTTAATGAAAATGGAATCAGTGAACCCAAACACAATATCAAAATTAAAAGGTTTACTTATGGCAATCAATTCCATCTTTTTATGAATTCTTCGCCCTTCTGCTGTTATACATTCTGCAACTATATAATTGGAAAATTCAAAATGTTCATTGGCAAACAACCCAAATCCAGAGTTTGCAAACAACTTTGCACCAATTTGATAAGTTTGATACTCTTCTAACAAAAGATGATTTGGATTAGGTTTGGATTTTTCTTTCTTTAGCATTTCTAAATAGTACTCTCTATCCTTTAGAACTTGTTCCAATACTGATGGAAATGCGCCTTTTTTCTTTCTACAGACCCAATAGTTTGAAACCTGTCTATTTATTTTGTTTTCTTTTAGGTTTTCATTTATTATATCTATGGTGTCTTGACTTAAATAGACAGTTTGATCGTATTTGCAACATGTACAATTCAAAGTGTCAAATGACATATTGTTATTTTTTACTATAGTAGGATACATTCCTTTTACATCTAGCTCATAAACATTTGTATTGATGAAAAATCCTTTTTTAGGAGTTGTATGATGTCCTCCACCGATCTCTTTTTTTTCTAGTTTATAGAAAGGTGTGGATTCTAGCCTACATTGTCCTCTTTCAATCATTTTTTTGTATTTGGTTTCATACCATTTGCTTACATTAGTATGACATACTTTGTGATAGTCCATTTCTGCATATTGGGAAAAAACTTTCATTAATCGTAAAACAAGACAGTTATTGTATTGAGCAAGAAACATTACAAGCTCTGCATCTCTTTTAACGTAACTTTTTTGTTCTTCTATTGGTTTTTCAAGCATGTTTACCGAGCCTGCATTCAGGCTATCGTACTTCGTAATTCCCAAAAGTGCTGAACTTACAGCATCAAGCCCTGTGGTTCTATACCGACCTTCAAAGACATTATCCTTTATTACCTGTTTTTCAAACACCTTGATCAAGTCTATGTGTTTGTTCTCCGAATCTTTTTTTAAAGTAATGTATTTTCTACCATAACCTATCTCAAAAGGAGAATTCAAGTTATAGAACAAGCACCTTTGATGTAATATGAAAAAGTCTGAATCTCTACCCTTTATCCTCTTTCCAGTTCTTTCATCATAAACAACAATCCCTGTTGTATACCATCCAAACGTTAATGGAAATTGATTAAAGTAAAACAGAATATCTCTGATCAGGGCTTTCTCAGGATTTTGGTATCCTGCATCTTTATATTTGGAAATATGTAATACGATTCTTTCACCCCAGTTCGTACAATATGCTGCAGCATATATCTGAGTTTTATTGTGATGATATTTATCCTTGTAAGGAATCCACTCTAAGTCGATGCTAGCAGAGTTTATTACTTCCTCTCTATAACTTTCTATCTTTTTTAAAGGATGATTACTTGAATTTAGGGTAGTGGTGGTGGTTGAGATATCAGACTACCTCGCTATTTTATTCAACAAACTCTGTTTCCGAAGAGTCATTAGTTTGAATATCGGCTTCTTTTGTATGACGTAGTTCTAATTTTCTTTTTTGGATGGTATTATTGCTATCATCCACAACCACTACATTGTTTGGATTTTTTATGGTATGTGAGGATGATGGATGCAACGAAGGTGATGAATGCAAGGTGGTAGTGTTAGTAGTTGTAACAACTGAACTTTGATCTGTTGTTGGATGCTCTGCGTTATTTTGTTCCATTTTGTTGTCTATTTTTTGAGATG
>WHSX01000298.1 GCA_009379865.1 Candidatus Nitrosocosmicus sp.
CTGATGCATATGCAATGACGGGCCGCTCTTTTATAATAAGAGGTTTGTAAACAATAAATTGACACTGTTCACACACTGCGCCTCCCCCTGCAGCAGTAATGTATTGAACAATTAAAGATGATGTTGTCTGGCTTACAGATGTAACTAGTGGCAACTTTTCCTCTATCTGTAGTAATGGAAAACGAATAGCAGCAGCGGCAGCAAATGCCATCTTACCACCGTTTGTATCTCCAGACAAAAGACCCGAAGGCATGCATAAAGTTATTATAGATACTATTATTATTATTACAACGGAATATTTGCATTTACTTTGAAACATTAGTTTTTAGAAGGTGTTCATTCATTTAAGTTTGCTGCTAAATTAAAAGATAATAAATGCTAAAGCGGCTCTGGAATAGAGCCTTGGAGCGTAAAGCAATTAACGATCTTGGATGCTTCTTTTGAGCTTAATCCCCAGTATCATACAAACAGAACCTCACCCGTCTTTAATGGAATCTTATCTCGTTGCCCCAGTCTACGATATTCCTCTAGTTTAAGCTTTGAATCATTGGAAAAGCGGTGCAGTATGGTGCCCTCTAGCCCTTTCGAGTTTTTGAATGTTATCGCTGTAACTGAAAGATTGGTGTTCTCTCCAAGTTCCTCACCATCTATTATGTTGTACATGCTAATAACAAGGCCATCAAGCATTATGCAATTGATGTCGTCTCTCTTCAATGACCTATAATACATAGACAGGATGTTTTTTGTAGAATCATTTCCTTCAATCGTCACATAGCCAAAAACCATGCCGTCAATTACCAGATCATGGCGCATTACTATTCCTGCAAGCGTGAAACAGGCACTAGTTTTTCTAAAGCTTTCAGATATTCCCAATTCACGGATGCCTCTCTTCCCACTATGAAACCTCATTCTAGGGCTCCTTCTTTTTTGGAAACAAAACATCACACATGTATCTGATAATCATAATCCATTATCGAACTTCATAAAAATGTCTAACTCTCAACTTTTCAAGTTTAAAGAGGTATCCCGGCACCCCAGTGGAGTCTAAAAAACCAATAGCGCTGGCATTTACGTGGCAAGTATTCTAATTGGATTAACCAAAATAACCCGCGCGAATTGTTAAAAGAAGAAGGCGCTGGATACAGTATTATAGAAAAGTAAAAAACCTCAAGTCCATTATCATTTTAAATAATATAATCAGTAGATTATTTGATCATAGAAGATGACCCATATTCTTGGTGCAATACAAAACTCACTTTTAGTATTAAACTCGACAAAGGCCGCTGGAAGGCGCTCTATAATCTGCATACCTTCTAGTTTTTGGTAATCCACGAGTTATTTTTCTCCATGCCATATCTATATCTGTCATTTCACAAAAAAGTTTAATGGATTTTACAGTTTCGTAGCGTCGCTGGAGATATTTCTTTGTTTTCTACTCTTTCTTTTTGAAACTGCAAAAATTCTAAAATTTGAAACAAAGCCCACGTTGGATTAGACCTTGATTTATCTACAAATAGGGTACAAGGAACTTCCATTGTTTGTTTATTGGATAGCATTTGAATATGATTAAAGTCCTTAGTCGTCTATCGTAAGTGTCTCTAGTTAGTTGAAATCTCATTCCATACAAATACAGGGAATATGCACTACTTCAATCGGATTTCCGTCCTGAATTTGTTCTTCCTGTGATTCTATTACCAACTACTTTTTTCTCACTCTTTATTTATTTTGTCCTAATAAAGTAGTATATTTACAGCGGGCCCGAAGGGCTTCGAATCCATGAGGAACATGGGATCTGTACTTTTATTTAAGATTTGATTAGACTGATGACTCTATTAATCTAAATGCTTAAAGTAATGATTTTCAATATAATTATTGACATATAATCCATAAGTATTTCCAGTAGAATTATCTATATAATTCCATTCAGTATTTCCAATATCTAGGTTTTTAAATTTTCTCTTAGTTTGAGCATTAAGATTTCTATAGACTGCTTCTCCTATAATTATTTGATTTGGTTTAACATAATTTGTCATTTTTGATGCAATATTTATCGTATATCCTAGAATGTCCAAGTGTGGCTTTTTAAGAATAGCAACGATGTTTTCTTCATTGCTCATATCTTGATTTGAATTATCTTTATTACTTTTCACTACATTGGTATCAGCCACCTTTTCCGTGCTAGTTATAATCTCTGGTCTTAAACCATATTGGACAATTGCATTTTCTCCTACGTCAATACCTATTCTTATACCCAACTCAGGATAGCCGTTTGATTCTAAGATTATATTCATTCCCTCTTGAATAATGGTTACCATAGAATAAGCACAGCTAACTGCATTAGCACAAGGAAGATATAAATCATCTTTTTCTGTAAAAAAGAAAGATAATATTGCATCTCCAACATACTTAAAGACATATCCACCATAAGCCTCAATTACCAGAGACATTTCTTGTGTAAATGCTTGTATTATTGGTACTAGTCTTTTAAGTGGTAAATTCATTGAAAGATCTGTAGAACCCACAAGATCGACATATAATACTACAAGGGGCACAGTTGTTCCCATAAACTTCTCTAAAAGCCTTTGTGTATTTTCTTGAGAAATATTAAAATCTGATTTTACTTTCAATTGAAACCATATTCTTTTTTGAGCATCCGTGATCGCAGAATCGATATTAAATACAGGATCTATTAACA
>WHSX01000299.1 GCA_009379865.1 Candidatus Nitrosocosmicus sp.
CTGGGATAAAAACTCTATCAATTCCAATGCATCCAGTATCATCAGTCGAAGTAGCAGAACTAACAAAAATAGTAGAAAATGCTCATAGATATCTTCAAATAGCATTTGCAGAAGAGCTTTACCTCTATTGTAAGTCTAACAGTATCAGTTTTTCAGAATTACGTGAATCACTCAATACAAAATGGAATGTAGAAGTACTAGAACCAAGAGATGGGATAGGAGGTCACTGTCTTCCCAAGGATACAAGGATGTTTATCAATTCATCTAACACAATAAAAAGCAAGATACTTCAAGCAGCCATGGAGATTGATGATGAATATAGAGAATATAGAAGTAAATTAGAGAAAGAAGTTAAAATTCCAGCCGTATGATCGGATAAATATCATTATTACCATTTTTTACTAAACCAGGTATCTATTCATGAAAAACACAAAATCAAAAGCCACCGAGAAAATTCATGAATCCACATGGATAACATTGGTAATATTGGGATCGACAATTTTGATCACGATGTACGGAGAAACCATGCTTTTACCTGCTATTAGTGATATAATTAGTGATTTTGATATTTCATACAGTACCTCGTCATGGATTCTGACGGCCTACTTAATTTCAGGAGCGGTCATGACCCCTATTGCAGGAAAATTATCAGACATATATGGTAGAAAGAAAATGGTGCTTGTGATTTTTATTATATATATTGTAGGTATCGCCATTGGAGGTTTGTCAACGAATATTTACACTTTAATTTTCGCAAGAATCATTCAAGGGATAGGCATTTCGATGTTTCCCATCGCATTTGGTATCATAAGAGACCAATTTCCCATGTCTAAGATTGCAATTGGTATAGGAATATTCAGTTCGATGTTTGCTGCAGGGTCAGTAGTTGGAATGGCTATAGGTGGAACAATAGTCCAAAATTTTGGATGGCAAGCTACTTTTTTCACTATAATACCAGTGGCAATCATACTTTGGATCATAATAAAGAAGCGAATAAAGGATGATACACCAATTATCAAAGACGAAGCCGAACAAAATTCAAATTTCAATCCACCCAAAAAGGAAAATGTACGATTAAATCAAAATAACCTTAGTGATAAAAAAACCAGACATCATATTGATATTAAGGGAGCAATGTCGTTAGCTTTATCAATTTCAGCTTTCTTATTGACTTTAACATATTTTGCTAATACAAATAGCGAATCCAATAATTTTAAATCATTTGATGGCATTGCCCTAGGTTCACTTGCTACACTGACAATTTGCTCGATGATAGCATTTGTGATCGTTGAAAGAAAGGCAAAGGATCCGTTAATACCGCTCAGATTAATCTCAGACAAGATTTTGCTTCCCTCAAATATTATCCTCTTAGTTTTCGGAATAACAATGTTTATGATTTATCAAACTATACCCATTTTGGTAACCAGCCCAGTACCGTTTGGATTTGGTGGGGATGCAATGGATAGTGTAATGATTCAATTGCCTTTTATGATAGTTTTCCTAATATTTGCTCCATCCTCTGGATTCATAGTATCAAAAATAGGCAATTTCAAGCCAATCGTTGTAGGAAGTGTTTTGACTACAATCGGTTTTGCTAGTTTATTTGCATTCCATGTAAATGAATTTTTAATTTCATTAAATTTGATAATAATCTCCGCAGGATTATCATTGACACAAGTAGGAGCTTTCAATATTACATTGCAACATACACCCCATCAGTATAGCGGAGTCTCAATAGGGATATCAGTAGTATTAGTATTAATGGGTAGTTCCATAGGTCCAGTAATTGCCTCAACTTATATGCAAGCATATCAAGAGTCTGTAACCGGTATTGAGGGGCAATCATTTCCCTCTCAGCTGTCATATGATCTAATCTTTTTAACCGCAACAATAATTTCCATGATATCCTTCCCCTGTATGATGCTATTGAAAAGAAGAACTAATCAAATGATACCTAAAAGAGCATGAACTATAAATGTTGCATTCGCTGCATTTTCCCATAGTGTAGTTGGTAAGCTAGCAAGAGAAATCGTAAACTAAAGTCAAAATCCATAATTTTCAGTAAAAGGAATCCGATACCACATATTTGACATAAGAATCAAGAATTAATGACTAGGGTTCATTATTCCGACCAATGTATATAATAGATAACCATCTATATTAAAATAATTCAACGAAAATATTTATTGGAATCCCATTAGCTCGCATACCAATTCTGATCCTACCAGTCTCATATGATATGTCACCTATACTATCCTTTAATCCTCGTGATGCAAAATGCAAACGATTACTCCTCAGGTTTACTTTATAGGTACCGTCATTTCCATTATAAAGTCCCGACAAAAACTGCATGTGGCCCTCATTTCTCAATTCATCAAGTTCTCTACAGATAGGTAGGATGATATTCCAAGCTTCTTCTTCTGTTAGATCTGTGGTCAATCCCTGTCAATAATCAAGACCGACTATTATTAGTTAAGATCGTTCTAAACTAGATCTCTTGACAAAGATTAAATGACTAGCACTGCAATCCTGATCTTAATTTACTATTCTTCAACTAGTACTATAAATTGTAATTGATTAAACCCGATTAAATGTCTTTGAGCTGCCAAAATATGAAAGAAAACAGGGCTCTGTAAAGTTAAGACATGATATTGCTGTTATAATGATATGCAAATAAAT
>WHSX01000029.1:0-4671 GCA_009379865.1 Candidatus Nitrosocosmicus sp.
GTTTACTAGTTTTTGTGATTGAATATAAACGAAAGGAGGGATTTCAAGTACATACAGGACTATTAATTTTGAGTCTAATTTAGAACTCAAGAATGAAGCATGATCTAAGGATCTCATTGAATTTTCAGAACCATCTACTGGAGCAAGTATTCTGGAATTCATTAGATTATATGAGTGGATTCAATGATATAAATCTAATATTTGGAATCTGTTCTCGTTCATAGTAAATAATTTAAGAAAATATTTTATATTTTAGATAGAAAAATTAAAAAAGTATATTAAAAAATGTCTTTATTAGAGGTATTTATTGTGCTTGGGATTAATTCTTCTATCTGATTGTATATCTTTAATAGTCGTAAGCCTTTTTCTGTTGTTCTATACTTTTGAGTTCCATCTTCATATTCTAACAAAGCATTCTCAATTAGCATTGTAAAGTATTCTTTTAACTGTGCGTATGAAAGGAATGATTTGTACATGATTTTTGTCTTTGTAGCCCCACCGTTTCCTGCTTCTAGTATTAAGACAGTTATTTCTGTTCTACTTCTATATTTCATTATTATCAAATAGAACATTGTTGATCAAGTATTTATTAAAAGCTGTCCATTCGATCATGTCTTTCGATCAGAACATTCGATCTACCTTTTTTTACTATTTTACCATATACTTTTAAAATTTATATATAGTAATATACACATAATATAGTTAATAGATTTTATAAATATTATCTTTTTCAATTATTTTATGATACTATTTCACTGCAATGCAGTGAACACATTGATGTTTTAAATATGTTATATAAAAAATAGGATGGTTGATCAATAATAGTGAAAAAGATTGAAATAATAATTCCAGACAGAGAACTACAAACTGTTGGTGCCGTTTTAAAGGATAATAACATCGGAGGAATGAGCTACTATCGAGTTGAAGGAAAGGGAAAAGCTAAACCCGAACCTGTTTCAATTGGGAGAGGCACTATGCAATACACTCCGGAATTTATTCCTAGAACAAAAGTTGAAATAGTTGTGAGAGATGATGTGGTAGATAAACTAGTCAATGCCTTATTGGGTACACTTAGTGATAAAATAGGTGGTAAAATTTTCATATCAGAAGTGCAGGAGGCAATAAGTATAAGAACAAAGGCCAGGGGCGAATCTGCCATTTAATATTTTTAATATTTTTAATATTTTAATAGCATTTTGATTCCAATCTATTATCTAATTAATATTGTTATTTATTCATAATATTTATAATAATTGTTATTTTCTTAATTCCATGAATAAACAGGTTTGGTGTTTTGTATGTAATTCGCTTAGCCCCATTTGTATTCATGATAATTGCAATATACACTGTGGTCTTTGTTTTAAAATAAATCAAATTTTACTGCAAAAAGATATCTAATTTCAATTCTCTACCTTTTTCTCTACTTTAATTATCTCTCCTACAGTTTGATTCATAGCTGATTCTGCGATATCACTCGCATGTTCTACAGTTCTGCGTATATCTTCAAGTATTAATTTTACTCCTGCATTGATATTGTGACTATCGATATCCTTATTTTCTAACGAATCCAGGAACAACATGATCTCTCTTTCAATATCAAGAACGTTATCTGATTTATCTGCAATTTTATCAGCCAAATTATAGTCTCTTCTTAAGAAGGCCTCAACTGCAGATGTCAAAACCTCTAAAGCAGAATTACTCAATTTCTCTAATTTTTCGGTTATCAAAGAAGGGATTAAACTTTGAATTTCCATCGATTTTGAAGCAATTCTCGACGCATGGTCGGCAACTCTTTCGATACTTTTTACAGTAACTCTATAGCTAAGACAATCAGAGGCATTTTTTAACCCTATTTCTTGTAATACTCTTTCATTATTAGTAGCCATGACTAGATTCCTTAATATGTAGAGACTAAATCTATCCACTTCGTCATCCGATCTGATTACTCCCATTGCTATATCATAATTTTTTTCTTTTAACGCCACCAAAGCATCTCTATGCATTGATGAAGCAATCAAAAACATCCTCCTTACAGCGGTGTTAACTGATAATTCCGGTAGTGTTAATAAAACTTGGATGGTAATTATATCAGAGGAATCCGCAATAATTTCTGTTCCTATTAAACTTCTTCTTACCACTTCTCTAACCGCCTCTCTTTGTATGGGTTGAATCCTTGCAGATTTCGCTTTTAGATTTATCAGGTTATATCCCGACAAATACATTGAAACAATCTTTCTCTTTAGGGTGTTGGGACCTTCATCAATCAATACCTGAGTACTAACTTCGTTTGTCGAGTCTTGTAATCTCTTCTCTTGCTCTGGAGTAATACATAGCGAATTGTTTGAACCTCTCGAGATAGAAACATGGTCACCTGCTTTAAGATTCATTTCTTCAATCCATTTTTTGGGTAATGATAAAATGTATGTAGATCTACCTGTAAATTGAATTTTTCTAATGTCAGAATTCAATTTATTCAATATCATATCTATCTATTATTGATATATATAGATTCTTAATAATATTGGTTATTACATTATTATTCAATACTATTGTTATATCTATATGAATTTGACTGTAGGTTACATATTTTTTTTGAAACTATATTAATTTTCATGATTAATAGATTATATTATGTTAATTCTAAGTAATAATATTGACAGAAAATTCTGTCAGGCATATAGATACGATTAAAGAATTAGAGTCACTCAAATACGAATATCAAATTCGTTGTAGCCATTATAGCTTAGAGTATTCATCTAAAGACAATATAATAACATGTTCAATTTGTGGAAAGATTTGGAATTTTGTAGAGAAAAAGGGATTTTCTAACTTAATCCAAGTTTATACTGCAGAAATAGATTAACTTTTTTTTTTACCTGAAAGTTTTTTTAACAAATATGCTTTCTTAAATTTATTCAGTATAATTATTAAAATTCCAACTATAATCACTGCTAAAGTTGCCTGAATAAATGATGTTTTTAGAAAAGATAGAGAATCATTTTGATCTATTTGAAATTTGCTGATTGGGGCTATAACAAAAATAATAAAAATACATGCTGTCATGACCAGTACCCACATAAACAAGATAAAGAATTTGAGATCTAGAAAATTCATTTCTCCTTCTACCCCTACTCTATCCACTGGATATAATAAATTGCATTAATACTGTTATTAGTGCAAGTGATGACGAAAAGGTAGCCAATTTATAAATTTTCATGACTATTTCTCTTTCAGAAAGTTTTCCATCTAACAAAATTAATCTAACTAGGGTGATGGGCGCGTTCTTATCTTTTGAAGCCTGAAGTGTATAATCTTCATTTAGTATAGTTGGTCTAGATTTCAATTCTCTATGTTCAACAATCTTTCTTACACTGCTCAAGAACAAAAATGAGTTCATTATTGCTGGTAATAATGCTATGATTGCAATTATTTCTGATTTAGACGCAATTGCTAATGCTCCATACATTGCTCCCATCAATAGCGTACCTGAATCTCCTGGAAATATCTTACTGGGATATTTGTGAAACATATAAAATCCTAATAAAGCCGCTAAAAATGGTATCTCGATCATAAGAATTTCCAGATTTCCAAACAAAAATGTACTAATTATTATTGGAAACATCGTTATAATCATGAATCCTGTCGCTACTCCGTTGAATACATCTATCGAGTTTACTGTATTTCCTGCTAGTGGTATTGATATTAATATTAATGGGATGTATAGGATTGGAATAAACACACTACCAAAAATCACGTTTAATTCGTTATCATATATGTGAAAAATAATTAGAGGTATTGAGGCTAAAATCAATGCCCCAGGTTTAAACCATCCCGGCATTATTCTAAAATCGTCAATAATTCCTATTATGAAGGCAATGGTCGTAGTAAGTAAAATGCTTACAATCTCGAGATTCCCAGTAATAAAATATAAAATTAGTTCCCCAATGACAATGCTTAATAATAATATCGGCCCCCCAGGTCTAGGAACCTTGGGTTTATTTGGTTTGTGATTATCATTTACAACCTTTCCTTCGAGTTTTAGAAATTTAATAAAACTTGGCATTAAAATTAGATTTATTAGAAAAGCGATAATAGATGCGATAACAGTGCCTATTACTAACTCTTCAAAATTAGGCAAAAACAACTATTTTATTATGGATTATCTATATATATAATATGGGTCACTTTAACCAAAAAACAACAATTTTGTTTTTAATGATATTACAAAATTGATTCTATCGAGGTAACATCTAACACTTTACACATAAAACAAGCATATAACAGACTAAGATCACATCATATACATACTAAATCATCCTTTTAATTTATAAAAAAAATCTATCTTATTTATGTATAATAGATATATTGTTAAGTTAATACTAGCATTCTAAAGTGCTCATTATAAAGTATGATTGTTTTATTTTTTCGTGCACATAGCAAATAAAATCAGTCCCATTTTAATGGTGTTTTTATTGATATCGTTTTCAACTATATATGCAAAATTTACTCCTTCGTACGGTCAAATAAGTTTGGTTCCTGATAATTCATTGATCGCCCAAACTACTGACTGTATTACGAGCATGATGACTAGTGCGCTTATTGGTATAAATTCTGATTGTACTGACAACTTGAATAAAATAAATTCAACAGCTCCAGACAAAGCTCCTGATA
>WHSX01000029.1:4771-18366 GCA_009379865.1 Candidatus Nitrosocosmicus sp.
GTACTACTTCTGTATCTTCTTCAGACAAAGCTCCTGATAGTACTACTTCTGTATCTTCTTCAGACAAAGCTCCTGATAGTACTACTTCTGTATCCTCCTCCTCTAGTAGCAATCCATACAACTTAAGTAAGAATAATCCATTCTATCATGAATTTCAGAGCAAAAATACTGTTGACGGTGAAGTCAGTAAACCCACTTTTACTTCTGATTCATCAAATACAGCTAATGGTAATTATATGGATACCTTCCAGTATCCACCTCAAGACAACCCTTCAACCCTCCTCAAGTCTCCACCTCAAGACAACCCTTCAACCCTCTCGGGGTTACAACAGCAAAATATGAATCAACCAGTATCCAACCCTTCAACCCTCTCGGGGTTACAACAGCAAAATATGAATCAACCAGTATCCAACCCTTATTCATTCCAGTCATTCCATACATCAATCAACAAAAATATCTATACTAATCCAACTAATAGCGAATTAGGTGAGTCTCTAGATGGCAAAAACAAACATTCAAAGGAAATCTCTGCATGTTTTGATAGAGCATTTAGCATTGATAACTATCTGTCTGACTCAGAAATTGTTGAATGTGCCAAAGATCGAGATAGTTTTAAATAATTTAATTTAATTGAAAAACTTGATTATAATTATTATCAAGAATCGCTATTTATTCATATAATCAATCTGTTGCTATAATAACAATGTTTTCGCCTTTGATGAATATTTGTCCCATCTGTTGAACTTTATCTCCCTCTAAAACTTCAGTTGCATTTTCCAGTGTTAGGTTCATATATTGATCAAAACTTTTCAGCTTTCCCTTGATAGTTCTCTTTCCTTTTAGTTTTAAAAGTATGTCTTTATTTACACTTCCTTGTAATATATTAGATTGATTATTCGGTGATGACAATAAAGTTAAATAACTTTTTTTTGTTATTTAGGTTTAACTTAACTATTTAATTCTTAATCTGATTAAACCCATGACCAAGGCTCAATGTTGCGCATTAAACATTGTTTTCTTATTATTTTCTTTGAGCGCTCAATAGATTCTGCTTCGCTTATGTTACCTTTTTTTAAATACTGCAAAAAAACTTCTTCATACAGTTTTTTAGCTCTCTCTTCTGTGAATTCTTTGTAATCATTCATCTTCTTTATTTTCTTTGCCTTTATCGGTTCTACTTCCTTATGCGACTCTTCATCAATCTTGTTAGTTCCCTTCAAATCCCTATATTCTTCTTTGCAATCATTACAATTCCAGTCAAAAAAAAATTCATGTAAGTTGCATTTTGTCACATCATAGAAAAAAATACATTATTATTTAACTTTTTCAAACTTCTAATACTTGGAAATTATTCGCAGATTGGTTCTAACAGTGCCGCCATAGTAGCTCAGCCTGGCAGAGCGAAGGTTTCGTAAACCTTAGGCCGTGGGTTCAAATCCCACTTATGGCTTTCAAATTAATATATTGAACTACTATGTTACCACTAACCTAACTTGATCCATTTTTCTGTTCCCTTGAAATTTCTTTGTAATGTTTTTAATCTCTCTTGCATCACCATAAAGTACAAAAATTTCAAGGCATCTGTCTTTGTCTATCTTATTGTGAATGTGGGTATTAATTATTTTATCAAATCCATGCCGAATTTCACTAATTTCTTGGTCAGATTTTTCATCATGTATTACTAGAAGAACTGAATGTAGAACTCCTGACAATTCATCTATTCTTTTCTCTTCTAAAAGTAGGTTTCTAACACTAGCTCTTACGATTTCTGATCTGCCTGAAAAACCCAAAAACTTTTGCAATTTATCTAGTTCTTGGATTATGTTTTCATTCAGTGAAATGCTTATGATTGGCAATGTTTTTTATTATGATCGTTTCATAATATTTGTTTTTTCCATTTACGAATAATTTCCAATGGAAAAATCAGTATTATCCTACTTTGGTGGCTCAATTTCTCTTATGCTTAAATCTTTGAAGTTCAAAACTACGTTATCTGCGCGAAAAGTAACAATAGGTCCTGAATTCAAAACCATATGATCTTTGGATCTACCACAATTTGCACTGTAGAATACTTTATCTGAACTACTTGCATACCAGCCTCCGTTATCCGTAATTTCAAAAACTTTGATCCAATGATTAGAATTTGAGTTATCTAAATATGATTCCATTTTTACAGCGGAATCATTATTTGTATTATAGATCACAGTTTTCCAACCAATCCATCTATTCATCAACGAGTCGGTTATTTTAGGAATTGATTTTTCTTTGGTATATCCTTCAGTAAACCATATTTCTTTTTTCCATGCTGTAGAACCATCTGGATAAATGCCCCCGTGAAGGGATAGACCGTGACATGGAAAGTCTTCGTTATGTTGATCAGTTCTTGCTACCCAGTCTATATCTGTTATAACACTTTCACGCGGGTTGATTATCGAGTCTATTTTCACATATCCAGTGATTTCAACATTTTTCCATTCTTCAGTCCCATTTAATGTGTCTACGTTAATTCTAATTTTGTCATCCCTTATTTTCCAAGATCCATCATCCTGTTTGGCTAATCTAGGATTAAAAGTAAAAGTTACATTTGGATCATTTTTGGGGTTAGACTTGTTAACATACCATTCCCTGCCATCGGATTTGGTAGGATATATTTTTTCAATACCAAATTGATCATTTGCATTTATGGTGGTGGTATTATTTTCCTGTTGAGCAAAGACTGTGATATTGTCAAAAATAAGTAAGCAGGCAAAAAACAAAAGTGATGAGGCAAAAAGAAAGACAAATGTAAATTTTATACCAAAATCCATTTCTTTAAAAACATACTGGTTATACAAGTACATAATAATATCGGGTAATAGCTGATAAAAACTATTAATTGTCAAGATCTTATTTTTGTTTCAGTCTTGTTTTTTATTTTTGAAGAAAATAACTTTAATACATTTACTCCAAAGAATATTCCAGCGGATGTTATTACTATCATTCCACTAGGTGTAATATTCCATTCATATGCTAATATTATTCCCAAAATAACAGATATCAAAGAAAAACAAATTGAGAATAGTATGGTTTTCTTGAATCCATATCCTAGTAGCAACGAAGAAACATTGGGAATTATTAAGAGAGACGAAACCATTAGTACTCCTATCAATCTAATAGACATTACAATTGCAATGGTTGCCAAAGTAATGAATAAAATATTTAATACAACTGTATTGATGCCATTTACTAATGCTTGTTCCTCATTAAATACAAGATATATTAATTTTTTATAATATAATATAACAAATGCAATAACTATAACGCTTAGAACTATGGTACTCAATGTTTCTTCGATATTGACTAATAATATGCTTCCAAAAAGATAACTTGTTATATCTATCGAAAATCCTCCAGATAAGCTGATTAATACCAATCCCATCGCTAGCCCTAGAGATAATAGAACTGAGATAGACGAATCTGAATAGATTCTTTTGCTTGAATTCAATTTTATGATTGCTAATGCTCCAATTATTGAAACAATTAATGATACCCAAATAGGATTAGATTTTAGAAACAATCCTAATGCAATCCCTCCAAAAGCTACATGTGACATTGCATCACCAAACAGAGAAAATCTTTTTAATATAAGAAACAATCCAATCAGCGAACAACTTATAGAAATTGCTATTCCAGAAATAAGGGCACGTTGCATGAACTCATACTGGAGAATTTCAATCATTGCTATTCAATTCTTTTTCCATATTCTACATAATTCAAATAATCAATTTTCACATCTGAGCGCTATTTTCAAATTATCTAAATTATCATACATTTTTGAGAAATAATCTTTATCTAAAGTTTGTTCTTCCTGTGTAATCATTTCAATCGGGCTCAATATCATTACCTTCCCCCCTATTTCATTTGCTATTGTGCTTGAAAGTCTAGGCTCAATATTATCCTCTGAAAAAATAATGTTTACACCTAGTTGCTCAGCTAATTTTATTGATTCTGCAATTCTTTGAGGGTTAACGTCTGCTTCGGGTGACGAACCACTAATTGAATGCTGAGTTAACCCGTATCTTTTTGCAAAATAGCCAAAAGCATCATGAAATGCGATAAAATCATTCAGATCACAATTAGTCAAGTTCATCTTAATATCTGAATTTAATAATTCTAGTTTGCTATTAAATTCATTAAAATTGTTTGTATAATAATCTGTATTTTGAGGATCTAAAGATATTAATTTTTCAAATATGGTTTTTGAATATGCTTTAACCAAATTGGGATCAAGCCAAATATGGGGATTTGGAGTAGATCCTAAATTTTCAATCGGGAGATCCTTGCTCAAGTCAACTATAGCTGCATCTCCTATCTTATTAATCCAGGATTCAAATCCGGCTCCATTAATAAAAATTACATCAGCTTTTTGTAGTTCAATTACTTGTTTTGCTGTAGGTTCAAAATCATGGGGTTCTATACTGGCAGGTACTATAGTTGAAACATCCACTCTGTCTTTGCCTATTTTCTTGACGAAATCATAAATCGGATAAAAGGATGCGAAAATTTTTAGCTTCGTATTATTTGATGAAATTAAGCCCTGATCCTCTGATTCATTGATACTATTATTACTATTTTGTGATAAATTGCTGGTAGCAATAGACTTTGGAATAATTGAAGAAAATAAAGTTATAGTTAAAACAATAAAGCAAAAAGAGATCCAAGTCTTATAATTCTCTCGCATGAAAATAATTTGATTATTAATAATAATATAAAGTTTACTTATTAATAATTATTAATTTATTGGTAATATTATAATAACAATCAACAGACGGAAAATGTGTCAATTATAGCGATCATAAAAGCATTTTCAATTCATTTTAGTTAATCAAAGACGAACAAGATTCCAACGCACTGCACGAAACAAGCAAGAAATTTTTCGATCAAATCCTTACCTATCCCTAATAACAATAACTTGTATATCAATGAAAGAAATTTAATATGTAGTACGATTTCTTAATAATAGTAATTTATACATGCAATTGAAGTTAAGTGATGATAGGATTTCTTCTTATCTTTCATTTTTAGGTTATACCTCTCTATATCCTCCACAACAATTGGCTATAGAAAAAGGCTTGTTAGAAGATTCTAATATTTTAATTACTACTCCTACCGCAAGCGGGAAAACATTAATTGCCATACTGGCTGCAATTAAATCCCTAGAAAAAAATAAGAAAGTAGTATATCTTACACCATTAAGAGCATTAGCTTATGAAAAATATTTGGAATTTACTTCTATAGATAAATCTGGTATATTTTCCAGAAAAATAAGAATAAAGATTAGCACTGGCGATTTTAATACTTCAAATGCCGATTTAAGTTCAGCCGACATAATTATTATGACTAACGAAAAAATTGACTCGATTCTTAGACAGAATGCTTCATGGCTATCAAATGTTGGACTGTTTATTTCAGACGAAATTCATTTAATCGGAGATCAAGATAGGGGACCGGTTTTAGAAATGGTCCTAACCAAAATAAAAAAATACTATTCATCATCTCAGATTCTTGGCTTAAGCGCTACAATCACTAATGCCTCCGAAATTGTAGGATGGTTAGGATCAAGATTAATAGAAAGCACTTGGAGACCAACAAAATTGATAGAAGGGGTATATTCTGATGGAATAATATATTCTAATAACGATTCCAGAATTAAAGTTTCTGAGTCAGGTAAGGACACAGCTTCGATGGCTATCGATTTAATCATGGATTCTCTAAATAATAATGGACAAAATCTTATTTTTGTTGAAACAAGAAAACGAGCCGTATCCTTAGCTAAGAAGGTTTCAGAGGTCGTATCCAAGACCCTATCACCAGAAGAAAGGAAAAATACCTTAAAGGTTTCTAAACAAATTTTGGAGGAGGGTGATGACACGGATTTAACTAAAAATTTGTCAAATTTGATATCTACCGGCATAGGGTTTCACCATGCAGGATTAAGTCTTTCAAGTAGAGGGATTGTTGAAGAGGCATTTAAAAGTGGAATCATAAAATCCCTGTTTGCAACACCTACACTAGCTGCTGGAGTCAACCTCCCTGCACGTAGAGTCATAATAACAAATGTTACCCGGTATGATTTTGTATACGGTGCTTCAGTTCCTATTAGTGTGCTAGAATATAAACAACTTTGTGGAAGAGCTGGACGACCTCAATATGATGCTTATGGAGAATCTATAATTATTTCAGATTCAAGAACATCTTATGAAGACTTGTATGATCATTATATATTGGGGATTCCTGAACCTCTAAATTCAAACCTTGGAAATATAGTAGCGATTAAAATTCATCTACTGGGTGTAATTGCTTCATTTAACGGAATTAGTCTAGATGATATCTATGACTTGTTCTCAAAGACATTTTATTCATTTCAAGATAGTAACAATACTTCCCTATTTGATAAAATAGATTCATCTTTAGATTATTTTCTAGAAGAAGATCTAATTCGATTGCAAAACAATATGTATAATGCGACAGGATTTGGAAAATTAGTTTCAAATTTATATCTTAATCCTGAGACTGCTGTTGCGTTTAGGAAGACCATCGATGATATAAAACCAAGGTCTGTAAAAATCAACAATGTATTTGGTTTCCTTCATATGATTACCACTTGCCCAGACTTTTATCCTAAACTTTCGTTTAGAAAACAAGACATCGAAGAGTTCAGTTATCTGTTTTATAACAATTATGATGAATTTTTTTCAGACGTCAAGATAATGGATTGTTCTAGAAGTCTATGGACTCTATACGAATGGATCAATGAGTCTACAGAAAAAAGGATGAATGAGAGAATTGGTGTGGAGCCAGGTGATATACATAGAATTGTAGAAGTATCTAATTGGTTAGTCTCTTCAATATTCGAAATATGTAAATTGTTAAACAGAAACGATCTTTTACCAGTTCTTTTTTCACTCGAAAGTCGAATTAAGCATGGAGTAAAGGCAGAGCTTGTTCCATTGGTACAGATGAAAGATATAGGCAGGGCCAGAGCGAGATCTCTTCATGAGGCTGGAATCAACGTACCTAACGATCTCCTACTAATTTCAGAATCAAAACTATCTATGATCCCAAAAATAGGGCTAAAACTAGCTAAGAAATTAAAAAAAAAATATTCTTCTTAAATTATTTCTCTCACCTGCTGCATATATCTAAACTAAAAGGCCTTAACACATTCCCAGTTATTCAAAGTTAACCACTCCTAGGTTATTCATTTCAGATCCTATTCCATAACCAAGTAACGCAATACCTGTTCCTAATAGAGACATTTCTAATCCTCCTTTTACCCAGCTTTTTTTAGCTAATCTACCTTTAATTGCACCAATCACAAAAGATGACGATAAACTCATAGAAATGGCTATTAATAATGCAGTAAAATTGTTGATTAAACCAGTTTTAACTATAAAGTATGGTAGTATTGGTAAGATACCTCCTACTAAAAATGATAAGAACATAACAATAGCCCCTTTTATAGGATTGCCTAGGATTTCTAGATTCAGACCCAACTCCTCTGTCAGCATAGTCTTCAACCAAACTCCCTTATTGGATGTAATCTTATTTACAACCATATTCAATTCTTCACCGGCGAATCCTTTGGACTTGTAGATTTCCTCTATCTCTTTTCTTTCATCCTCAGGAGTATTTTCAATTTCATATTCTTCTCTTTTGATTTCAGATTGTAAAATCTCTATCTGGGATTTAACAGCAAGATAATTTTGTACAGCCATGGCTTTAGCACCTGTGAACATTCCTATTATCGCCGCTAAAATGATTATATCCACACCCACAGTGGCACCACCTATGCCGGCTACTATTCCTAAAGAAGTATTGACTCCATCACCAAAACCAAAAACAATATCTCTAATATAGTTACTTTCTTTTATGTGAGGTTCAACGTGATAACTTTGTACTTTATCCAATATGTTTTCTACCTAATTGTTGTCTTAATATTTAATAAATTCATCAAGTCGATTTCAATCCTGTTTGAAAAACTTAAAATGACATTCATAGACAGACCGAGAGACAGAGACATCAACAAATAGAATTCTGAATATGAAAATACAGATCAATTTAGCCAAATTTACGGGTATTACACCGTTTCAATCCAATCCAATCACATTATAGCCTTCATACAACTACCATTGGGTTACTTCAAAAATATTGAAAATAATAACAATAATGTTTATTAACATATTCTATGTTCTATCTAGTTTTCTAAATAGATATGCATACTTTATGGGATGTGACAAAATTCTATTGAAAACAATCACATTTCTTTCTTCAGTAAATAATGAGAAATGGTATAGTCAAAAAAAATTGACCAAACAGTATCTAAAATGTCTATTCTCTTTCCCATAATACCTTTCTTAGTTTACCCGATGCCTGTTCAATTGCACCTCTTGTTGCTGGAGTACCTGCAATTTCGTTTAACATTACGAAATCATGAATGGTACCTTGATATCTACATGCAGTTACGTTTACGCCAGCTTCCATCAACTTATGCGCGTAAGCTTCCCCTTCATCCCTTAATACATCAAACTCGCCTGTTATTACAAGTGCTGGTGGTAAACCATTGAGCTGTTCTATTGAACATAGCAATGGAGAAACTGTGGGTTTTTTCAAATCGGCTTTATCTGAAACATAACTTTCCCAAAACCATTTCATGGCTTCTCTAGTCAAAAAGTAACCCTCTTGAAAAGTTCGATATGACTCGGTATCAAAATTTGCTTCGGTGACCGGATAGAAAAGGACTTGATAAAGAATTTTTGGTCCCTGACGCTCCTTGACAAGCATCGCAACAGCAGTTGCCATGTTGCCGCCAACACTGTCTCCTACGACAGCCATTCTAGAAGGGTCTAAATTAAATGAGTTACCATTTTCTGAAATCCATTTTATTGTATCATAGGCTTCTTCTAGAGCTTTTGGATATTTAGCTTCAGGAGATCTACTATATTTAACAAATACAATTGCAGCATTAATGGAGTTTGTCAATTCTCTTACTAGCCTGTCATGAGTATCTATTCCTCCTAAAACCCATCCGCCACCATGAAGATACACCACAACAGGAAGGGTTTTATCGCCGCTATTGAACGGTCTTATAATTTGAATATCTATTTTTTCATTTGATTTGCCAGAGATGGAAAGATCCTGTACGTCAGCTTCAGTCTTTGCTACTGGTACCGATTGAAGACCTGACAATACATTTCGAGCATCGCTAGGCGATAATTTGTAAATAGGGGGACCGGGATTTTTTTGTAGTTTATCTAAAAAACTTTTTGTAGTTTTTTCAACACCAATGAAATCATTATTCATAATAACATTCTGTAAATAAATCTTATACTTTAATGTTAAACAGGAAATATGGTCCATAAATATTACCAATCAGAAATTTATCTATTGATTATACTACTACACACAAAAAAAATTCATCCAGTTAGTTTCGATTTTTACTTACTTACTAATTAATTAGACTGTATTTCTTTTAAAGGATTATTTAATCGGAGTTGAAAATAAGTTTCGATTACTTAATGTTGAACAAAAGATGTAAGGATGGTAATTAGAAAAACAAACTGTCTATATCAGGCGAATCATCTGCTGATTCTCTTTCATAAAACACATGAAAGATAAGTAACCTTAACTTAATTTTGGACGTATTACTCCAAAAATTTTTAGGGTCAGATAACAAGAAAATATGTTTTCTTGAAGCTTATGATATTCTTTATTGGTGTAGTCCTTTTCAACAGCTAGATATGGAATTATTTTTGCCTTTAAATCCATGGCAGCATTAAAAACTTCATTTTTATCTTCCTTAATACCCTTTGAATAATCAAATTCAATCCTATCCTCTAGCAGATCCTTAATGAAATTATTAATTGAATTCTCTCTAACTATCGAATAATTAAATTTCGTAGATTCACTCATTAGTTAAATTTGTCTCTATAGTAAATAAGATTATTGATTGACATCTATTATGATATAGGCTCGAAAATAATTACAGAAGCTAATTGTAGCAATAGATATGGATTATCAATTCAATTATTCCAATATTATAGAAATTATATTATCTCATAAAATAACAATAATTATTCTAAGAATTTAATTAATAGGATCATTTTATATATATCATCAACAAAATTCATTTGAGATTTTGAAATGTCCAAATTGTTTTTCAGAAATGGCTTTGACAAATAGATTCTGCGTGGAATTGGATAAATGTCCTGGATGTAAAGGTGTATAGTTAGATTGCGGTGAAATCGAAAAAATAGCTGCTAATAACAACATTGGGAATGAACTTCATGAAAGAAATCCATCGGAAAAAAACAATGTTTGTGATGGGCAAGATAAGGGTTATTATTTTTACAAGGATGAATATCGTGAAGATGCCTTCCCTGACGAGATGTTTGATTTTGAATAATCAGGACTAAATATGGTATTTTTTATTAAATATGAATATTATACCATTCCGGTTATTTGACTGATTAACACATCATATAGCAGAAAAATTATGACTTATGACCTTGTTTGATTTTTATGCCATCAGTTGAAAAAACAAAGCTCGTAAAATTAAGATGTATATGATACTACAAATCAAAAGAAAATGACTTAAAGGATGAAGGCCTGGTATCAATGTTATCAGTGCGTGCAATAACATATCCAGATCCTTGATTTATAGTCTCCATGAATCCGTTTTGGTCATCAACGTCATCTTGTTCCTTTAACTTTGAGAGATTATTTAAGGTCCAATAGGGAATTTCATTACCAGAGCCATTATCAATAAATGTTTCGATCATTCTAGTATCTTTGTCTGTCAAAAGTGTTCTTACTTTAAGTTCTACATTTTCTTTGTTTGTCAAATTGTTATTAAATATGGGATTACCTTTCTTATCTAATTGATGGAAAATAAAACTGTCCTGTGCTAATTCCTTTGTAGTATTAAAATCATATTTTACATACTTGCCATTATCCCGATATTCTAATAGGTTCGGGTTACTACTACCAGAAACATCAAACAATATTCCAAAGCCACGCTCTTCATTTGGGTCATTGCTTCCGTGACGTCCGGTATTAAATTGAAGAGATATATATGTTTCATTTTCAAATTTATCTTTAGGTTCCTTAAAATACTCATGTATATTTCCATGCCAAATTATTTCCTGATTCTTTGCAGCAGACATATCTGGTATTCCTTCTGAATCTTCTCTTACTATCTCTAATCGAGGTGAGTTTATATCATTATTATCGCTTTGTGTATGTTTATCAAAGTCCATAGTTACTCTGAATTTTTTGTCTTGACCAACGGGATCATTTAATTTAAATGAATATTGTTGATCAAATTTTGTGTCGGCTAATAGATGACCATTGTCGCCAAAATTATCCATCTCAAGACCATTTTCATCAGAATCGTTTGATTCACAGGGTATTTCAGATTGATTACCATTATATTCAGTGCATGAGATCGAATCTGATACTCTAAGAATCTTACAAATACCTGAAGTCTCATTATTGGTATTCGATTCATTTGTTTTGTTGGATTCGGTCTTAGATAATGCGGTTGAATTATTGCTACCATTGTTATCGATGATGTCTTGCGGTATGCAGTTAGATACCTTTGTCGTATTTATCAAAATAGATGGATTTATCGACGTAAATGAAGATTCGTTGATAATTGTGCTAGAAACATCTTGTACTTCGTATTCTATAACTAAGGACAAAAAAGTATAAATAGTGAAAACTAGCACGACTGACTTCGAAATCAACGATACAGATAATTTCACATTTCTCTTTATTCAAATATTATATATATATGATAAATTCATAGTCGATTAATTTTGATATTTTAAAACAAATTATTAATTACAAACATAGATTTCTTTACGATTTTCACGCTCAGATTGGATATCATATGAATTAGTTCTAATACATGGTCATAGAGGGTTAAATATGTCAGATGTAAGTAAATACTATTTTTCTAAAAAATGATTATATTATTCTACTATTACATCGCCAACCATTGAAGGATGATATATGCAGTAATATTTGAATTCTCCAGGACTATCAAATGTCAAACTATAGGGTTGATTAGGTATGATTGCATCAGAATCAAACAAACCACCTTCATCTGAGTCATTATCCTGTCCCGAAGTCACGGTGTGAGACACTGTATCTCCATTATGCCAAGTTATTGTTTGGCCCGATTCAATTCTAATTGGGTTTGGTGAGTATGACTGATCGCCTTTTATTCCAGCAATGACTACGGGGATAGAGTCTGCACTTTGTGTTTCGCTTTGATCGCCTAAATCAGGTTGATTTTTGGGAGTATTACTTTCAGATATAGGTACTATTCTATATAACGCACCGGTATAACTTAATACATAAAGGTAACCGTCTGGTCCTACCTGGAGGTCGGTTATACCACCAAAACCTTGACCGAATATTAAAGGTTGATTTTCGGTGGTTTCATCGACCTGATTGTCAGCAAGTGTCTTGACATTACCTGGAGAAGTATCATTTATAAGTATATTGTCGCGTGCCTCATTTAGAGTAAATCGATATAACAAACCATTGTTGATGTCTCCTGTAAACATATCGTTTGCATATTCTTTACCTAATTTCTCTGTATTCAAGAATTTTAATGCTGTTGGTCCAATTGTGGTAACCCGTACAAACTTTGGATCAGTATATTTGCCGTTACCAAATGTTACAAGTTCGTCTTCAGATGTTATTCCTCGTCCTAGTAAATCCTGGTCCAAATAGCCTTGAACCTGAGACCACCCACCATTGAAACCTGGTAGAATAAGATTGATTTCATCTGCCACTGTAGGCCCATTTTCCGTGTCCCATAAATTACCTGTCAAAGGATCAAAATCAAAACCGAAACTATTTCGAATACCCATAGCATAGTATACATTCAACGGCAATCCACCTCCAAAAATAGGATTGTCTGGGTCCACTATTCCACCATCCTGAGAGATCCTTAAAACACCTCCAAGTCCATTAGGTTCTGGACCATCACCGATATTTTGAGCTTGAGTCATATGACCTCCTACCTCTCCAACTATAAAGTACACATTATTATCGGGCCCAATCAGAATTTTACCGCCATTATGCTCCCCTCTTTCATTTGGGGGAATAGCAGTTAAATCAAATAAAAGGACAGGATTTATCAATTCGCCATTGACATATTCATAGCGATATAGTCTGTTGCCTGACGGGTCGACGTTACCTTCAACATCACTGCCGTCTGCATCATCACCAGATTCAGTGTAAGACAAGAAAACATATGTTTTTCCGTCCGGTTGTTTAGATACTGCAATTCCTAAAAGCCCGCGCTCTATGCTATTGGCTACGGACACGTCGAGTGCAGGTGCGTCCTGGATTTGGCCATTTAGTACCCTCTTGACAATACCAGTATTTTTTTCCGTAACTAAAATATCGTTATTTCCAAGAAAAGACATACTAGTAGGAAAATCAAGACCTTCTGTTATCTTTTCGACCGTAAGATTATCGTCATTTACGGTTGGCCCATAAGGAGACAAAGGTGCTTTAGCATAAGCCCCATAAGAAAT
>WHSX01000002.1 GCA_009379865.1 Candidatus Nitrosocosmicus sp.
CAGGAATAGATTTAGCCACTGGACCTCCTTTCCCTCTAAATGAATTATTAATCGACTGGAATGAAGAGAAATAAGTGTCAATAAATTTTGAATCTTACTTGATTTTTCTCTGTGGTAAGCATTTCTAATAACTAGTTTAATAAAATAATAAATGAAATAGGTTACCTTGACATCTTCGCAAAAGCCTCTTCTGCTGCTTTATTCATTTCTTCTGGAGTAAGATCCTTTATGTGCGTCATTATTGACCATCGATGTCCAAAAGGATCCTCAATACTTCCGAGTCTATCGCCCCAAAATTGATCTGCGACTAGATCTAGCACCTTTGCTCCTTCAGATACTGCAAGATTAAACGTTTTATCAACGTCCTCAACATACAAAATCAATGAAATGGGGCTTCCCCCGATTGTCGTCGGCGAAAGAAACTTCATTTCTGGAAACTCGTCTCCAAGCATAATCATTGAATCCCCTATTTCAAGTTCGGCGTGAGCAACCTTCTTTCCATCAGGCATCATCATACATGCTCGTTGGGTAGCTCCAAACACCTTTTTATAATACTCGATAGCCTTTAACCCATCGTTTACAATTAAAGCGGGTGTGACGGAACGATATCCATCTGGAATTTTTTTTACTTCTGTCATACAGACACGATTGACAGAAAGTATTATTTATATTATCTAGATATCCTAGAGTTTGAGAATGATTTTGAAATTTCTCAATTGATGGTAAATAGATTTAACTTGTGACCCAAATACAAAACATTTCAAATTCCTCTAGGCTCATCCTCCATAGATTAATCTCAAGTTAATTTTTCGCTTTCGTAATTAACTAGTTGCTTTTCCTTAAATCTTAGATAACACATATAATTTATATTAAATTTAATCAGTTTACAATCCAGAGTTTTACAATACAACTATAGAAAATTTCAGTATAAACCCATGACTACCTGAGAGGTAAACAAATCTCGCTTATCCTCATGTTTGAGATAGGGATGTAGAATTATTTTCCCTGTTTTTATAGCAGGGCTTCGAGTCCCAGTCCCGGTGCATGTCAAACTAAATATTATGATTGTATTCAATCTTGAACCGTATCCCCACGTATGAGAACTGTTATCAAGTAATGGTACCACCATAGTATCGGCGTACGATGATGAATCAAAAATTCAAAGATATGTGATTTTCATTTTATTATAAGGAAAATGTGGTTGGTATTGCAAAACTAAATGCTCCTTTAGAAGAAGGAGATGGTAAAGCCTGTTTGAAGGTATTAAGAGATATGATGGATTTTGGAACCCAATATCATTGAAATATCTGAACCATAAAGTAAATGTTTCCCCAGCAGAGCTGATTTTATTTGTTCGTAATGCATACTATGACTATGAGCAAGCTCACAAAGGATTTGTCACCAGAACAGCATGAAGAACTAATCAGAGCATTGAAAACCCGTTTTGAGAAAAACATGAACCGCCATAAAGGTCTTGAATGGGATAAATTACACTCGAAGCTGGTATCTAATACTGAAATACTGTATTCACTCAATGAAATGGAACGAACTGACGGTGAACCAGATGTCGTTAGTCAAGACAAAAAGACGGGCGAATTCATTTTTTATGATTGTTCAGCAGAAAGTCCCAAGGGTCGTAGAAATGTTTGTTACGACCGTCAAGGACAGGAGGCAAGAAAATCATTCAAACCACAAGATAACGCTATCGATATGGCAGCTGCCATGGGCATTGAGATTTTAACTGAAGAACAATATCGAGAGCTGCAGAAACTTGGAAATTTCGATACTAAGACGTCCAGCTGGGTGAAAACACCTTCTAACATTAGAAAACTTGGCGGCGCCCTCTTTGCTGATCGCCGATACGATACTGTTTTCGTGTATCACAATAGCGCTCCCTCTTACTATAGTGTGAGGTCGTTCCGTGGCTCGCTAAGAGTCTAGATTTGGACAGTCGATATATGATAGGATAATCACATTTAACAATTTTAATAGACTCTATGACCCATCTGGAGAAGTAAAATATCTATTACTAAACCCCCGGCGGCCGTTAATCATACCTGATTCACCTTTAAAGCTATCATTAAATTGCATTAGAACCCTACTACCACTAGGAACTTAATCCCCACGCGCCCAGACTGTTACTAGATGTCACACCAAAGTATCAGATATTAAGCACTAATATGCATAATCAGCTCATAGAATTTGTTGTGCTATTCAGTGTTATAGAACCCTGCTAGTTTGAAATCTCACAAACTAATTCTAAAACTGCTAGAATATTATTGAGACAACAATTTAGTCATTATTATAAAAATTATCTTTATAAATATATAATCTTTGCAATCAACCAAAATCTACCGATTTTTCTAACAACCACATTTTTTTCAAACCATGTTACAAAAGCTTCTTGCATTCTCTGAAGGGGCCCATCTGTTTCTAACTTGGCTAATGTTTTTAGCCAAGTTATTTATTTAAATATACTTCAGATGGTAAAGTAATTGAGTCATAACGTTCACGACTACCATCTTGCATTTGAACTCCTATCGCTCATCACTCATGTCAAGCGACGACATTCAGATATCATTTTCTGGCAACTATAATTATTGCAGTAATTATAACATATGCTACCTGAAATGTTTCTGTTGCAACTGCCAATTCAGTTATCATTTTCTGGCAACTATAATTATTGCAGTAATTATAACATATGCTACCTGAAATGTTTCTGTTGCAACTGCCAATTCAGTTATCCCAGGTGGTGTCAACTGCGGATTCCTAACCGATTCAATGACTACGTAACCAGTTAAACCTACTAACACAGTCGTACCAGCAATTCCAATAATATTCCAAATCCTGCCCCATCTTCTAACCATCGGTAAAACCCAAAAGATCTGTGCCAGACCAGAAATCAAAAAAAGCGTAGTGTATTGGATACCTGCAGTAATCGAGCTTGGAACTAACACGAGGTGCAAAATTCCAGCTAAACCAGTACATACTGCAGCCCCAAGATATACAAGATATAGAAGTGTTCTATTAGTATTTGTCATTTCTGATGCGTGTTTTTTGTTCATAATCTTTGATATATAATAAATTTGAACTAATTTAGATTATAAATGTGCTATAATAATTCGCATATTATATTTTCTCTTTAATTGAACTGTGGTATTATGGGGCATAAGGTTCCCTATTTGATACTCTAACGTCAGAGTAAAACCATCAATTTTTCTGTAGACTAAAATATAAAAAAATTGAACCATTGGTTCTATAGTTGAGTCAATGTACAATATACTAATATTTAATTATCTCAAATAATGGCTTTTCTGACAAGGTGTGAATTATAAATTTTTTCTTCAATTATTGTTGAGGAATGATATATTGACTGTCAGAACGAATTGCATTAAATTATATCTTTAAATTGTCACCAATACTAAAGGATAAAACCACAAATACAAAAACACAGGTAAAAAATTCCGCTTTAGAAAATAATTTATTATAATTTCACGTATAAGTATACTCCTTCTGCAAAAGGATGTAGGCTTTGGCGTAAGCCAATAAAGGTCTTGAGATGCGCCAACAGATCTCAATACCAAGATCCAATGCCTGCATATGCTAAATTGTGTTCTCATTCTCATCTTTTAGTTTCAATTCTCAAGCAGGATCAACTTTAATAGATTTTAGTTTTTAGATCTTTATCTCTGTCTAATTTGATTATACCCCGTATCATTAAGTTGCATTAGAACACTACTACCACTGGGAACTTAATCCCCACGCGCCCAAACTCAATGATACTTTATATGATAATGATATTATGATACACTTGGATTTGAACTCCTAGCTAAACGGGGTGTCAAATTAATTATAGATTCTATTCAATCTTGAATCGTATCCCCACAGGCCGTTCCTTTGCTGGTTTTTCTATATCTGGATATTGATCAGCAACCAATTTAGTCACTTTTGCTCTTATTTCAAAGTCTGCATCGTCATTAAGAAGCAATAGGGACGATCTATCCAAATGGGAATTGTAAATTCTATTTATTTGCCTTGTGAAAACGTATCATTATAGTACAATTTTCGTTCTACCTTTTTACTTTGCCGTGGTCCCACGTTGCATAAAACTTTGGTGTTATCTCTAATAAGATGGCACCTCCTTCTCTGATGTTACTTATGATAGTCTGTGACATGGGATGCGCAATGCTTCCAAGATATTTGACTACAATCTTTTCAATTATGGGCAGGTTATAGTCAACATCATCAGATATTCTTACTGTTCCCTTACCACGAACTCCTTTGTAAGGTATTCTGTCATCGTCTATACAATAGTATATGATGTTATTCCTTCTTAGGTTTTGAGTTTTCTTAGATTCTCTCCCACTTTCTATGTAAATCTTATTATTATTGTTGTCAAAATAATACCATGTAGGATGTATGTTGGGTTCTCCCTTTTGGTCTAAAGTTGAAATGTGAACATTTTTGTTGCTGTTGACCAAGAAATCTCTAACTTCGTCTTCTGTCATTGGACCGCCAAATTCTGGTTCACTTGCATCAAGGATCTTCACAGCATGCTTTGAACGGGATTGAATAAAAACATAGCCCATTGATATCGCTACCCGAATCTAGTTTAAATAACTGGATCATTAGACTGACTTATCATGAGTGATGATACTTATGAAGAAATATACAGAAAATTTTTTACAACAGACGATTTGATTGAGATGGAGTGGAAAATCCTAAAGTATATGTGTGATATGTCCGGAATATATGATACTTTTCCTGAAACACTGTTATTTCATAGGAACGATTTTAAAACTATTATCGATCGTAAACTCGAACAAGGATATTCCGATGATATAGTGGGTAGACTTTACAAACTAATTATGGATAAGGTCATGACTCGGCTGAAACAAAGAAATGCAGTAGAAGTAGTTGCTCAGTATCAATATGGCGATTCGAAAATGATTCTTTATGAAAAAAAGAAAATACTAAAAGATTTATGTAATGAATTTAAGAAATATACGGAAGTAGACAAGTCTTTTATAGACAGGCTTTTACCTTGTTAGCACTCAACATTAAACTTATTTTGCGATAGAGCCCTATTACCTCAAGGAACTTAATCCCCACGCGCCCAAACTAAATGATACTGTAGTAGGTAATGATATTGCGTCTAGTCGGGATTGCAACCTTTTTCCAAACATTAGTGTTATATTAATTCTAAATTCTATTCACTTTGAACCTTGTTTTCAGGACTATATTCAAGCGAACACAGATATACAGAACTTGGCTGACATTTGACTCTATGTCTGTCTAACGTATATTTGATCTGACTCATTACGTTATTTCAAAACTTGTAGATATGGAGACTCAAATTGGATTAGAGATCTGAAATATGTGAAGAAAATTTTTTACCAAAGAGGACTTTTAATATACTTTTGATCCCGTCTATACTTATTAGGACCGCTAATACCCTATTACTCATGACTAATCCTTATTTACAAGAATATATTTTTGAATCAACTGAATTTATCAGAAAAAGAAAACAGGATCTTCAAATTAAGAATTCTGGGGGGAACATAGATGAGTGATAATAAAAAGGCTATGAGAAAATTAAAACTACATGTAGGAATGTCCATTGATGGCTGTATAGCAGGACCCAACAATGAAATGGACTGGATAGACTTTACTTGGGATAAAAAATTCCGAGAATATGAAGACAAGTTGCACGAACCAGTTGATACCATTCTCCTGGGAAGGAAAATGACTGATGAATTTATAGCAACCTGGTCTAATTTTGTGAAAAAACCCGATGACTCCTGGTATGCATTCGCTAAAAAAATGATAGAAACGCCAAAAATTGTTTTTACTAAATCATTAACCAAATCAGAGTGGCCAAATACTAAAATAGCAACAGGCGACCTAAATGAAGAAATTACAAAGTTAAAGAGTCAAGAAGGTGGCGATATCATAGTTTATGGTGGTGCCTCATTCGATTCTTCCTTGATTAAAGAAAACTTGATTGATGAATATTATTTGTTTATTAATCCTGTAGCAATTGGGAATGGAAAGACCATTTTTAAGGACCTAAAAGAGATTCGTAAATTATCTCTTATTGAATCAATCGCGTTTGACTCTGGAACAGTTTTGCTCCACTATGAAGTAAAGAGAAATTGAAAACATGAGATCTAAATAAATAAATGGAAAAGTCAGTTGGCTATTTTTTTGAGTATTATCCCATTTACCACACTGTCACATAAAGATATCCAGACGGACTACCTTCTAAATCATCTAACCTTCAAAATCCTGATCCACTTTCTATTATATTTTATACCATGAAATATTATGATTGTATTCAATCTTGAATCGTATCCCCACGGATGAGAACTGTTACCAATAATGATATCTAATCTGTCGATTTAGAAGCTTACATACAGATAATAGAGTAAATGGCAATTAGGAGTATCCGATAGAGTATTTCTTCTGCATCCTTCTTAATCTATTTAAAAAGCATCTTTGCTGAAGTCAAATAAAAGGGTTTGTGGATTATATAGGAGGATTGAATTTCGTGAAACTATCGTTTAATCTTTCATAGGCGTATGCTAAAGACAATATTTTTTCTTCTGCAAATGGTGATCCAATGATTTGTGCTCCTATTGGTAATTTGTCTTTTGTAAAGCCTATCGGAATACTTATCACAGGTAGACCAGTACTATCAAATGCAATAGTTTGTCTGCTTAGGGTTTGATAGATTTGTAAAGTTTTACCACCTATCTCTATAGTTTGTTCATTAAATGTTGGTGCAGCAATAGGAGTTGTAGGGATAATTAGTACATTTTCATCTCCTAATAGTCTTATGAAATCATTTCTTAATTCCGTTCTAAATCTTTGAGCTCGAATATATTCTATCGCAGATACTTCAGTTCCCTGTGTCAACATTTTTCGAACATCGTCACCGTACTCTTCTGATCTTGTATTCAACCAATGTTGATGGATTTCTGCCGATTCACCAAGTCGTAATGGTCTCCATGATTCATAGATCTTATCTGCTTCCTTTAAATGAACATCAGTTACTGATGATATATCCATGGATATCAGGGCATCGACAAAATCAAAGAATATTTTTTCCACCTCCGGGTGTAAATGATCAAAAAAATACTCTTTTGGTATCCCTACTGATTGTCTTTTAAATTCATTTTCTTTTGTTTCGATAGCTTTAATGTAGTCAGGAACGTTCTTATTTTCACTGCTGGGATCCAGGGGATCTTGGCCCGCTATAGTTTGCAATACCGCTGCCGCGTCCCATACGCTTTTTGTTATACATCCTACATGATCCAGTGAAGGTGCTAGATCGATTATTCCAAATTTGCTAACCCTTCCATATGTTGGTTTTAAACCAACGACACCGCAAAGTGAAGATGGAACCCGTATGGAGCCACTAGTGTCAGTAGCTAATGCTACTGGAACCATATCCGATGAAACTGAGACAGCAGAACCTCCGCTAGAACCACCTGATAATCGAGATTGGTTCCATGGGTTTTTAGAAGAACCAAAATGGGGATTTACGTTAGTTATTCCACAAGCAAACTCGTGAGTATTATTAGTACCTATCAATATTGCACCAGAGTTCTTCATTCTTGCTACAGATGTTGCGTCAACTTGTGATACAAAATCTGACATTATTTTTGAGCCAGCAGTACATCTTACTCCTTGTGCACAGATTACATCTTTTATCGCAAAAGGAATTCCATGTAATGGTCCTCGATATCTCCCTTCATTAATCTCTTTTTCCGCCTCTTTTGCTGTCGCACGAGATTGTGCTTCAAGGACTGTGATGAAAGCGTCTAATGAGCCATTAAACTCCCTTATTCTCTCTAAACATGCTTCAACTATCTCCACAGGAGACAATTTCTTATTTCTTATTTCGGAAGATAATGTCTTTATGCTAGTAGGTTTTATCAGAGATGTCATTATTACTTCTCGCCTTTGAAAGCAGATTGAACGCTTTTTACAAATTTTTTAGAATCTGTAACCCATCCAAAAACACCCCCCTGCATCTTTATTTGCTTTATTGCAGCTTCATAGTTACCATAATCCGTAGCGCCAGTACCATCCTTTAGTAATGTACACCAATATCCAAAATCATTAGCTTCTCTCATTATTGTATGAACACAGACATCTGTTGTGATTCCTGTTATTACTAGATGGGTAATTCCCAGATTCTTTAAAATTAACGGTAAATTGCTTTGTCCGAATGCTCCCTTTCCCGCTTTGTCAATTACATATTCCCCCTGAATTGGATATAGATCATTAATAATGTCCCAATTCTTTTCTCCTCTTATCAATAACCTACCAAGACCGCCTTCTGGTGTATCGCCTATGCCCACACCATCTCCGATTATTTTACTCCGTAGGACCTTGTTATATGGTGCATCGGAAAGATCTGAAAGATGGCCCTCCCTGGTGTGAATAACTTTAATATCGGTTTTGTTTCGGATTGTATCCAAGACATATCGAATAGGTTTGATTGGCGCTGAAGTTAACCCTAAATCATACCTCATGACGTCTACATAGCCCTTTGGACCACAGAAATCAATTTGCATATCTATGCTAATAAATGCGGTTCTGGCTGAGTCAAACTCTACGTATGCTACGTCACCAAATCGAGGACAGTCCTCTACTTCAACCTGAAAAAGTTTGCCTTTTGGAGGTCCATACAGCCAATTTGGAAATTTGAACGTATGTGTTTTTTTAAATTCTTCATAGTCTTTCTCAACTCGTGCCAATATCTCATTTTCTGTTTTGGTAACAGTGTCTTTATTCGTCTGCATAAATTGAAGATTTGCCTTATGTTTATTCTTAATCTCGATGAGACTGTTATTCAAATATTTTTTTGATTTTTTTTTCGCATCCACCTTAGCCTTTTCAAATAATTCATACTTTCTTGTAGTCATTTAGGATGAACCTCCGGTTTCGATTGGATTTTTTGATGGAGTAACAGCAGCAGCAGCAGTTGCAGCCGTACCCGTACCCGTACCCGTTACAGGAGGATCATTTATCTTTTCTAAATTATCTGAGATCTCTGAATCTATTTTTTCTATGTTATCAATATTAGGATAACCCACTTTGATGCTCTCATCGATAGGTTTTTCATGTGCAGTTGAAGTTTTTGTACGATTCATTATTTTATATGCTAATGGATATACTACAACACCTCCTATTAATCCTCCAATAACTGAAGGAATATCTGGAGCAAGCGTTACTATTGGTATTGCAATTATTATTCCTACCACAAGGCCGATAATCGCAGGTACATTGACCTTTTTTTCTGCTGCAGCAAGTATTTGTTCTTGACTTTGTTTGCGGGTCATAATCCAAAAGTGTCCTATCAATATGCCTCCAACAAGTGATACAATTGTTCCAAGCAAAAGCAACCATGGAACGATACTACTTAATATATTTGAGGCTGCTACAATAGCACCTACAAACATCACAATAAGAGATATTTTCTTCCATGAGAGATTAACCTTTCCTTTGGTTATATGATATGATACATTTTTGAATCCCTGAACTGCATTATAAAGACAACCATCACATGTTGATCCATTACTTGCCCATTGTATTACCATTATAGGGATTCCTAAAGCCAATGCTCCTAGTCCAAAGTAAAAGTCTAATTCTCCTGAAATAGCGGTAAAGAGTCCTCCTACCATTAACATCAAGCAATTGCATATTGGAAAAGCAACCGCCGTTACGGCCCAGGCCTGTCGTGGTGTTTTTGTCCATCTTGTAAAATCACTTGTCATGGTACTACTTACGATGAATGTACCGATTGAAGCTGTAAAGCCTAAAGCAAAGGTCCATGGCTGACCAACAACAGGTGATATCCAAGGATCACCACCTGTTCCGCTTGTCGATACGCTAACAATTGAGTATATCATCCATGCTGCAAGGAGTGTAACTGAAACAACAGCAAACCTTCCCATCCAAGCCACTGTTTTAATTCCATATACGGCGAATAGTCCGAATAATATAGCGAAAATACCCGCCCAAAATCCAGTTGTCCCTAAAATCCCTGGGAGAACTCCGCTTCCTGTTCCGGCGTTGAACGATTGGTCACCGTAAAGTCCTATCATGAGGTCTGCAGCCAACCAAGCTTGAAACGCAAACCATCCTGCAACAAGGGCTGCTATCATAAGTGTCGGAATGGCATAACCGTATCGTCCAAAAGCTGATTTACACATCAATGCAAAATTTAATCCGTATTTAGATCCATAATGTGCAATAGATCCTGAATAAAAGAACAAAAATATTTGTCCAGCTATTATTGCCACATATCCCAAAGGCGCACCTAATCCCGCCATTATTTGACTTCCTATGAATATGCAAATGTATGCGTAAGCAAATCCCGCCCAAATTAACGCGGGATTCACAAAGCCTAACCTTGCATGCTGAGGTACTGGCCTCTCAGCATATTCCTCTTTTTCAACCATTTTATATAATTTTCACATTCCTAATGTGGTTAATAAACAAATGTCACACTTTTTTAATTATTATTTATAAATAATATATCATATGATTTATGATATATCATTTTTTGTATGTTTTATGATTATTAAATGACGTTCTCCATGGATGATATGTCAACTAGAAGAGTGAGAGAGAATTAGTCAACGATTAGTATAGGAGGGTATATAATGATTTATCGGATTTACTCACGGGTGATGCCAATAAGTAATTTAACGTATTGCAGTAAAACATCAAATATATTTCTTAAAAAGCTATACCTTTATTTCCGTTTGTATTGATCCAATGATGACTTCTTAAATATGATAATATTTTTTGAAATAACGTTATGGTAGCTCACACTAATTGAATAAACATATAGAATTTAGTATCGCTTTATTTACGAATAAAAAAGGAAAATTTTGAAAAATCGATTTTAAGTAGATATCATTTATTGTGTGAAGGATTTGGATTTAATATTTGCAGCTTGTTCTTCTACTTCTGAAGATAATCGCATCTTCAATCGTTCGAGTTCTACACTAATATTGTCATGATGTAAACCAAGAATTTGTGCAGCTAATATAGCAGCGTTTCTTGCGCCATTTACTGATACTGTAGCAACTGGAACGCCGTCTGGCATTTGTAACATTGAAAGAATTGAATCCAGTCCATCAAGAAGAGGTGATTTCAAGGGAACGGCTATTACTGGCAATGTAGTAAATGCAGCAATCATTCCAGGTAAATGAGCCGCCCCTTTAGCAGTTGCAATAATTACCTCTATTCCTCTCTCTTTCGCGTTCTTGATATATTCAATCATCTGATGTGGCGCTCTGTGTGCAGAAATTACTGTTACCTCACACGATATTCCAAGCGACCTTAACGTTACTAGTGATTCATTCATAACTTCCAGATCTTTCTCATTTGGCATTACCACCGAAACCAAAACCTTATCATTCATTTGTTTATCAATTCTAAATGAAAAGTTAACTTCAATTTATATTATCATGTAAGATTTAATGCCTTAAACTTAACAATATGGGTCTATCTCAATTACAATGATGTTTGCAATCTAGGGATATTTTTTTCTGATCAATTCATTAAACTTTGGAGAACTATTATTATCTTAGTTACTATCTTATTCAATTATTTTTTATGTATTATTATCTGATTAATTGAATATTTTAGGATGGGTATAGTTATACGAGAATTGCTATCTTGGCTTTAAGGTGTTGTTTATATGGCTCGTCTCGAATTTAGATAAATAAGGTAATTCATTTGAGGATAGCTCGTATATTGCAAAAAGATAAAGAAACATTTGCAATTATGAACAATAATGGTAAGGGTATTACAAGAGATGAAATTATCAATCAGCTAAACTTATTTTTACCTTACGATCTTGAAGATTTTTTATTTTATGGATATGCAAAGTTCATCCGTGATACTGCTTTATCCAAATTGTCTTATTATCATCAATTCGATGAGTTTCATCTTCTTCCTCCAATAATCAGAACATTTAAAATTATTTGTTTGTCGTTTAACTATATAGATCAAGGCAGTTGGATTAGATTCGGAAAGAACCCTCCAAAAGAACCGGTAATTTATCTAAAACCCAGAACAAGTTTAATAGGTCCTTTCGAAGATATTGTTTGTCCAGATTTTGTTAATGAACTAGACTATGAAGGAGAATTAGCACTTATTATTGGTAAAAGATGCAAAAAAATAGACATTTATGATGCTCTGGATTATGTTGCTGGATACTTTATACTAAACGATATTTCTTCACGTGATGTACAATTTATGGATAAGCAATACAGTAGAGCTAAAGGTTTTGATACCTTTGGCCCGTGTGGCCCATGGGTTACTACCTCGGATGAGATTCCAGATCCAAATAAATTACATTTAGTTACTAAGGTAAATGACGAAATACGACAAAATTCTTCAACTGAAAATATGGTACTAAAGGTTAACGAAATAATATCCAAATTGAGCAGGATTATGACTTTGGAACCTGGGGACATAATATCTACGGGTACTCCTAGTGGAACTGGCTTATCCCTGTCATCTACTTCAAAATATTTAAAAAACAATGACATTGTTGAAGTTGAAATCGAAAAACTCGGTAAGATCAGAAATAAGGTTGTTATTGTAAGAGATTAAGATTACATATTTACTTCATTCGTGTAGTAGACTATGAATTACAAAATTTTCTATTCTTATAACTATCATAATGATAAATAAATTAAAAGATATTCTAAATTTGTATTAGAACCCTACTACCACAGGGAACTTAATCCCCACGCGCCCAGACTATTACTAAATATCATACCAAATTATCGATATTAAGCAAATGAAATAATGATCTGTGAAAAAATGATCTATAACCTTAACCTTAACCTAAAATTTAACGTCAACTAGATAAAGAAACTAATTTATTTCAGAAAAGAAGCATGTTGACATCCCTAATACTTGTTACTTTTCAATCACATTAATTAATTGATTATCATGTAGGTCCTAAATGGAATTCAAAAATTAATATTGTCGGATCAAAATAATATATTTTTAAATTAAAATGGGCAATGTAAAAGAAATCGTTGCTCCTATCCCGTCTTTATTAGGTTCAACCCAAATCTTGCCTTGGTGCATATTTATAATGTTCCTACAAATAAACAATCCCAATCCTGTACCATAAAATGATTTGGTAGCAAACTTGGTAAAGAGTCTTGGTAGTATTTCCGGATGAATTCCCTCACCATTATCTTTTATCTGAACTATCAGGTTGTTTTCATTTGTTCTAATAGTAATAGTTATGAAACCAGGTTCTCCGTTTGCGATAAAGTTGATTGAATTATCTATTAAATTCGAAATAACCTGAGCAATGCGAAGCTTATCTCCAAACACCATAATTTTTTTTTCAAAACCAATAAGTTCAAACCTTATTTTTTTCTCAGTAATATCGACTAATTTATTCCTATTTTCAAGCATTATTTGAAAATTCTTTATAACATCTAAAATGACTTCTGTAATACTAAATTTACTCATAGAAATATTAAACAATTTTCCTTCGATCTTGGTTACTGTTAGAATGTTTTCGGTCAATGTGTGTAATTTATGTGCACTTGCAATTACAACCTCTAGTAATGATTTCTGATCCTTGTCAAGCAGGTTATCTTTGACATGTTTTGTCAAACCAATTATTGGTTGAATAGGTGTCCGTAATTCATGTGCAACAACATCTATGAATTCACGTTGCATTTTGTCATGAGTTTTAAGCCTTGCATATACGTTCTTTAAGAAATAGTATAATTCTGATTGGTTCCATAGTGCATCAAAAATAAATGCATAGGAATTTGATATAGGTGTACTATTTGAATAAGATGCAAGTCCTATTGAATTCAAAGGATCTTCCGTTGTATTATTTTTAAACTCTATGATTATTGATTTGCTCCTATCAACTACCAACAAGCCAACTTCTGATTGAATATCGTTACCAGAGATCGCTCTAATTTTCATATTCTTTATAGAGTTAACGCTAAAGTCAAACGACTTGTTATCGATATCATCTGTACCGAATTTTCTTTTGTTGTCTTGTAAAAGATAAAAATTATTTTTGAATAATTCATTTATAACCTTCTGTCTTTGGGGGTCTAGTTTTTCGGTAACAAGAATCTTAATAGATAAATCCTTATTTTGAACAGCATTTTTTATATCCGCGAAAAAGTCATTTTCCACCTGTCTTTTGAGGGATTCAAAAGTTGGAAGTATTCCTAATATTTCTTGTTTAGCCGACGATATCAAGTTTTTGATCAAACTAAAAGTTTCATAGGATTTTTCAATCGTTTCAAAGAAAGGTATCTCTATGCCTTCTTCGATTGACTTAATTATATCTACAGCTTCTCTACTATTATTCCATAATCTGTCAAATAATGATTTAAAATTATGTATATATGCAGGTTCGTTGCTGTATAAAATACTATCCACAAAATTCTTGTCAGGTATTTTCTGTATTGCAGTCGCAAGATGTGATTCAGTAACGCCAAAGTTGATAAAAGGAGCTTCTTTTAAGTGGCGTATATCCGCACCCATATCAAGGTACTCTTTAACTAAGTTTAAATTTTCCTTTGATATTTCAATTAAAATTCTGAAACCTTTGTGTGATCCTTCTTTCTTTTTTTCTAAAAGAACTTTTGTCAAAGGTAGAAAAAATTTGTAGCCAATCCTCAGACCTTCAGTAGTAATACAAACGCTTAATTCGTTAGAATCTAAAAGACTTGAGGCAAGTTCTTCAACTATCAAGGGACTACCGGATATTGTTACTATTTTGGTTTCATAATTTATTTTATTTTCTTCAATTTCCATTATTTTTTTGGTTGCTGAGACAGCATTTTTCCAAAGGGAATCAAAAAAATATTGCTCCTGTGCCACTATATCACTAACGTTGCTATAAATAAGGTGAGCTGGCACTTGCTCTTTTCGGAGAACTGTTATAGCCATATACTCAGATTCACTGATTGCAAATTCCCCCTTTAAGCCGTCCAGATGCCGTAGTTCACTAACCAGGTTTAATAATTCTTTACAATCTTGTATATTCTCATGAGTAACTTCGGTAACACATCTAATTTTACCACCTCTAGATATAAGATCTTTGTAACCATTCCTATACCCACCAAGCTTGATTACTCTGCATGGGCCTTTCTGATCCAGTGTAATATCCATTTTTATCTTGGTATTTTCTATAAATTTATTTGTCTTTTCCAAAATAATTCTAGAATCATATATGACTTCAGACATCCCATCTTTAGTAACATCGCTAGATATGACGAATCAAATTTATATTATATTTCTAATATATAATTCTTTATTATAGGAATCGAGCATTGCTTGAATCTGTATAGTTTTAGAATTCAAAATTAAATTAATAAAATTAAGGACGTTTGGAAAATAAAAAAGACATTAAATTGATATTACATAATTTAAAATGTACAATCAAATTTTAATAACAAATTTATGGATATGTGATGTTATTAGAAGATACATTCTGTATTCTGTTTTTCAGATTCTAGATAGAGAGAAATACTCGTTAATATATTCTTAATGCGTATAAAATGAGACTAAAACAACTAGATAGGAAACTAGCCATTATTTTAGTTTTGAGTATAATTTTGATGCCATTTTCCAGCTCATTTAATAGGGTGAGTGCTCAGGTTTCAGATGGAAATACGATAAACCTGGTATTAACATTATGGGTTCCCAATTTTTTGGCATATGTTGCCCAAGAAAAGGGGTATTTTGATAAAAATAACGTACAAGTGAATCTAACATTAATTCAAGATTATGCAGAAGCAGTACGGGGCTACTCAAACGGAGACTATGATGGAATGTTTATTGTATACTCTGATGCCTTAATACAAGATTCTGAAGGAATTGATACTAAAGTCGTATACAATATTGATACATCATATGATGCAGATGCAATTATAGGTACAGTAGACAACCTTACCGACGTGAAGGGTAAAAAAGTTGGCGTCGAAGGGATCAATAGTTTTTCACATATATTCATGTTAAAGTCTTTGGAAAATGTTGGTCTTGGTGAAGGGGATGTTGAATTCGTAAATATCCTCGGTCAAAACATGCCAGATGCGCTAACCAAAGGGGAAATTGTTGCAGGACATGTTTATGAACCATTTATTACAGAGGGAGTAAAGAAAGGATTCAAAATTCTCTCCACTGGCGCGGATATTCCAGGGACCATTACAAACGTATTAGCATTTCATTCCGATATAGTGAAACAAAGACCAATTGATATTCAAAACATTATAAAGTCATTGATAGAAGCAAAGGAAGATTATGATAAAAATTCGGTGCAAGATATAGAAATAATGTCTTCGAAATCCGGGTTAAGCAAAGATATAATCATTGAAGGGCTTAATAATGTCAAGTTCTTAGACCTGGACTATAACGAACGATTTTCAATGAATAAGGAATTAAATGAAACACAATCGTTGTACTTTTCTGGAAATTCTATTACAAAATTTTATGCTGAAAGGGGAGTGATTAGTGAATATCCAAATATAGAAGACATAGTTGAACCAAAATTTGTAAATCAATTACTAATGGAAAAACATAACTAAAATGAGATATCTGCAAGGTAAATAGAATTTGAAAATTAGAACAAAGCTTATCGTGACCATGATTCCACTAGTGTCTTTTTCCATATTGATACTATCCTACGTGGCATTTCAAAATTTTGCGGCCACCATACAAACTCAATTAATTAATGAATTAATAACGATGGCCAGCCATACGATGGATAATCTATCGACTCAAATGTTTGAGAGGATTGCTGATGTACAATTTCTGTCTGCAAGTAATATATTGGTAAATTCAAATTTAACAAAATCTGAAAAAATGGACTATCTTCGTTCAATGGAAAGATCATTCAAAACATATTCATCCATTTCCGTGTATGATAAAGAGGATATTAAAATTGGGGATACCCGGAATATTCTTATAGGGGAAAATGAATCGGATAAAACCTTCTATAAAGAAGCAATTAAGGGAAAAATCTATTATGATACTGTACCTACTTTATCTGAATCATTGAATCAGTACGTAATACATTTTGCTGCTCCATTGTATAATGAAAGTAATGATATTGAAGGCGTCGTAGTTACTAGACAGCCAATAAATAAAATACACGATATCTTCAAGGAAATCGGTTTAGAGGATAACCAAATAGCTTCAGATAGTAGTAATCTCAAATTAGATTTAATATCGAGCAATGGAACTGTGATATATTCCAACCACGATAGAAAATCAATTTTGCAAATAATACCGGGATTCCAAGAACTCATTTCAACTAACGATCAACAGAATAATAGATCTTTATTGAATCCCTCTTCAACGGAAACCCGAATTTATAATGATGAAATAATAGTGAGTGTGCCGCAGGGACCTGGCCACTTAGACTATACTGGAAGCAACTGGTTTCTTTTACTTAGAGAAAATGCAGATATTGTATTTGGAAATTTAGAGAAAACAGTAAATCAATTTCTAATAATTTCAGGCATTATATTGATAGCCTCAATAATCCTTATTTTGTTCATCGCTAAGAACATTTCTTTATCCTTGTCAAAGCTTATGAAAAAGGTAATTGAAATAGGTAAGGGAAATTATGATTCCAGAATTGATATCAAAAGCTCTGACGAAGTTGGTGAATTAGCGTTAAATTTTGAGTCAATGAGGCAGAGTGTAAATCAAGTGAACCAGACTTTGAATAAACGGGTTATGGAGAGAACAGTCGAATTAGAAAAAGCAAACGAAGAACTAAAACTAAATGATGAATATTTAGGAAAAATAAACAAAGAATTGGTATCAGCTGATAAAGCAAAAGAAGAATTTATGTCTATGGTTAGTCATGAATTAAAAACTCCACTAGTGCCTGTCAGAGGTTATGTTGAGCTTTTACTAAGACAAAAAAAAAAACAGGTGAACTCAATGAAAAACAGAAGAAATACGCAGATATGGTGTACAGAAATATATTAAAATTAGAAGTTCTAGTTAATGATGTTCTTGATGGATACAAAATTGATATGGGAAAGTTTAAAATTCAAAAAAATCTAGTAAATGTAAGAGATTTGATTTCATCAGTTGTATCAGATATGCCTTCTTTAATTGGTGAAAAACACATCATTGTTCAAGTAGATTCAAAATTGGAAGAAGAAACCACTATTATGTGTGACCAAAAAAGGATCGAGCAAGTATTCGCAAATTTGATTAAGAATTCGATAGATTTTGTACCAAAAAGCAACGGGAAAATAACTATTGCTGCAGAATTGATTCAAAACAAAAAGATGGTTCAATTTTCAATAGAAGACAATGGCAGTGGTATTCCAGAAGATAAAATGAATAAACTATTTCACAAGTTCTATCAAGTTGATACAAGTTTAATAAGAAAACATGGTGGTAGTGGGCTTGGTTTAGCAATTTCCAAGGGCATTGTAAAGCACACGGTGGTAAGATGTGGTTTGATAAAGAATATAGGCCTGGTGCAGCCTTTAGATTTACAATACCTTTTTAAACCGAGAAGAAATCGGTATAATAACGATACAATGAGTCGCGATTTATCATCACCCTCGGTAACACCAGTTTCCAGAGTTCTCATCATAGATGATAATGAGGACATTACTGAATTGGTTAAAGACTATCTGGAAACAGAAGATATAGAATGTAAAATAATTAATAGAGGGATAGATGGCCTTGAGGAAATACGAAAGAATAATGGATATTATGATGTAATTTTACTGGATCTGGCCATGCCAGAATTCAGCGGATTGGATGTTTTTAACAAACTTAAGGAGGAGAATTTGTTAAAGTCTAATAATGTAATAATATTTACTGCTTCGTCGACGCAGAAGAGTGAATTAAATGATATGATGAAAGGTGGCGCCAAATATATTTTGAAAAAACCTTCCTCGATAGATGAAATACTCGATGTAGTTACAAGATTCACAATCAAAAAGAGATGAAATCTGAAAAACTTAACTTGTAGGCAGTTTAACCAATATTATACTACCATCATTTAACAATCATTATCATGTAGGAGTCTTGCATTAAGTTTTGATTTTCTTATCATGGTAAATCCTCCTCTCCAATTGACATTATTTTGAATCACAAGATGTTGCCATCAGGGTATATTTTGACAAGACGAGAATTTTCGAATTTTTTGCTTGTTAATTCTCTTATAATGGGAAACGGAAAGACTATCTTCAAAGACTTGAAAGAGATCCAAAAACTTACATTGATCGAATCCAAGGTGTTTGACTGTGGTCTGATTTTGCTCCACTATGAAGTAAAGAAATACTAAGAGTTAGATGCATAAAATAAATAAATGGAATAATTATTAGTTTTTGTATGTTATTCTATTCCATAAGATTACTCTAAAAAGATAGTTATCGGGATCATTCCAACACACTTATTTCTTCAAGATCTTATCCAAATTCTATCTTAATTCATGTCAATAAATGCTAAGATCCTATTCAACCTTGAATCGTATCCCCACGCGCCCAGACTAACTTTCACCATGATCAGGAAGTGTTATTACTAGAATGCTTAGTTAAATATTTTGTTTATTACATCATATTGATGAAAAATATTTCCTTACTAGTATGTGTTCTATCTTTAGCATCTATATTATTTATGAATGCTATTACTTCTATTACTCTTGTTAATTCACAGTCTGGCGGAGGTCTTGAGATTACGCCTAGCGTTCAATGGAGTGAGAATGTAGAAGGGGGTTTTAGTTATTGTGTATATGAAGGAACGGTCACACTGGATTCGGCAAATGATCCACAAGCATTCTGTATCGTTCCAAATTCTGATACGTCTTTTGAAAATATGCAATCTTTGGTAGACGATGGTATTGGAACATACAAGATGGAGCCAATACAAACTCCAGCTGGTCTGTTTAAAGACGGTGCCCCATATTCTGTCTGCGTTACGTTTTCCCCGTTCTCACCTCAAGAAGCTGGATTTAATACAGCAGAAAGTTGTCAACAATTCACAAATCAAAGAGGAGATCATCCAGAAGAACCGTTCATCAACCTTGATGACGGATTATTTATAACAAATAATTAAAGTCCTTTTAATCTATGTTTAATCTACGCTGCTGATTCTACACATCTTTAAGTATATTATAAATTTTGATTATTCAGGTCATCAACTAAAAGTAAATAATAGTAGGAAACGACTAATAAAAAATAAAAAAAATTATGCTTTATCAGAGTGCAAAAGGAAAGCACACTGGGTTCAAAATATTCTTCATGATCCTAAAATATCTTTTCAAGTAGATAATCAAGCTTTCAACGGCTATGGAAGGGTCATTGAAAATGTTGAAGAGTCAGATTTGATTCATTGAGTTTCACAGTTGATGGATAAGAAATATGGTTGGGGAGATGGATTAATAATGGAATTAAATTCTTCTTAACTTCATAAAAGATTGCATATATTTGCTTTGTCGCCTAACTCAATCTATTTAGCTGGTATTGCATAGATTAATTATTTGTGATAGACTGGCCTTCTTATAACCGATCATTAGTTCGACGTGGTGAGATCCTCTTCTCATATGATTTTCTTGATACTTGGGGTTACGAACTAGAAAGGATGAATGAAGGTAAGAAGGGTAAACCATTTGCATTTCCAGATTCTTTTATTCTTGTAATTGGTTACATCCGTTACTCATTTCATCTGCCCTATAGACAAACCGAAGGTATAATCAAAGCCACAGGAAAAAGTCTACCTACAAATCCACCCAGTTATGGTCATATCTGCAAAAGAATCAACAAGTTGAACATCGATTTGAAAGAAGTTAGGACAGGTGTTAATGGTGATGGTGATGGTGACGACCTCATAATTGCAATAGATAGTACAGGTATTAAGGTAACAAATAGGGGCCAGTGGATGTATGACAAGTGGAACATAGGAGAGAATAAAGGTTATCTCAAAATCCATATTGCTGTAGATATAAAGATCAAGGAAATACTAGCACTAGAGGTAACTAATGAGAAAATTCACGATAGTAGAATGTTAAAGAAACTAGTCGATCGGGTTTTAAAGATCGATCCTCTTCCGCCTCCTCCTCCTCGTAAGATAAGAATAAAGTCTGTTTTGGCCGACGGAGCTCATGATACAAATAAGAATTTCATGTATCTACAAAAGAATAGGATCAAACCAGGGATAAAGGGAAGAAAGAATTCCGTTATTTCACCCAAAAATAACAAGTTAAGGAATAAGGAAGTCAATGTACAATCAAAGGATCTGATAAAATGGAAGAAGAAAAGAAAGTATGGACACAGATGGATGGCTGAAACGGTGTTTTCATCTATAAAGAGAATGTTTGGTGAGTATACATCAGCCACTAGGTTTCAAAGCATGGTAAAGGAGATGACCATAAAGGTATCGTTGTATAACCTGTTTAGAAGAATATAACTATACAGGCATTATTGATTGAAGGACTAGGAATTACGCAACAGAGCATAAATAAGCTATCTTGTAAATTAAATCATATCGATGAGTTATAGCATAAAAGAGGCCAGTACTACAAGACACGAGGAATCTAGAAATGTAGAAAATGTTCTTGTTATGCAAGGAGGAGGCTCTCTAGGGGCTTTCGCCTGTGGTGTATTTAAGGCATTAGTAAAACATAAAGTGCAAATTGATATTGTTGCAGGCACTTCCATAGGTGCCGTCAACGCAGCTATAATAGTTGGAAGTAAATCCGGTCACCCAGAGAAAGATCTTGAAGACTTTTGGCTTGAAATTGGTGAGAGCAGCCTTGAAATTATACCAGATTTATGGGGCTATGGATGGGACAGCAGAGCAAGAAGGTACGTGCCTAAGACAATTTCATCAGCTTCTGTAAACGCAGCTTTTTTCGGAGTCCCCAAAATGTTTGTGCCAAGATGGCAATGGTGGAATACAAGCAAAAACTTTCATACTCTCATGGGTGGACTCGAAGAACAGTATTTTGATCCTAGAAATTGGACGTTCATGTATGACCACTCCCCTTTAGTAGGGACTTTAGAAAAATACATAGACTATGGAAAATTAAATCTTGCAGCAACCAAAGAAGAGTTGCCTTCCGTTTTGAGGCTAATAATAACGGCAGTGGATGTTATGACGGCCAGGCCGCTTATTTTTGATAATACATTGATGAAAATAGAACCAGAACATATTCTAGCAAGTTCAGGTTATCCAATATATGGATTTCCTTGGATAGATTTAGGTAATAACGTCAAAGCATGGGATGGAAGCTTACTTAGCAATACTCCAATAAGAGAAGTAATCTATGTATCACCACGGAATGACAAAAATATTTTCATAGTTGAAAACTATCCACAAAAAATCGATAGACTTCCCTCCAATTTCATAGAAGTGGCAAATAGATATAAGGACATTTTATTTTGTGACAAAGATATTCAAAGCATTAAGAATGCAAAATTAGTTACTAGACATATAAAACTAATAGAGAAGCTATATGATATATTTGAAAAACAAGTTGATCATTCCAAAATAGGCAACAAGGAAATAAATGACATTCAAAGTGAATATAAAAACTTGATTGAAAGTTACGGAGCAGAAATTAAGTCTGTTACTAGAATAATTAGAAGTGAAATTGAATCCCCATCAATCTTAAAGAATAGTGATTTTTCTAGCAGAACGATTAGAGAGTTGATAGATCAAGGCGAAAGTAAAACTGAAGAAAAGTTAGAAAAGTTAAGTAGAAATTAGCAAAAATCTTTAACAGTAAATACTTATTCTATATGTCATTTAGGTTCCTAAAAATGATAACAATAGATATTCCTAATCTGATACTACTCTGATAAAAGTTGTTAGATAGACTTCATTAGGATAATCTTCAATGATTACTTTCTAAAAATACTGTCATGGTACTTTATGACAGTAATATAAAAATTTGTCAACATATTTGTCAATAGATAATCGCATTTTTCATCCTTCCTTATCAATCTTTCAGATATCAAAAAAATATGAAAAAATCATCCAATATCCTTTTTTATATCATCAAATTCTATAATGGCCATGTTAGATAGTATTTTAGTACCTTCAAGAAAAAATAGTGTGTGTTCCACTGTATGGGATTTTAAATTCAATGAGACTCTACCTATATTATTATTCGCTAACACAGGAGTAGTACCCGGGCCATTGGGTGTTACAAGCATTCTAGACTCCCTCCAATTTGGAATTCGCTCAGCGGTCTCCCCAATCTTGGCAATAAAATAACGATAAATCATACTCGTAAAGATAGTCTTTATTTTAAAGGGAAACGATACTTCTTTTCCATGTTTTGAATAATTTGGATTTCCTTTATTTGATCCGTTATCTACCTTTAATTCTTTTGAAGTTTTTGGATTATTATAACCAGGGTCATAAGATGTATCAAGAAAGCCTACGCGTGATACCAATTTCCTAGTTATGATGATTTTATGTACCAAATTTAGAATCATTATTGCTAATTTTCTCTTTGTCAAGCTATTGCTTCGCAAAGGGCTAGCAGTCAATTGAGCCACTGGTAAGGATGATAACATCGAGATATTATTTCCCAAATCAAGAGCAGATTGCTTTGGAGGCTCCACTGCAATGAATTGATCAAATTTTGCTTTCATTGTAAAGGCGTAATGAACATCCCCTGATAAAATAATACAATAATCAGGGTTAAACGTGTTAGACACAAAAGCCAATAACTTTATGAATCCCGCTTCATTAGCTCTCCAAGTTTCAAGATCCCACTTATAAGTTCCTGAAATTGAGGTCAGAAATCTTTGAACGCTTTCAGCATGTTCAAAACCAAAAACTGGTGTCGGAGATATGATGACGAGCGGGTCACCTCGGTTATACCCAGAGTCATAAACCTCAGATTCAATGTAATCTAAGACTTCATCATTTAATAATAGCGGAGGTCCATCAGGATTTACGAATTCTCTCTGTGTTCTACGATCTAAAAATATGGAAAGTGGATAAGTAGGAGCAACGTACGTCCATTTTTTATAATTCCAAATTCCATCCTCCATTATTTGTATTTTATCAATTTCATTGTCTTGAGTGTCATTATACAAACTTGAACTCTTGAAAGTTTTATCATAATGGAACAAACTCTTTTGTTTTTTTAAATCAAGATATATCCTGATTGTTTCAACAAACTCATCATCAAATGAATCGGGATCGTTCCCCCAAGCCTGAAAAGCCCAATAAGCGATAAGACCATTAATTATTATTTGAGATCCGCTCTCACTGTTCCTCACGGAGTTGTGCCATTTCCGATCTATGTTCCAATCGTCAGTAATTTCATGATCATCGCAAATCATATAAGTAGGCACATTAGCAAGTAGCCTTCTAATTTTTCGAATACTTTTGCGACTTTGTTCAAGATCCCTAAGTTCTTTTTCATACTGTTTTTCTGATCCCGAACTTTGTAATTTTGCCAGATAGGAATTAAATTCTTTGGGCCAAATCAAAGAATTCCATGCAACTAAATACATTGCAGCAAATTCGCCAAATCCTAGTAAGTGATTGTCAGACACTTCTGAAGTAAAGTGAGCTTTAGTACTCACTATTTGCCTTCGACCACCAATAGGTATATCTTCTATATTCTTATCTATTCCATCAACAACTTCTCGCCATCCAAGTAGTTCGTTTGACAACCGCCCTAGATACCCAATTAAAGGTCCGGCTACGTCATCAGCATAAATTTGATCACCTATTAGAAATAGTGAGCTTGGTCTTTTCTGCAGATTAGAAATAGAAGAAGCAAGAAGCTTATCTCCTATAATCAAACTATCTTCATCATTGCCGTGTAGTTTTCTACAAGAACCGTAGAGAATATTTAGTTGAGATCCATTTTTCCCAACAGGAATATAGAATGTAGGTAATGAAAACAAGTAAGGTGATGACTTGTCTTTATGTTCATTGAGATTGTACAGTTCATCAGAAATAGAACAATCATAAAGTATGGTATTTTCTCCAGATAGCAATCCCAGGTTTTTGAGGCGTAATCCTTTCTCTTCGCTTTCTTTAGATAAAAAAAGTTCCATATCATATGCAAGGATCTCATCTGTGGGAAAATTGGATAATAAGTTTGGCTTAGCAGATTCATGAGGTTCGTTTAGAGAAAACGGTCTGGCAATTATAAGGCTCACATACAGGTTATCGCCCAGTTTTAGAGAAGCCCTATGATCACTACCTATGATTTGCATATCAGGTTGAGAGAAGCCTGGCCCAAGTTTTTTATCTATATTTTCATCGACATCTCCGCTTGGGACGAAGATGCTATTTGACTCTTTGAATTTGAATATATCTACTCTTGCAGATACGGCTTTGCTCGTGGCTATCCAAATACACACCTGTGTTTTGTCAACTCGACGAATAATGGGCCCAGCCAGTAATAGAGGCACAGTGGATTTCGTCACGCTAAACCGATCCGGTTATCAAATTTCTAAAAATCCAATTACGATCTCAATTGTATTTTCTCAGACTGATAATGAAGTCATATTCTTTTTACAACTATGACTATTAATTCTTATAAAAAGTTATTATTCAAAAATGAATTAATGGAAAACGGATACAACAAGAATCCCCTTTATGGATGTTTGATTTGAGGTTTACGCCAAATTCATTAGGCTTAGTTTAGAGAAATTAGAAATTTTGATGTTGATCCTAATATGAAGTATTTGAATGGTTTGTTATGGAAAATATACTTATTGCATAAAGCAGAATTGTTCCCAATTAGGAAACAATAATAAGTTTTTGTACTTTATTGCAAATCAAGTTCTAAGCGCCATCTAGAGGTTAAAATATTATCAAAAAACAAACCCACTTTGACTGATTGGGTGACAATATTCATATATTCCATCCTTCTCTACAACATTGATAAATCCAAAACTAAGAAGCCCAGGGGTGCTCTAAATCCTTTTCTTATCGATCGTGGCCTTGAATTTGTTTTACCTACAATATTGCCTTAGCTAATCCTTTCTCTTCAAATATTCCTTTTATAAGAAAAATCATCAAAGTAGGGAGCAATTATACGATTCAAATTGACAACGTTATGGAAGTTGGACTGGTATTTCTTGATACTCGCATAAAAGATTCCCAGATATTAGATGATGCTACTCGTTTAATGGCAGTACTATGCCCTGTACGTTCTTCTGCCTTATTCTTTCCTGATTTGTATTCACTCCCTCCAATTAACGGAACTGTTACGAAGAATAAAGTGTCCTTGTGTATTGTCAAAAATTTGATAGTCATAGTAACGAACATTTGATTAGTCTGAATGAGCAATAGGTCAAAGCAAAGCTGGCCATTTTTGATAAAGCTGTATGTTCAATGCACAAGTTTACAGATAAGATGTGCTTTACTCGAAATATGTTGATCATTATTTTCTCTTCTGGCCTCAATTGTGTGTCATGACAATTTTTTATTCGGTTCGATCTCTTAGGAATGTTTATACATTCTAATACTTTATAATTGCAAAATTGTTTTTATTTGATTTGATAGTTATGCGCAGGCTTTGTTTTCTTTTAACAATTTTTAATAGTAAAATTGACTTTGGTTCAACATCTTATTAGGATAAACTAGCATTCATCCCCACATTTTCTAACCATTCTATGACCCCAACCAATCATAGAATTCAACCCCTAATGTTTAGAGCACTATCAGAACCATACTAACAATTGATCACTGTAAAGTCATTCTGGACATCTATAAGAATCAAAATAGGCTCAAATATCAAAATGATGTTTCCTCATTATTTTCTTTACAGTTTCGTCACTTACTTGATCAAAGTCTCTGTAAAATTGACCGACTGCAGAAAAAGCTACTTCCATATGCAAAATTACAACTTTGTCAGCTATGTTTGCAAGTTTATTCACAGTTTCATCTCTGGCGGGGGCTACAGGTACTGCAACAACAACTTGCTTGCAATTACAATTATTTTTTACCCATTCTGCTGAGGCGATAATGGTTGATCCTGTTGCTATTCCATCATCAACTAGCACAACAACCTTTCCCTCGAATTTATCCTGATAGGAAACATCGCCTCTAAATTCCATTAAGCGTCTCTTGATTTCTTTTTTTTGAAAATCTATCTCCTTTTCTAAATAAGCTTGGGAAATATTGAAAAGGCGTGCAATACGTTCATTCAAAAAATAGCTTCCGTCAGGCATCATTGCACCTATTGCTAATTCTTCATTGAATTCAGCCCTTATCTTTCTAGAAATGATAACATCCAAATTACATTGAAAATGGTTTGCTATGATGTCACCCAATATGATACCACCTCGTGGTATCGCTAAAACTATTAACTCATTTGCAGCATTAGATAAACTTATTTGATTTTTTTTCAGCATCTCTGCTAACTCTTTAGCTAGCTCGTGTCCAGCTTGCTCCCGATCCTGAAACAAGACACTCATAATATTACATATCCAATTCTATTATTAAAATGAACCTAGAGCACTGGGAACACTTTGTTGAATGTAGTCTAAATATACATATTCATTAATATTTCAATTGATTTATGCTAAAATTTGGTTCCTACATTATAGTTAAAATCAATATTATGTTTCAAAAGAATTTCATGTAGGGACTGAACCAAATTACACATGCTTCGGGCTTAATTCGCAAACGTTGTAGTAATTCATCGGGCGAACCTCTCTTGGTCCAAAACAGCATCAAGGTAACAAACTAATTTAGGATATACTGTAGAAAGACATGGATAAAATTTTTGACCTTGATTCAATACTGTTAAATCTAGATAAAAAAGGAGATTCGGCTTATTTCTTAGATTTTTTACACAACAGTAGTTTTGAAGTTGGAGTACTTAGACTAAATCCAGGTCAAAAGGACATACAGGGACTTCATTCTGAAGATGAACTCTATTTTGTTATGGAAGGTAAAGGATATATCAACATGGTAGAAAAAAATTATGAAGTAAGAAAAGGTTCTTGTATTTTTGTTCCCTCAAAAACTGAACATTATTTCCATGGAAACAAGGAACGGCTAGTAGTTTTGTACGTATTTAATGTTTCAAAAAGTTGATTCAAATTCAAACGACTTATAGGAAAAAAGATGTATTGATTCTCTGTTACTCAATCAAATATCCCGATAAAACCTCTTACAACCAAAAGTCAACAGTCGCTGACACAAATTTACCATTTTTTATTACACTTATTTTTTATCTTAGGATCTCAATATTCAAAATAATGTGGCATTAAATACATATGATGACGGTAGGTCTCGATAATAATTCAACTGTTATTTAATTTGGTGACATCATATCGCCAATTCGTGTTACCCTATCCTCCGGATTATATTGATTAACTACCTCAGACAACGGCATTCTTTTTCCTCCAACTATTTTGATATCAATCTCGATTTTCCCATCCTCTCCTATATCTATAATATTATAGGTATCCTCAAAAACCCCTCTATATCTCCAAGAGCAAGCTGTGCCGGCATATACTATTTTCATTTTACCTAGATTCCATATCCAAGGTCTGTGCTTATGACCGCAAATGACAATATCGACATCATTAGCGAGACACGTCCTCAAAACATCACCTGCATCAGATATCCCCACTACATTTGTATAACCTGTATCAGGTATGGCAATCAAGTGGTGATGCATTGCAACAATTTTGATTATTGTCTTATTCTTAATTTGAGGTTGCTGCTGCTCATGCTGATGTTTCAGATCAGTATTAGGTCTAGGAATGTGATATTTTTTTAGAATCTTGTTTAACCATAGGTTTTGTCTAAATCCAACTTCACCTTCATCTCTATCTGCTCTTGCGGTTCCAACAGTAGTAACAATTACTGTTTGATTCTTGTTTTTTGGATTATTATACTTATAAACCCTCGAGCCGCTTGGTGCAGAAACAGGAAAGAATTGTCTAAATAAAAGATAACCTGTATGTCTATAATCATGGTTCCCTGGAAAAATTATTTGATTCTTACATGAAAATTTTTTTATTTCTTGCTGTGCCTGTTCGAATTGAAAGAATAATCCGTCATCAGTTAAATCTCCTGATATAATAATGACATCGGGTCTTAAATCATTATTAACCTCATCGACTAAAGTATCAAAAGTATCCTTTTTGAATAAACCACCAATATGCAAGTCTGATATTTGAACAAATCTCATAGTAGTATCCTATTAAATATTTTAAAAGCTAACGTTAAATACTTTCACAAAAAAAGATGAACATCGTTATTCAAATTGATTGATTCTCATCACGTGTATATCATTACTACCATTAGCTAATCACCCTCATCCAAAGTCAAGGTCATGGTCTTTTGAATGATGGTTTTGGTATATCTATTTTGATAGGATGTCTAAATGCAGGATGTACCAGAATAAACTCACCTTTGTGTAGTTTGCTAATAACTGATTTGGTAGTGTCATCTACCATCGAATAAGAATTTGAAGAAAGTTCGGATAAACCCAACTTGGTGATAACATGTAAACCAGTATTTTCATTAAGGCTTGGTTCAATTTGACTTTTGAATTGTTGGGCTGAGAAAAGTATACAGTGTCTGGATTTGCCAGTAATTAAGGTTTTTAATAATTCTTCAGCAACAGCCGATCGATTTGACATCGAAATTCCAAAACCCGGAGTGCTTGATTCCCCGCGTGGCAAAAATCTGTTAATTTCATCAATAAAAATTACAATATATTTTGGTTTTTTTGTTCCCTCTATTGCTTCATCAATTTCAACGTCGCCAGGGCCATAAGCTTCATCTGGTATACTTACATGTCCAAGAGAGTACATCTCGTTTATCGTTTTCATTACATCTCCAACCACAAATGCTTGTTCGTCTAATGTAGGCAGCATAGCGATATCTATGACCAACACTTAATTTTTCTTCATTTTTCTAATTTCCTTGCCAAGATATCGGCTTGTTATCTTTTTGTCTACAAACAGAGTAGATGGTTTCCTATATTTTTGGATCATCCCTTGAAACTTTAAAAGTGTTGTTTTATGGCTAACGATTTCCTCGGGATATTCACTAAAATTAATCAAGTCCGTCCACGTTGAAATTTTATTAGGATTTCCCTTGTCAGTACCACCTTGGCTTAATTTGGGCCATAATTCATAAATGTAATTTAGGATTGATGAAATATTATGTTGAGGATCTAGCGTTGTTTCAGAGGAAAATAACAACTCCAACCGATCATAAACATCGGATAATTCAAAAGAATATGTGAAATAGTTTTTTTCAGGAACATGTGCAGAATTTGGTTTACCATCTTTTCCTCTTGGGAGAAAATATTTTACATTGTTAAATGGAGTCAAATTCAACCCAAGTATGTCCAATACATGTTTATCCTCACTTGCATGGCCTTCATCTCTCTCTTTATCAAGATATAGAAGATCTTTTTCTTTAGTATTGAACAAGATTATAGAAATACCTTCTTCTGATAGTTTTTGATGAAGAACTTGTAACAAAAATAAAAGGTAACTAGTCTTCATGTTCCCTGAAATTCCAGCGGCGTTAACGTGAGTGGTATCGGGCCCAAAAATGTACGTAACATCTAGATCTATAGGGATTTTAGTATCGTTAGTCATCGAAATCACACCTGCAGGAATAGGATGTACCATTTCTGGAATTCCAAGTGATGAAATGACCTCCTCGGAAGTAGCAAAAGTTACAGGTTTCCCTTCCTGAACTGGCATATTGATACTCCAATTTTTTGATTTTACGGGTATTTTGTTAAAGCTCGAAGAATTTGAAGAAATTTCATCATGAGGCTTGTGAAATTGACGGTTAGCAATTACATCAATCTTTGCAACTGTCATGCCATCTCCCCACTTTTCTTCCGTATTCACAATTAGATTCATATGATATGGAGACAGATTTTTAGAAGTTTCAGAGTTTAAATAGATCCTCTTTAGTTCTTTAACAATTCCTATAGTCCTAGTGCTGTGAATATTTTCTACACTTATAAAATCAAAAGGATTTATCAGGATTTCAGGTTTAATTATTATCCAAAATGAATCAATAGAATTTGAAAAATTTTCAGATACGAAGGTTATTCCAATGGGTTTGTCATCTTGCATCTGTAAAATCTTAGTCTACAAAGGTTATAAGAAACCAAGTATCAATTTGTCTACCAATTCAGTCATCTTTACAACACACCCATCTTAATGATTTTCTTTTTTGATTTTCGAAAAGGTCCTGAAAATAGCCTTACTTGCAACAAATTTTTCTGAATTTAAAACGATGACGAATCGTATCAAAGGATAGTTCAACTATGATACAGAACGGATTTTAATATTAATAAAAATATCAAAAGATATGTCTTTGATGTTTACATATGTAATGGATTACACCTGCGTAACGATAAATTCGAGCATACCAGTTTAAATGTGCAGAAGATTGTCTCGAAAAGTAGCATCGTTGAAATTTCATTATCAATTTTTTCTAATAACTTTTTACTAATTTTTCTTAACATCAGAAAATTTTGTGGTTTGATCATGGTTATTAACCTAAAAATATATGCAAGCATACCAATTTGATAGATTGATAAATAATTCAAAAATATGGATGATAATAGTTATACCGCTTGCCATAATGCTAGTAATTTTTGGTTATCTTGCGTATCAGATGAATAGTATCTCAGTCACACTAAGCGCTGTATTGGAACAAAATTCATCATTATATGAGACAAAAACTAGAGAGAATTTAGGATTACTGCAGACTAAAGAAAACAGCAATAACAATGGGACAAACGAAAATAGTAATTCAGAACAACTAGTGTTAAGTAACGTATCATCCGCAACATTATCTGAATCACCAGAAACTGGGACAGATAGCGGTGGACAGGAAGTGAACACTGGAACTTCTCCTTATGACGTAATACATGACGCTATAATCCCAGATCCATCTTCTATTTTGTCCGTAATTATTAGAACTGCAATAATTGCAACATTGGTTTTTATTATAGTGAAATGGCTTGGTGGAAAAGGAATTGGCCAGTTATCTCCATTTGGATTATTGATCGTAGTGGGACTGGGCTCAGCAATTGGTGACCCAATGATTTATAAAGAAATATCTATTCCACAGGCGATGTCGGCCGTCATAATCGCAGTGATATTCTTTAAAGTAATTGACTATTTGACCTTAAGGAGTAGGCGATTTAGAGAATCCCTAGAACCTAAACCAATCTTGTTAGTAGAACATGGTATGATTGTTAATGACGGTCTAAAGAAAGCTAAAATGGATGTGGCAGAATTTGAAGCCGAAATGAGATTAAAGGGATTAGAAAATGCAAGCGAAATTAAGTATGCGCGTTTAGAATCTAATGGTAAGATAAGCTTTATTATGAGAAAGAAAAAGACATCAGACGGATTTGAAGATGACTGACTAATTAAAGTATGAACTGGGCTCTTCCAATTATGTCATCCAAGATTATGAGTAATTTGAGCATTAGTAATTGATCTTCATGATAGTAACCTTTTAAGTAAGAAAATATACATTAATAATATCGTAACTATTCCTCACAGTTGATCCTCTTTTGAATGAAATCGTCAATTGCAATCTGATGTAATAATTCACTGACATTATAATCACTAAATAAGAGAACAGTTATGCATCAAGGTATTAGAATTATCGCAAAGAAAGGTACATTATTTGGATTAGATTGATAGAGTTACATGAATTTCAAGATAATTCTTATTTACCAAGTTGTTTAATTTATATAATTCATTCTCATTTTTAGAGTATTGAACAGCAGTGACGACATAAAATACGTAGTAGTAGTAAGAAAAGATCTAGGAATGGGTGTCGGAAAAATTGCTGGCCAAGTAGGGCATGCATGCAGTTCGGTAGTGTGGCAAAACCCAGACCATGTTGCTAATTGGTTTAAGTACGGTGGTCAAAAAAAAGCAGTATTAAAGATCCAATCAGAAACAGAACTGATTGATATAATAAAAAAGGCTCAAGCATATGGTATAATAACTACAGTCATCATAGATGCTGGAAAAACCCAGATAGAACCTAATACTATGACATGTTGTGGGTTTGGCCCAGATTATTCAACAAAATTGGATAAATTTACTGGGCATTTAAAGTTATTATAGCGGTAACATAGTTGTTGATTTGAAAATGAATTTGGTTCTTCATTTAAAAATTTAATGGCTCAAATTCGATGGACCAACAAAAAACACTAATCATCAAGATACAAGAATTGACATTTATTTTAGAAATTAATATCTTAAAGAGGGAAGACGACAAATATTCTAAAAAAATGTTAAAAGAGATGCAGAATTACTCCAGATTGATGCTAAGTCTTACTTTTTTTTATCTATGTCAAGATATTTGATGTTAATATGTGGTAGTTTGAAATATGCCCGTAACAAATACTAATCACACTTTTTATTACTTGGGTTTATCAGTCCTATTTTCGACTGCGATAGGGCTACTATTCCCATATATAGGAATTCTGGTAGAACCGTATTTGTTATTGTGGCTGGGACTTTTACTTTTGTTTAATCTAATCAATATGAATCTATCAGAGCTTTATACAGTTTTTTCTCATCCAAAGAAGCTAATTATACTTACAATAGCGAAACTGGTGTTAATTCCGGTCGGGATGTATGCAATAATGAACATGGTTTCCCTAACCATTATTCCGGTAGGTACGAACTTAATGTTATCAGTGTTCTTATTATCTGGCATCTCTACAGGGCTTGGATCACCATTCGTTGTAAACTTTATTGGGGGCAGATTACCAATAGTGGTTGGATTAATAATAGCAACTTCGTTATCGGTCCCATTTATATTACCTATTTTAATATTTCTTTTTTTTAGTAGCAACTTTGCAATTCCAATTTTCGACATGATAGTTCTTCTCTTAGTAGCATTAATTATACCCTTGATATCCAGTCAGCTATTAAAAAAATTTTCCCCTAAACTTACGCATCAGATCAATAAACAATCCTTTAACCTCTCACTTGTTTTCATTTTTCTAATTAACCTAGGTGTATTTGCCAAATATTCCTATTTCTTTTTTTCTAATCCTCTCGTAACCGTAGAAAATATCATATTGGCATTTATATTGTTTGGCTATTATGGACTGACAGGGTATGTCATCTCAGGACTAATGGGCCTATCAAAGGATGATAGAATATCGACAATGATTTCAATGATATATATTAACAATATTTTGATAGTAGTGTTTGCTCAACAATTCTTTGGAACTGAGATTGCTGCATTAGCTGCTTTTTTCAATATCCCCTATTATCTGGGGATATTACTGCTTAAAAAAACTTTGAAGGCAAAGTAAATTCTTGTATTCAATTATTTTATCTCAAGCTTTTTTGGAAGAAAAGGTCACAAAGTCGGTCATATTTTAACACAAGGTGTAACCGTGCTGACCAAAACTACATACGGGTTTGGACTTTTTCATTAAATAGGCATCAAGGGCTATTGGTGATATATCGTCATAAGATGTTACTAAAAAAAATCAAGGTAGCCTCTCTTTATGAATGTGCAGTCTAATACCCCATCGTTACTCTCTGTAGTGTACTGCATATGAATTTTGTATTGTTGAACTCAAATCCTTTTTAAATTGATTGTTAATTAAGTTGCCGTATACCACTAAATCCCTTGCAAAACTTTCAAGCCTACTTAGCAATTGAGCATTTATGATTTCGCGATCTGTATTAAAATCTTGGGTTGAGTTTATTGAAATTCCATATGGTAAACTCCATCCATAACATTGCCTTATAGCAGTTCTCATCTGGTCCATTACAGTTAAGCCCTTTTCATGCGAAGAGCAAAGGTACCCGAATGTCTTTCCGGCAAACTCAGCCCAAAAGTAATCTAAAAAGTTTTTCAGTGATCCTGCCATTGAACCATGGTAGTCGGGTGTTGCAAGGATTATTGCGTCAGCCCAATTAACCAATTCAACGGCATGTTTAATTGCGCTTAATTTTTCATTGTAATCGGCAGTATACATGGGTAAGGGATTTGAATAAAGATTCAATAATCTAGTATCTCCTCCATTTTTGTTAGCTTTGTTTAAGATAATCTTCAAAGTCTCTGTACTAAAAGAATCTCGCCTCATGCTAGATCCTACACCAAGAACGTTTAAGGTCATCTCTAGCAACTATCACCTGCAGTGATTGGAAAAGTGTAATTTATTTTATTCACATATCGTATTCGTGACGGTAATTTATAAATATAATCGTTTACAAATTATATAAATTAGAAAATATAAATGTCAACTATAACAAACACTAAAGAAACTCATTCTTTTCTTTAATTAAGAACTTACAAATTGAATCTCCTTTCGCTGCTCTATGAGTGACTTCTACTTTAGCATCCAAAACATGTTCAAATAATTCAGTTTCAATGGAGCAAGCCTCCCAATGTTTTTCTGCGATCATTATTATTGGACAATTATATTCCAGAAGAGTATGAGAACTGCTTTTTCTATCTTTTTTGGATTCAGCAATATAGCCTTCTTCATCCCTGATTCTTGCCAGCTCTTTTACCTTTTCATTAAATTCCATATCTTTCATACGAACACTATATTTTTCAAATAGTTCCTTTTGACGTTCCCGCAATACTGACTCCACTGCATCTTTCCCCATTTTTTTTTCAAGGTAGTCCAAAGCATGTGTTGCTATTTCACCATATGATTTAGGAAATGCAGTTTTACCAGTACTTGTCAACGAGTATTGCATTACGGGTCTCCCCACACCCTTTCGAATTTCCATACTTTCAACTAAACCTCTATCTTGTAAATCACTCAAATGCTTGTGAACAGCCATTCTAGAAATCTTCATAACTTTTGACAAGTCCTCTAACCCTGCTTGCCTCATGACTTTAAGAAAATACAATATTTTTCTTTTTGGATCAGATTGTGAAAAGGTTTCGGATTTCATTATATTATACTTTGTCAACAAAAATCACTTAATATACCTAAATAAAACACTTCTAATTAATATACAATTTGGTTTATTAATTAAGGTAAGATCTAGGTTGCTATTTATTTATCAGTCAAATTAAGAATCAATATCCGATCATAGATCCGTGTTTAAGCTTAAACCAAGGAATAAAAAATTAGGACCCAATCAAACTTTGACTCTATATTGGTCCATAACTTCTAATAAGTGTAAGGTACCAAAGTTTAAAAATGGTTCAAAATAACAAATTGTAGGTTGATCATAACAAAACCTCATTTGGCAATAGTAGGTTTGACAATCATAACTATTATTCTAATATATTACTATTACTATGAGATTGTTATATTGCAAGAGAAACAACCCGAGCCCCAAAAGGTAATTACTCCTGAAGGCAAAGATATTTTTGGAGTTGACGAGATTTATCCCACGGCAAAAGATGGAAGAGAGTGGTTTATTAATATGGAAGATCCTCTAAATGATGAGTCCTTCTCAATTACATCAAATGTTCCCATATTCAAGAATTCAGAGGATGGGATATTCTGGTCAATAAATGATACTCAGATAAGAATGAATGTAAATACTCCAGTTAATTCACAACCATGGAAAAATATTGAGATGACCGGTTATGTCAAGATAAAGTCAGTTTATGATACCAATCAAGAAGATGATGAAGGTACCGATAGTGGGGATTCGGAGTCTCTGGCTCCTGATTTTACATGGCGTGCGCGAGGGGGCTCACATAATAGTCAAAATCCTTGTGAAGGAACAGCATTAAATGGAGGAATTGACGTGGTAAACATGGAAGCGGCTTGGAAGAAGGAAATTTGGCATACAGGCGGATACACCGATTCTAGAGGTTCCGCTAAAGCTACTGAGAATCCTCTGTTAGATAGATGGATAGGGTGGAAGATTATAATATACAACCAGGATAATGATAGCAGTGTCAAAATGGAATCATTTATTGATGATAATAATGATAATGTATGGAAAAAGGTTAACGAAATCACTGATGAAGGTGGCTGGTTTGCCAATAGTTCAGATAAAGAATTTAACAGTGCAAATTGCGATAGGCCCAAAGACTACGTCATAACTAATTCAGGACCTATAGCAAGTTTTAGAGCAGACAACATAGCTTTTGATTTTAAGAATCTTAGCATCAGAGAAATTCAGCCTGTCTGAAATAATCTAAAACTAATGATGTTTAAGTCATAGAAAAGCATGACACTAGTTTTTAGCAATTAGTTGTCTTTATAGACAAAAACATATTTATCGAATATGAGATAATTTCGATGTTTTGATATGGGTTATCGTTCAGATCCTACTTCAACTTTCTAGTCTACCAGATAAGACCTGTTAGATATCAAAGTAGAAAATACCGCCTTAAAGCACTTTGACGACTGAAATATTCCATCTGCTTTTCAAAGGACATGTCTACACTCATTGTTAGTAGTGGTTCGGGTCATAAAACCCAAACATTGAAAACTTAAACGAGGTTAACATTTATTAACCTAGTTAAGTAATATAGATTATGCAAAATTTCAGGCGGTTGGTATTGCCTCTTTTTTCAATAGTTTTGGTTGTTACGGTAGCTTTGATAATGTCTACCTACCTACTTAACTCATTAAATCCATCTTTTGATACCCATGCTCAAAACTCGACCGACAATAGAAAAATGATTGGAAGTCATACTCCAGGCTATCCTGTGTTCCGATCAACTGGAGATATACTGGATCCTATTTCTATTCCTGGCAACTCAAAAAATGCAGTAGTAGATCCGAATCAATATTTACGTGAATTCAATTACGGGCACGTTTCAAAATATCCAAATGGAACCACCCTAAGGGAATACACATTAGTTGCTTCGGATTCGGAAATAAAAGAAGTGTCACCAGGGGTTTTTTACAATGTTTGGACGTACAATGGCACAATACCTGGCCCGACAATTCGAGCTACAGAAGGTGATAAGATGAAGATCAATTTCATAAATAACGGTTCAAAACCTCATTCAATACACACCCACGGAATTCATCCAGCAGAGATGGATGGGGTTTTTGACATGATTGGTCCAAAGGGCAGGTTTACGTATGAATTTACCGCTGAACCATATGGTGTTTATCCTTACCATTGTCACATGACACCTCTAGAAGAACACATTACACATGGACTTTATGGTGTGATGATTATTGATCCAAAAACTCCAAGGCCACAAGCAGATGAAATGGTCATGGTTATGAATGGTTATGATACCGACTTTGACACAGAAAATAACTTTTACACTGTAAACGGAATCCCATATTTCTACATGCATGATCCGATAGAGATCAAAAAGAATGAACTAACAAGAATTTATCTCGTCAATATGTTAGAGTTTGATCCAATAAACAACTTTCATTTGCACGCTAACATGTTTAACTATTATCCAAGCGGAACTAGTCAAACCCCTGTTGAGTTAAATGACATCGTAACCATGAGTCAAGGAGAAAGAGGTATCTTAGAATTCAAGTATAAATATCCAGGAAATTACATGTTCCACGCTCATAAGACAGAATTTGCAGAAAAGGGCTGGATGGGTATGTTCAACGTAGTGGAGAACAGTCAAGACGATAAAAATGAGGTTGATCTGAGTAGTAAAAATGTAGAAAATCCAAAGAATGTATCTGTTTCCAAGAATCAATCATATTTCGTAGTAGATTCTAGTCAAAATGCTGGAAAGAATATTAATTCAGAAAATAATAATATGGTATATAATTATTCATCCTATAAGGTTAGTAATAACTCACTTCATAACAGCCAACAACACACAAACAATCCAAATGATGTAATTTCTTCGTATCAATACAATGCAATCTCAAGCCAAGGAGCAACTAGATAATGGAAGATAAGAAATTGGAAAAAGCAGCAAAGAATGAAGAATTAGGTATGAATGAGAAAAACAAAATATCCACCAACACTTTTGACGATATTAATGGACAAGACCAAGAGAAACCAGATGTTGGAGATACGAAAGAGCAAACCATTATTGGCATCAATGCAGATAAAGCAAATACAAAAGCGACTAAAGGAAAAAGAAAAAAAATTGCATCGTTGGTTCTAGCCGTTACACCACTGATAATCCTAGCAGGTATGATTTATTTTCTTTCAAGTCCATATGGTCAAAACTTGATAAACACAGGTGTTCCCCTCCCAGAAGTAACTATAGAAAAGGTTGAGTTCCATGAGAATCAAGTGGTGGCTTTTATCCGTAATACGGGTCCCGAGCAAGTTACGATTTCTCAAGCAGACATTAATGATAGGATACAATCTGCGGCAATCGAACCATCTCAAGTATTACCAAGGCTTTCGGAAGCCAAAGTCATAATACCCTTTTTTTGGAACACAGCAGAACCTTATGAAGTAGGCATAACTACTTCTGATGGAACAAGATTTAGCAAGGTCGTCGATGCTGCTGCTCCTGCTCCAATTCCAAACATCAATCAGTTCTCAGTATTTGCGATGTTGGGAGTATTTGTAGGTGTGATACCAGTACTTATTGGACTTGCATGGTATCCGTTTTTGAGGAAAATAACAAGAAATCAGTATAATTTCTTTTTGAGTTTAACCGCAGGTTTGCTGGTATTCTTAGGTATTGATGCATTTTTAGAAAGCAACGAAATAGCTACGAATAATTTAGCTGCAACATTTAATGGCCAACTTTTAATACCAATCATAATCATCGCGACTTTCCTTGGACTATTCTATCTCTCAGAATATTTCGGCAAGAGAGCAGAGTCAAAGTTATCATCTGAATATGAAAAAGAGAAGAAAGTGCAAAATGAGGCAGGATATTTGAGTGCTCAAAATAATTCTTTGGAATCATCCCCTAAACCCATGTCGAAAACAAGGATTTCATCAAAATCTATGACAAATCCGCTTTCAAGTGATACGATAGATCTAACACAAAAAGGGCAGGAGGAGAATGCAGAGAAGAAAAAAGAAGAAAAACTGACCCAGTTGATCGATAGGCGTGAAATCATCAAGCCACTTACTCTCTCTCTAATGGTTGCTATTGGAATTGGATTACATAATTTTGGAGAGGGCTTGGCAATAGGAGCAGCAGTTTTACTCGGTGAAATTGCGCTTAGCACCTTTTTGATAATTGGCTTTACAATACATAATACAACAGAAGGACTGGCTATCGTTGCACCCCTTGCAAAAACAGGAAGGTTAATGATAAGACGATTAATTGCAATGGGACTCATTGCAGGGGTTCCTACTATTTTAGGTACCTGGATCGGCGGATTTGTATATTCTCCATTAGCCTCAATCATATTCTTGTCGGTTGGAGCTGGTGCAATATTTCAGGTTGTTTACGCCCTCGCAGTTTGGATGAGTAAATCATTAAGGCAAAGTAGTAAGGCTAACGACACTGAAAACAGGGATTTTGGAGAAAAAACAGCTAGGTCAGGAATGAAATCACTAGATTCCCAGGAGAAAAGTCCCAGCGCTGCAATAATAGCGGGCTTTATCACAGGATTGCTAATAATGTACGTAACAGGATTGCTGGTGTAGTGTGATAGTCTTGCAAAGTTTTTTATCAAACCCTGGTTTCTATATAACTAACTGGGTGAACTAGACAGTGTCAAATAATACTTCATCTTTTGGAGAGAACACAATAATTGACTCTATTAGAAAGGTCAATAGTTCACAGAGGAGGGAACGTACAGATAGGATGGAAGACTATCTTGAGATTATTTATGAACTAGTCCAACAAAAAGGATATGCTACCAGCGTCGATATTACCGAATGTTTGAATGTCTCTGCCCCTAGTGTTACCAAGATGATGAGAAGGTTAGATACCACAGGATATTTAGAATATGAAAAATACAGAGGTATTCGATTGACTCAACAAGGGACAAATGTAGCCCAAAATATTAGAAGAAAGCATGAATTATTGACAGAGTTCTTCACTTTCATAGGTGTGAGAGAGGATATTGCAAACTCAGATGCCGAAGGCATAGAGCATCACCTACATTCTGAAACCCTAGAAAAACTAGAGGAATTCCTTAAGGTCAATAGAAAAAAGCAAGAAGAATAATAGTACAAAACTAATTATTTTAAAAAATATAGTTATCTAACATAATCTTTGGTTATCTATTTTTGTAGATGGATTGAAGATATAATATGTTAGAGTTATCATTATTATCACCTCAGAATCAATTTTGACTGGTCATATTTGTACCAAAATCAATAAGGAAAATGTGGATATGACCAAGACAAATTTGCTAAAAATAATCGAGTTATAGAAAAATCCAATGCAAATATAGACAAATTTTGCAACTTGAGAAAATGGTAACTTTGGAATGGTGAGTGAGAACCTTGAAAAGGCTTTTGGAAGAATAATCTTTAACGATAATTTTAGGAATTAATGTAAAATGATTTTGAAAATCAATCAGACGAACTAGACATTACAGATGTGTGTGAAAGGATAAGAATCGAGCCGAGCATTTTCTTAGAGACCTTGAAAAATATAAAAATGAAGGAGAGACTTTTAAAAAAGACAATCAAGAGAGTGGTAACACAGAACCTATGGTTAAAGAGAAAACGGCTGGCAAACCTGTGAGCAATCCAAAAGAAAATACAGACACATCATCATAGTTAAATGATTAAGGTTTTACCATTTTCCATAATAGTATAAAATATTCTGGGAGATTTTTCAAAAGGATATTTTATATCATTTATAGAGTATTTGCTGTTGGAATAGTATCATTTATTCGTTCACTTGTGAGTGGCATGGGACTATTTGAACATTTGGACATTCAATTGCATGGAGTTCCACAATCACTTTTGAGTTGTAAGGAATATTGGTATTTAGCTTTTATTTTGTTTTTGGTCCATCAAGAAGAGTTCAATTGAGATTTTCAAATATCCTAAAGATTGAAATGAAAAAGGTATTTTTTATTTAAAACCGGATATGCAACAAAAATGGAAATAGTCTTTTTTGCTTTAGACATGCTGGTTGAGCATCATAGAGAAATACAAAAGGTGCTTAAATTGTATAGTTAACATTAGAATAATCTATAATTTGTCATAGTAATTCTGTATACTAGAAATAGTACTCAACTTTTGTTTTTTTCTGCGTTCACATACCGCAGTCGACATATTGGTATAGTTTAGCGTAACATCCATAACTTTGTTACTCGAAAACGCCAAAACAATCAAATATTTCTTATTCCAATTTTTTTCGTAATACTTTGTATTATTGAAAGAAATAGGGTATTCAAGAGTGGAATCCACATGTAGCCATTGTCCGTCGATCAGTGATTCATTCCAGCAATGATCGAGAAAATCATGAACAACTCTTGTACATATCCCTAATGAATTTAGTATAGCACCAAAAAGAAATGACCATTCACTGCATCTACCTACTCTATTAAACGATATATTTTCTATTTCACCGTATCTAGGGAAAACTAGTGAATAATTACAATGGAAACAACTATGATACTCTACACCTCTTACTATCCATGAGTTTCCTTGAACAGATCTAAGGCTCATAGTTTTACCACAAGTGGGGCATAAAGAAGACTTGTTCATCCATTTCATAAAATCCTTCTTAAACCAATCTAATAGTAATCTTAGAGGATTCAGATAATCTAGATATTGATTTAGATCCTTATCAAATTCTTTTTTTATCATTATCGGTACTAAATTTTTTACTGATTTAAGGAGGGCTTCATCAACGTATTGTTTGGTCACTTGTTTATATAAGAACAGGGTATCTCTAGTAAAGGGATAAGAGAGCCTATTTTTCGTTAAATCAAACAGGTTGAGCACGAGATAGATACTATGGTTTCTGAAGTATAAATATCAGATAATTAATACGATGTCTTTCGAGAAAAAATAAGACATAAAATTCATTTGGATATTTGTATAATCCCAAAAATTGTTTGTGATATAAAGCTATTTCATAATAAGGGATGTGTCTAGGGGAAGTGATAAAGCAAGAGCCATCATGAGATGCGGTGTTTTATAGACAATGTATTCTATTTTCAATAAGCTTATGTTTGATCTAAAACACCACAGTAAGTATTAAAGTAAAAAAGATATGAATCAGTTAAATGAGAATTATGATAAAAATTTATGCCTAAAGTCGTCCAAAAAGAATTTTGCATTTCCTGGCAGCGAAATGCACGAAATTCCTATTTCTTGCTTTACAATCGAACATATGTCGTTAAGGATCCGGCCGGACTTTGTAAACAAGATCCTTGTAGATTGTAACCAACAGTTAAGGGTGAGGGCTTTTCAAGATATTTCGTGCATTAGTTTAGATATTTCCGAAATAAGGATAGACAGGATTGAATCTTCTCCAATAAACATATCAAAATTTCGGTGTACCAATGATAAAAAATTAATCATAGAATTTTCAGAGTTATTTAGAAAGGAAAGTACCATTGATATAAACATCCTTTATTCAACTGGTTACTATGAATTGAATAGTACCGAAGGATTCAATTCGCCTAAAAATGGTTTTCATTTTATTACCAAGGACAGTCAAAACAAACAAATTCCAGCCTATCAGGCATGGACTCAAGGTCAAGCAACTGAGTCGCCCTACTGGTTTCCATGTGTAGATAATCCACAAATGAAATTTACTTTGGATGTTGAAGTAGTCTCTCCTCGTGAGTTTATAGTAATTTCAAATGGTATCCTGAAATCTAAATTAACTGATAATGAGATTACAGTATGGAAATATATTGAAACGAATCCACTCCCTGCATATCTTGTTTCCATTGTAATTGGTAAGTTTTCAGTGGTTGAATCTAGCTACAACGGACTTCCCCTTTACTATTACTGGCCAGAAGAAACAAGCAAGGAGGATGCAATGCTAAGCTTCTCAGAAACCCCCCAAATGGTAGGATTCTTTGAAGAATACTTTGACACGAGGTTTCCCTTTGAAAAATATTCTCAGAGCGCGGTAGATAATTTTGAATTTGGCGGTATGGAAAATAGTAGTTGTACGACTTTGACTAGAAACGTCCTACACGATAAAATAACATCCATGGACTATCATAATGACATTTTTTTGATTGCGCACGAGGTTGCCCATCAATGGTTTGGAGATATGGTAACGTGCAGGGACTGGTCACATATTTGGTTGAATGAAGGGTTTGCTACTTACTGCGAGTTATTATATTGGGAAAAAACAAGAGGAATCGATGAATTCCATTATAGCCTGATTAAGAATACAGATATGTATTTTGAAGAAGCCAACGACCAATATCGTAGACCACTAGTTACCAAATTATATAAACATCCTGATGAATTATTTGATGTTCATTCCTATGAGAAAGCAGGGTTTATTCTTCACATGATTCGCAACCATTTAGGAGATCTTAATTTCAGGAAGTCGCTCAAAGCATATTTGACAAAATATCAACACAAATCAGCTGAATCCGATGACTTGTTAAAAATATTTGAATCCGTCTCAGGAGTTGAAATGCATACCTTCTTTGATCAATGGATTTACATGGAGGGTCATCCAGACTTGCAAATAGATTTCGCCCTAGAAGATATTGATTCAAACGCCGATGGAAATTCTGTCAAAAAATTAACGATAAAAATCAAACAAGGAAACGACAATCTGAACAGTACAGAATCCAACATTTACTACAAATTCCAATTAGAGATCAACGTAAACCTACTAGATGACACAGGAAGGAAACGACAAGTATTGCATTTAATGGATGTTAAAGGACATACTTCAGAAGCCACTACTAATATTGATAGGAACTTTATAATAGACACAATTTCAATTGATCCAAAATTTAAAATTCTTAAAAATATAAAGTCTATAAAGATCCTAAATGAAACTCCAGACTTTCAATTAAAGAAATTACTTTTTAATCAGATGAAGAAAGGAGAGACAATCATAGAACGAATTAGTGCTATACGACTACTCAAGAATCAATATTCTGAAGAAGTAGTTACTGCGTTGCAAGATAGTATAATTGAAGATAAATTTTATGGAGTATCAATAGAGGCCGCAAACATTATTGGTTCTTTTTATGACAAAAATAATTACGAGAAATCGGATAGATCATATCAAGCATTAATATCGATTCTTAAAAGTAGAGTAGTCTATGATGATTTGCGACCAGAAATCAAAAAAGCGATTCTAAAGAACATTGGATTATTTGAAAGGCCTGATTCAATAGTACTGCTTGAGGACTTTATTCAGAAATCAAATACCGATAGTATTTTCATAAAGTCTGCTGCGGCAACGGCCATAGGCAAGGCCTGTAAAGGATTACTCGATAAACAAGAAAAAGAAAGAATTATTTCTATATTAAAAAATTTGGTCGAAAGTACAACTACATTCCAGAGCATTTTGGCGACTGGGGGATTAGACGGGCTAAAGGAATTATCAAAAGAAAAAGATCAAGACATTTACCTGAATGTTGCGAATTTTTTTCTGCAGAATACGGATCAATCAAAGGACTATTTCGTGAGGGCAAAAGCTACAGCCAGTATGGGCAAATTTTTGACAAACAAATCTGACCCTAGCAACCCGATCATAATAAAAATGAACATGGTTGTTTTGGACAGACTTAAAGAATTGTTGAGAGACGATAGACGCAAAATAAAGATTAATGCTTGTGCAGCACTTTCAGATGATGATGCTAAGTTTGATACGAATCCTGACAAGAGAACATACGAATCAATTGAT
>WHSX01000300.1 GCA_009379865.1 Candidatus Nitrosocosmicus sp.
GAACTAGATGTTACTACTGCTACTCATCCCTTGATGAAGTTTTGCTTTTTACACTACACAGAGAGTGTGGTTTAAGAAATACAATTAATCTATTTATGGATTTCGCAAGATCTTCCTCCAAAAATAAAAAGCCATTATTCGCAAACTTAACTACACAAACTAATTCTAATATTAATGTCCCTGCGAATTCTTCATTTTTGTCATTCTGTGACCAGATAGATAAAAGAGGTTCAAGTATATGAGCCCATGTAATCAATGGGCCCAAGGGGGCGAATGCCGATATCGGTTCTCTAAAATAGATTCTAATGGATTATAATAATATGAAAGATATAAGGATTTAATAAATAAACATATACAGATACCATATCTGAAGCACGGGAATTGAATTTGAATCCATAAGGTTTTCTCGTGGGTAGTAATAATTAATGTATATCTTCACTCCTACTCAACAATTAGATTAATACGAATAAGAATTGAGGTCTGCCTAATTATTACAAATTCAAAAAAGCAAAAGTTAACCACAGACGCTAGGTATCTTTTGTTCTTATTGTTCTAGTTTAACATGTTCTTCTTCATCATCTGCATTATCAAAAGTGATTCCGCACTGTTGAAAGGCGAATTCTTTTTTTAAATTTTTTGATTCTAATTCGGAACCCGTACCCATAATATAGTATTTGGAAAATATAAATATGAAAGATAATAAGATTGTCAAGATTATCATCAACCATGAATAGCAGAATTTTAGGCCTTTAGGTAAAATAGTGAATCAATTTTGCAAAATAGAGTATTAGATAAAAACATAACAAGATTGCAAATACAACAAATAGCAGAATGTAGGTATTGGGTCTTGGTATTGAGATCTGTTATGCTATCTCAAGACCTTTATTGACTTGCGCCAAAGCCTACAACCTTTTGCAAAAGGTATACAATATAATACGTGAATTGAACTTAAATTATTTACGAATCAGGAATTATTTACCTCGCTTTTTATATTATTCGGGTTGTTCTTGTCATAATATAGACAAATTAAGGTCATGCTTTTCTTAAACATTTAGAAAATATGTTATGATTTTTATCTATGGTGATATAATTTCACTGATAGGAAGAGAACGGTAGATGCTATTGCTAGACAAAGAAGACCTGCAGCAAGGAAATATAGCGGATTACCCCAATAACTATTAGTTCCAATTGCTGCGGAATAGACATATTCAAATCCAAAAATCATCATGAAAGAGAAAAAACAGTTCCCATGAAAACAATTATGATTTTAATAGTTTTGTTCATAGAGAATTAAAGAATAGCGATTGGTAATCACATAATGATTTCAGTCTGTTTATTTCTTGTGAAAAATTTACTTTCATTGTGAAATTTGTATGCAACATTAAAAACTAAAATGTGAAATCAGGACCTTCCTCATAAAAAACTATATAATTTACTCCAGTGACACCAGCATCAATATCTTTCACCACTTGAATATTAATTATCTTTTTATTTCCTCTCTGTAGAAAATTATTTATTTCATCCATTATAGTATCATTCCATCGAAATATTTCCTGTTTTATCACATGTATTTTGAGAATTTTATCTATAAAACTGAATCGCAAGACTTACAATCAGGACATTAGTCTCACAGGTTGAATACCTTGAAAATATTAGAGATTTTTTATTTTATTAGGTTTGATAAATGTTGAAGGAAATTTAAAGAGAACTAAAATTTTTGGAATACAAACTTGTAGGTAGTCCCAACGTAGTTGCGTCATGTATGCTTAATTTCGGTATAGGATTCATTTATCTTATCGGCTATATTTCCTTTGAAACAAACTGTTGTAATAAGCTAGATATATTTATGGAGACATTTTGGAGTTATTTCGAATGGTGACAATTCAATTTATTATAACATGTGTACCTGTTTACCAGAACGGATTGAACTATGAACTACTGATTTGTCAAGAGATGGTAGTATTCGTTCATTCTCATTGAAGGGTCACGACAATCACTATAAAAATAAAAAGTAGTAAAAAAGGCTTCGGTAGAGGGATTTGAACTCAGGAGTTATACTCGAGGAGACAATATGATGACAACAACCTACAATAACATATTACTCTCGCACCATCGTTCTTTCCGACCAGCTCATCTCGTAAATGAAATGGATCATAAATTGTTAAATTGGACTTCCCTCCGAAGGATGAGAAGCTTCCTCTACAGACAAGTCCGAACCGAGTGGTTATACGGCAAAAATCACTTGGAATGAATATCAAGTCTGAAATTATTTGTCAATATTCAGTCACATATTTACAATTAGTTGCTGCCAATCTGTAATAAACAGGTTCAGTGAAACACAGATATTATATTGTTATCGTGGTATTTGTTTTTCCACATTCGTATCTTATAAGAAATAGCTTAATCTTCAAAGTGTATGCATGAGGAAAGTCTCTATTAATCAAAAATACTTGTAATTTGTGATAAGCATACTATATCATGATTATTTAACTAAATCATGCACTATATAAAAAAACCAAAATAGAGAATCTTTAGCTTTATAATGTATTTGCAAAAGAAATGGTTGAATGAATCGTAGTATATTTTTTACAATCCTGGTTTTTTCGGTTATATTGTTAAGTTCTTCTATTGTTACAAG
>WHSX01000301.1 GCA_009379865.1 Candidatus Nitrosocosmicus sp.
CCTAATAAAAGAAGCTATATAGCTTGTTTGAAAAGTAGTTATTCAACACACCACTCCAGCCTTTAAGAAGTATCTCTTGATTTGATGTATTTAAAATCGTAACAGTTTCTTTCTCTGGATTTTGAGTATCATTGACTAACGCTGCAATTATCTTGATTATTCTATATCGTATATCGGGGATAGCAACGTTGCTCTGTGTGCATAATTGTGTCGGCTCAGTTGTCGGATTTGATTGAGATATTGGTATAGGAATACTATGACCATCGGCGTCATTTGTATGCCATGACTGATTTTGAAATCTAAGAAATATAGCCACCCATTGTTTTGGTCGTGCAAATTGAAAAATTAGACTGCCATCCTGCCAGACCCCGTTGTCTCCTGTATGTGACTCATAATTTCCCTGATTCATATGAATATCGTGGATTCCATTGCCCGGAAAAAATCCAAAAATCTTATCTCGTTGTGGTTCGTCTGGACCCCAGGCTGAACCAAATACATAGATTTTCGATCCTTGATCCGCAATTGCCCTCCATACATATTGATTTACCTTCTCATTAAGATCATTATCGGGGCCAAGAACATTCATAGGAAGATGGACAAATGTACAAGGGTCCGCTAAATTATCTCGTATATAATCTAAGGCCGGAATGTGATCAGATTTCTCAACGTTATAAATGTTAGGTGTTAAGTCTTTAAGATCATCCATTAGGGGATGATTCCAATGAGGAAAGATTGCGTATTCTACTTCCGATCCATTATCGGACTGAACATTCACTGCAACACGATATTGTTTTGTTTTATCAACAACTTCTATAGAATAATGTGGATTTTCACCCGACCCTAACCTAATATCTACGGCTTTTCCTATTAACAAACTATAATTAGTAATTGGCATTAAAACCCATTAATATATCTGTTATATTAAGTCATTGTTTTAGAAAATATGTTCGATTACAAAAATTCATTCAATACCCAATGGTAATGAATTTCGCCAGTATTCGCCTATTTAGGCGGAGGAAGTAAAAATACCCAAGCTTTAAACCATGATTCGATTCAAGATTCCTTTTCAAATCCTTTCATGATAAAAAGGGGTACATATTCTTCTGGAATAAATAATCTGTCTTCTATGTTTTTTATTTCATAGTATTTTGTAGGCTCTAATATTTTTGGTCTTTTTTGTGATAAATCTATAACAAAGCGGTCCGGAACCGATCGTCTTACAAGATATCTTAATTCAAAAGGAAATAGCATTAATGGATCGTTAAAATCAAAAAGACCTGTCCCAGATTCCCGTGATTTTCTTATTGCTTCTCTTGCTTTTTGTAACCGTTTGCTTTTTTCAATTTCAGCCTGAAAGTTGTTAATATCGGGTACTGCTTTAACTACGGATTCTTTTCCAATAAATGGATCTATATTGGGCCAGATAAGATATGGCATCGCAAATCCCTGCTGGATCATCCTTTCATTGTAAGTCAACGGTCTTTCTAGACGCTCTTGTTCATTACTGTCGCGGTCAAGAAAGCAAAGGAATCTACCATATCTGTCCATAATTTCGAACGAAAAAGCCAAGAAGAATCGGAATTCTTTTCCTTGACCTTTTCTTTCATTTAGATCATCTTGAATTAATTTCTCTAATACCCTTTGGGCTTTCTCAGAATATAGTGCATGATTTTTGGCAGTATTGTCACTGCATTGGGGTTCGAGATGCTCTACCAAACCTTTTCCCAACTTTATTTTATATTCTTTAGAATCGCTATATTTGACATCAAAGGGATTAGAAAGATATTGATCGAATTTAGAAATAGATAACCATTTTCCGGCATTTGGATCGTCTTTCAAATTAGGATAGCTTAAGGAAACTTCTGGGGTGTCTATTCCAAGGAATCGAATTGAAAAATCACCGTCAGCAGTGACTGATACTGTATCGCCATCATGGACGCTTTGTTTAACTGAGCTCTCAGCAGGAAGTTTTGCAAAACCTCTTACCAGATTATAACTCTTAAAAATCGCTTTTACCATATCTATTTTTATAAGGAGAATTACTTAAATATTGTTAAATCATTCCAATTAAATGCAATAACTGATGGATGGTCTCTAACAGTTTTAACATCTGTTTTAAGGTCGGTTGCCTAAACCTAGGTGAATACTGTATTTTATTCGATTATCATTGCGATCGTCAACAAACTGAATAATGTGTAAAGCGATATACTAATCTCTATTCTAAGCGCTTATCACAGCATATGTTTGCAATAATTATTATGGGAAAAATTCGGAAGGACATAGTTGAATCTTATGAAGCATGTTAATTTAATAAAAAAAACTCTTAAGCTCAGTTTATAATCACTATTATATGGTGGATATGTAAACATGCAGTTTGTTAAATTCGGAAAACACTAATGTACTTTGAAAATTGACATCGTATTACAAGTAACGATTACTTGTATATCTTTAGACCATCACGCAAAACCTATTCCAAGGATTCTCACATACTCGAGAGAATGCTAGTCAATAAATAATAAATCCGAAAGATTTATCAAAATAAACAACATGATTTCCTTATCCTTTGACAGTTGGATTCTATTCAACCTTGAATCGTGTCCCCACGGATGCTGTTCTCTACCTCTCTGA
>WHSX01000302.1 GCA_009379865.1 Candidatus Nitrosocosmicus sp.
CAGGCTTTCTGGTCTTTTTAGACTGTACAGAACAACAGGTACCAAGGCCAAAGAACAAAGTAAGAAGAAGGGTATACTACTCTGATGGAAAGAGAAAGAAACGCACAGTAAAGAACCTGTACACATCTAACCAAAGTGGTCTCATAATCTACAAAAAAAACGTAGACAGAAAGGAAGAAAGCATGACAACAACATTTACAAAAAGAATCATCCTGACCTCTCAAAGGATGTAATTGGCCTATTTGATCTTGGATTCTTCGGAGCAGAAGAAGGCTATCCAGAGCAGAGGTCATCAATACCTGTTAAGAAGGAATAAGATTGCGAACTTACTGTACACGAAAAGGAGTACAACAAGTACCATTCCAGAAAGAGAATAGTAGTTGAACATGTTATTGCCAGATTAAAAAAGTATAGGTTAATGAATGATGTATCCAGAAACGGGCTCAGAAAGTACGATAGAATATCAGACATAATATCTGGACTGGTAAACTACAGAATAATGAATGTCTGCTAGTTACATAAAGAGCTGATGACTAGAAGACATGACTAGACTTTGCTAATTACGCAAGAGATCTATTGTAGTCACACATGCTCTATTGTATTAGACAGAGTTGGGTATTTTTATGACTAAAGAATTAATCGTAATCATTTACATTTTGAAATTCATCAATCATTATAGATTATTGTGCTTCTGCATTCTGTTTCCTTTACCCCGTTTTTCTCAACTATGATTTTCTTTAGCCCGCTAATCATAAATTGATCAATATTATCACTAATTTTAGCACTCTCGGACGCCGAAATGCCGCTATTGGGTAAGATACCAATTTTGGGGATCGAGTTCGTAGTGTTATCAGTAATATTTTCAGAGATGTTATCCAATATTTGTTCAAGAATCGTATTGCTGACAACACCCTTTACGATCATCTTATCGACTTGTGTATTTTGGTCGCCTATTGTCTGTATTTCTGTTATATTTATGTCAAATTTTTCTATTATGTTATCTACCTCATCACTTGAACCACTGAATATAATAGGAACAAATGTATTTGAACCCTCCAGGGAGTCTATCTGCAACGTTAGCAATTTCCTTTCCCTAATAGATACTAGATCTTGGTACTTCTGATACGCCTCATCTAAAAACTCATAGCATTTGCCGTTTAAATTGATATTCACATTCTTTTGAGGATAGTAATTATATGCGGCGAAAAAAAGTAGAATTCCACCAATTACGCCTATTACTATTCCAGGCAAAATGATAAATTGTAAATTTTTCAAACCCTATCCTACTCCTAAAGTCGATAACCAGAATACCAAAATAACCTTACCTTAATTTTGTATCCGAAATTCGCTACATCACAATGGACATAATTAATATCGAAATAAAGAGTAAAGAAAAAGTCATTCGTGAGAGATTAGATGCATACAAAATTAACTAAATCATTTTGAATGTCAGAGCAGTGTTCTACAAACGGGTTCTTATGGAAATTGATCCAATCATAATTTCTAATTAGTCGGAAAAATCAAATTTTTACTGGGTGACTGATAGATATCACGGAAGAACATTTTATGTTTTTTCCAACACCATCTAGGAGACTATACCCTTAAATGAACTAAACAATTCTTGACGGAATCTAATTTCTTCTAAAATAAATGATCTAGAATTCTTATCTAACATTAAGAAAATGAGTTGTCTATCCAATGAAATTGATTGCTAGAAAGCATATTTGGCACTAAATTCTATTGGACTTGAATAATTTTTAGTTCTCTTAAAAAAAATGTCATATTAGAAAATTTTCCCCTCGAATCTTTTTGTTTTCGTGAGTAGAACACGGTGACAACAAGATATCTAAAATATCTATTCTATATCTTGTGGAATGTTTTCACATTCTTTATAACCAATTCTCCGAATTTATCAATGGGAATTATTTTTATTGGATCCATTATGAAATACTTTTTTGCATCTGTCTTTCCGCTCTTATCTTTTTTATATAAAGTTTCTAATCTGAGTAAATGTTCTTTTATTTCTTTTGCGAGTTCCATGTTACAAACTTTACTATTGCTAATTGCTAGTAGCGATGCTTGGAGCATTTCTGTCAAATGATCCTTACCTTTCTCTTCATGAAAATGTGGGTTCCTAGTTTCTATCTGAAATATCTCTACCCCTTTTTCAACGATATCTGGTGAATCTGTTGGGAGCAATCCCCCAAATTTTTCTAAAATGTTAATAAATTCATATGGTTCGATAGAGTATCCACTTGAATAATTCAAATTTTCAGCTAGCGACATTGATAGGGCATGCTCCCCTGAATTCCCTGTCTTTATGATATCAGTTTCAAATCCGGTAATATATGATAACAATGCGTTCAAATACTTATTAGTTACCTCTGATGTTCGTCCCCATTTAGGGAATTTCAAGATGTTGTTCCTTATTTTTGGTTTGTATAGCCACGAAATCCTGATATTGCTGTAAGGGGTAGATGCCATACCAAATCCGACCGCATATATCTTACAATATTCGTTTACTGCGCCTGGAAAATAGTTGTCACTATCTATGAAGCCGACATATTTTTT
>WHSX01000303.1 GCA_009379865.1 Candidatus Nitrosocosmicus sp.
TGATGGGTTTGCATCATCAGTCAAGACTAATAAGTTGCTTGTACCATTGTCTGGACCATCAACTACAATTAATCCTGCTTGACCTTTGAACAATTGTGCATAATCATGATTTACAAATGCGTAAACTCCTGGTTGGTCAAATACTACATCAACAATTGCATCATTGGATCCACCTACCATATAGGTTTGTTTACCAATTCCACTAACTATACTACCATCAATGACTCTGTCTAATTGTTCACCTACAATGTGGAAGTTAGTTGGAAGGTCACCATGATTAAGTAAGAAGAATCTTACGTGGTCACCTTGCTTAAAGAACAATGTTGTTGCATTTGGTGTTTTGGTAATTACTGGATCATATCCAAATGGGATACCATTTATCCATGAAGCAGTTGGAGCATGTGCAAACATTGCTGCGGCATCATATTGGCCCGATGGGTCTAAATAATACTCTGAGAATTGGAATGCAACTTCTTTAGCATCTGGAGATACATCTGCTGTTGTTAGTACATTAGTACCATTCTCTTCAGTTACACCTTCATAACCTGCATAGCCATCTACTGGGTCAACAATCACACCACCAACCATTCCTTGGAATACGTGTTGGCCATTGTCAAAACAGCATTACCTTCACAGTGATATTTGAAGAATCCGGGTTGTTGTGCAACAAAGCTGTATTGCTTTGAATCGCTTACATTAATTGGACCAAAGTTTGGAACTGCACTAATTACAGATGCATGATGATCCAAGCTGTGAATCAATGTATTATTTGGATGGTTAATGATATTTACATTCAAAACATCACCTTGAGTTACACGAATAGTTGGTCCTGGGATAGTACCATTCCATGTTAATGCGGCTACACTTTGACCACTTGGTAATGTGAGATTTTTCTCAATAGCAACAAATGTTACATTTTTCACTGGTGCTTCACTTTCAGATGCCTCTTCAGTAGAGATCGGTGTGAAAGATCCACCCATAACTAAATTCATATTGGCTAATGTTAATTGACCTTGTTCATTTGATATTGCAAATGATTTCATGTTAATGCCAGGAAGTAAAATTAATCCGGACATTAGAACAGCTGACAAAGCAAAAACTGCTAGTTTACTCTTCATTGTGCTAAATTAGATAGAAGATAGTTTTAAACCTTTTGGACATAAGAATTCTATAGAAAAATGTACCATTTCTAAAATTTTTATATATATTTTCATCTATTGCAAATAATTCAAAATATCCCTCAAAGAAATAAAATATTGAATAGCTATTTAATATATCAAATATTTTTTATATTTTGTAGAATAATTTGAATAAACTTGGATATTTCTAAGAAATGTATGTCAATTTAGTACCTAAGGATTGTCGATCAAGAATAATTTCCCATATAAAAAGGGATAAGCAGCTTATTCGATTTATTTCAAGTGCTACACCAGAATTTACGAATCCCAATAATCGTGTAGATAATTTGAATTCGATGGAAAGGTCGTTTGATAATAATGCTTGAAATCAAGAACAACATTCAATTCAACAAACGGATGTCAACGACATCTCGAGAAGAAATTGATCTATTGTAAATATAGTCTACCAATTATTTGAATTTAAGATTAAAAAGTAGCAGCCATTAGTAGATTCTGAAGGTAGTGAGGTGTTGATATACATTGCCTGTGACTAAATATTAAGATGCATGGATTTAGATCTACGCTATTCAATGGAATATTAAAATGAAATGTTTCAATAACGCACAGAGACTATTCTAAAAAAACTTCTTTGTTATCCACTAAAGATATTTTTGTGAAATGTGTAAGACAATATGTCAACAATATAAAACCTAGTTTCGATGTTACAATTACTTTTTATTTATTATTTGTCAAAATCAAAGAAAAATTGAGTTTTTCAATAATAAATAATAACATGATGATAATCTTGTATATGGGTAGAGGTTTGGATTAACTCCTTTTAGGTAAGAGATATTATCTAGAATATGACGAATATTTCACAATCAATTTAGAATTTAAGTTCTAATTGGACAAATTTCTGCTCAATTATGATATATATTGCTATAAACAGTATTATGCGAGTTACCCTTAAGATACGAGGACGCTGCCGAATGCATTGATGACGATAAAGACTCGCACCATCTTCAAAAAAAATCGCTACTTTATAGAACAGGTATATTGTGGACTTTTTAGAGGATATGAAGTCTAGTTTTGGGCATCATACAGATTCATTGGGAAAGAAGGTATATCAAAGGCAAGTTAAATTTAGAAAAATAATGTGATTTTACATCTTTCATTCTATCGGATCCTTATTTTCTTTAACCTTTTCTTCTAAATAATCCGGCAACTGCAAAATTGGAATATTCAAATATTCAGCAATAGAGCACACTCTACCTACTTGAAATAGAAATTCTTTTGTATCAATTTCCTCCTTAAAGCAGTAGATCTCTTGCGTAAATAACAGGGATTAATCATATCTTCTAACCATTATCATCCATCGGGTAACTAACAGGTATTCATTATCCTGTAGTTTACCAGTCCTGACACTATATCTG
>WHSX01000304.1 GCA_009379865.1 Candidatus Nitrosocosmicus sp.
CATCAGAGCTGCTTGTTGCCTTATCAGTGTCATCAGAGCTGCTTGTTGCCTTATCGTCGTCGGAAGCTGATTCATTCTGAGGAGCTATAGATTTACTATTGTCGTCTGGACTTGTGGAGCTTGCATCTTCAGATGGTATATCAGATTGTGCATCTGGAGATTGAATATCATTGAAAGGAAATACAAGATCGATCCCACCCATTGGATCAGTAGCTGCGGATTTATCTTGAGAACTCGAAGCAGAGTCATCATCACTAGATGATGATTCATCTTGAGAACCCGAAGTGCTAGAATCACCGAAGGGGAACATTTCATCGAAACTGAAGCCTTCTTTGCTACTTCCGAATAGACTATCGAAATTTAATCCACGAGAACTGTCGTCACCTGAGTTTTGTGCCAATACGTTTTGATTAAAGATTGCTTGTGTACCTGTACCTGTTACTACCACTACTAAAAATATTAATAGTAGATTAAATGGTATAATCTTTAGCATTATTGAAGATCCTAGCTAATCCCATAAAGCAGTTTGATAACTGATTACTTCATCAATAGTACAACATCATGTTCAATAAAAATAAAAGAAACAAAATTAACCTACTTAGTTATATAATGGAACTCTGCTAAAACACATTGTTAGTATTCTAACATATGCAGACTGAATTTAGAGATTAGATTTGAATATTTGTAAGTAGGGACAAATTTGATTCACAGCCTATAAATTTGAAAAATGTATACCTGTTTCCCTTTATATACTCAAATATTGTTTTGATAATTCTAAGTAATTATTTGATAACTCTTTTATCCATTCTCGTTCCTTGGCATTTATGTCACGGATTTCCTTTGCGGGTAATCCCCCCAAAGTTTGCCTGATGGAATTTTAGTGTTTGGCTTAACCACGGATCCTGCAGCAATTATAGACCATTCTCCAAGCTCGCACTCATCCATGACAATAGAACCAATCCCAACCAGCGAGTTATCTTTTATTGAACAACCATGGAGTGTCACCGAATGACCAATAGTAACACTGTCGCCAATGATGGTAGGATATTTATTAGTGGTAACATGCACAACACTATTATCTTGTATATTGGTATTACATCCAACTTTGATGTGAAAGACGTCACCTCTAAGAACAGTACCAAACCAAATCGATGTACGAGAGCCTATTTCTACGTCACCGATAATCACAGAATTCGGAGCAATAAAACAATCGGAATTTATTTTTGGAACTTTATTTTTAAAAGGCAATAATGACACACTCGTCCTAATGATGTAATAGGTTATAAATTATTACAGACTAATCGATATGAATTGGAATCGCTCCGCTTGAAAATGATATGTAACTTTATAGCTCTGACTTGATACTAATTTAAATTTGACAATATCGCTTTTATTGTTACGGCCCAAATATTCTTATTATAATCTTCAGGGATCCCAAGGAGACTTCCTGCAGTAATACCATCAAACAAAGACACCATTCCTGAGGCAACATAGGTTAAGTTCATATCACCTTTAATAAACCCCTTATCACTTTGGATCTGCAAATAGTTTTCAACAAGTTTATAGATTTTGACTCTATGTTTGAACAAGATTATTTTTAATTTTGGGTTACGTGTTGATTCTGATAAAGCCTCAAAAAAGACTTTTGCACTTCCTTCCTTTTGTATTTTTTGAAAGTTTTCATAAAATAACTCTGCATTGAATATTAGATCATCCCTACTGTTAGTAAATAATTGATCAAGTTGAATTTTTAGTAGGTCAAGACTATCCTCACAAATTGCATTAAATAAATCTTCTTTATTATCAAAATAATTATATAATGTTCCCTTACTTAAATCGGCCAAAAGAGATATCTCGTCCATTCGAGTTCGATCGAATCCATTTTTAGAAAAGCATTCAATTGCTGATTGGATAATCCTACCTCGTACTTCTTGCTTATGTTGAGATGTTACCTTTGGACACATTAATGTTCACCCATTTCAAGATTTCTGTAAGAATATGTGTATCCTCCAAGGTTTACTGCCTCAATACGGGACACATTTGGTTTTCCACTTTTTTTTAATAAAAAGTTTATGGCGCACAATACTGCAGGTTTAGTATAATTGCTAATAATTTGAAATTGTCTGTGATTTTTAATACCATGATGAAAAGATGTAATTATCATTCTTAACCTTAAAAAATACTTTGAAGCAAGTGCTTGGGAATTAAAATTGATTCTATTCACGAACAAGTTAATTTAGGTTTGGGCCCTAATAAACATGTCTGACCAGTCAGTTTAATTTATTAAGGGGTGTTCGTAAGATAAATTATGTTTCCATTGAGGAAGGAAAATGACCAGTTTTTAGACGACATGCGTTTAGAGATACAAGAACAGTTTAGTTATTCAGATAGTGTCCTTAGCACTACTAATCCACTTACATCTAACAAGATAAATGCTCCAAGGCCTAGCGCCCCTAAAAATGAGAAGGTTGTTATCATAGGACTTGGTCAACTTGGTCTTCCAGTTGCAAAGTATGTTAAAGAAC
>WHSX01000305.1 GCA_009379865.1 Candidatus Nitrosocosmicus sp.
GTGATAATGACAACTAGCTATAATTCTATCGAATTTTGGGATAGGCTCTTAGTATTTTCTGTTTTTATAATTTTATTGAATCACCACGTTTATTATATGCGCAAGAACAAAATTCCAATGAAACTATAATTACAATACCAAAAGGTTCTGCTAACCCGGAAGTAGACATAACTAATTTGACACCTAGACAGTGGTATGCTCCGGGAGAAGTTACGGTAAATGTGAATGACACGGTGAGGTGGGTTAATAATGACACTGAACCACATACAGTGACCAGTGGCATAGGTGGTGGATTAAATAGTCTTTTATCAAATTCACAAGGTAAACCAAACGGATTATTCGATAGTGGATTATTTGCTTCGGATAATTCAATATCAATTAAATTTAATGAATCGGGTACTTACAATTACTTTTGTACAGTTCATCCATGGATGGAAGGTGTTGTAAAGGTACAAAATGCAACTTCTAGTATCCCTACTTTTCCAGTAGACGAGTTTGGTAACAAAATTGATGATTTTCCATTATATAATTTCACTGATGACAAGGGAATTGAAATAGGATTATCATGGAGCCCATCTTCGATAATAACTGGACAACCTGCTAATTTTATAATGGATTTCTTTGAGTTCCCTGAAAATACAAGATTGCATTTATGGCCCTATAACTTTGTAGTGTTACAAAATGGACAAGAAATTTACAGAACCAATGGGATTAGTCAAGTAGGTTCCTCTGCTCAGACATTTACATTTACTTCGGCGGGACAGGCTATTATTAAAATTGAAAACGCTGACAACAAAAGCTCATTTGTACAGTTTGGCACAACTGTTTACAAAAATCCATACGAAGATGCAGCATCTGTACAAAATGTTTCTAACACCACGTTTAGCATAATTTCACCTTTGACTTTGGTATACGTGGTATATGGAATTATAATAATTCTTCCGATATCTTTGGTTGCAATAATAATACTGTATAAGAAAAAAAGGATATGATGTAGATATCTTGAAATTAGTATCACATACGCGGAATTGTTCTTGCAATTTCATAATCTATTTCCTTTCTCTTCATTTCATCGTAATAACATTTCTTCTCGGTAATTGCTCTTTGATTTATATTTTGAATGTAATTAATCATATTCTAGAAAATCTTATATCTGTAAGAGTTTGAAATTGTGATGGACTCTTGAATAAGATATGGTCGATGAAGCTGACAATTATGAGATAATCTATGAGTCATTTTCTTGATTGTTTATCAAATAGGTAAGTTAACAAGAATTACTTTTTAATAATTATCCGTTTATTTTCAAAATATCTCTACTCTCCCGTCTAATGGTGGCTCATCTTAACAGTAACATTATTTCTATGCTATCCCCGTATTCAATTCATATATCCTTACATTCTTATATTCTTATGATAATCTTACGGTACCGCAATATTTCTTGAAATACTTTTTCCTTGCGTTCATCAGCAGGCCAATCTGATTATGAATTTGATTCTTCTGATCTAGCAGTAGTTCATGTATTGTGAAATCGTTATTTTTTCCCGCATCCTCTTCGATTATCGATATTATCCTACTCATTGCCATTTTTAAAACAGAGATCGATTTATCAATTGCCTGTGTCTTACTTCGATCCTCTATTTCCAATGATTCTTTAGAGATTTGTACATCATCCTTCATTATGTTTCTCAGCTTCTTGACTGTTAAATGTCTCCTAGCCACGAGTTTTGCGAGCTCCGATTGTTTCTCAGGGTCTTTGAGAGGAATTAATTCTTCAGCGGTGCTAGGGCTCAAAGCAGATACACTAATTCTTTCCAATACTTCATCAGGTAACTCTAATAGCCCTATTCGCCTTACGATGGTACTGGGGCTTCGACCTATTTTTCTGGATAGTTTTGCAACACTACCCCACCCGTGATCAGACACATAAGCTTTAAACGCTGTTGCTTCTTCTAAAGGTGTAAATGATTTTCTTCTAATATTTTCTACCAGGGCTAATTCAAATGCTTGTGTCTCATCCAGACAAACTATATGACAAGGGATTTTTTTCCACCTTAACTTTTTACATGCCAAATACCTTCTGTAGCCCGCCACAATTTCAAATCCCTTATCTTTGGGTCTTACGGTAAGTGGATGAATTAATCCATGTTGCCTTATAGATTGAGTAATTTTTTCAAGGTTCAACTTGTTCGAAATTCGTAGATTATTGAACGGAATCATAATATCTGAGATAGATACATTTTCTATGATACCTGATAAGCGGCTACCATTACTCAGCTCATGATACATATTTGTTATTATTAAAATAAGAATATATACATGAGTACATCTGTTTACGAATGCAAATCTCTTTAGAGCAAATTAATTAATTACGGAAAATCACGTCGTTTAATTAAAACTATTTTAAACTAAAAAAATGCAATATAAAATGGACAGATGATTGAATGGACAATGAAAATCAAAAAAAAATTAAGGAACTGATCTGCTGTAGAGTTTTCCGTCTAATGCTAGTTTGTACATTTCTGCTA
>WHSX01000306.1 GCA_009379865.1 Candidatus Nitrosocosmicus sp.
CATTGTAATGCCATCTATGAAGGTAATCTTTGAGAACCTGCAGGAATTGGTGAGGGACTTTAAGACATTTGATCCTATTTTCCTAAGAAATAGTGTAGTTCAGCTTTTAGGATTTAAAGAGGCAAAAAAACTAAAAGCAAATACTATTATTCTAGGAGATGGGGCAGATGAACTCTTCGGTGGTTATAACTTTCTGGGCAAATACCTTAAGACTCCAGGGATCCTGCAATCAAAATTAAATAAAATAGTTCAAAATATGGAGTTTGTATCATTTGAATTCTCAAAAAAATACAATCTCGGAATAACAACCCCGTTTCTTGATGATACTATAATAAAGTTTAGTCAATCATTATCAGTAAATGAAAAAATCGCCGTTCACAAAGGTATGGTTTATGGAAAATTTTTTTTGAGAAGATGTTTCAGAGAAATGTTGGGAGACGAAATTACTTGGAGAAGGAAAGAAGCATTAGAAAGTGGATCAGGGATAAATAAGATTATACCTTATTTAGAAAATTGTATTTCCAGTGCAGATTTCCTTGTAGGATATAGTAAGGCAAAAAACGAAGGAGTCTTGATTAGGACCAGAGAGCATATGTTTTATTATCAAATATATAGGAAATTTTTTGACCCACCTATTCATCAAATCTGGGATGAACCTGATAAATATAAAAGATGTCCCTCTTGTAACATTATGTTTATTTGGAAGGGCAGTTTTTGCAAGACTTGCGGCGCTTACCCAGTATAAATTTTAGCCTTATGAAATGTAACCACGGAATGTTGTCACTTCGGTTACATGATGGAGAAAAATACACCTTTATATACAAAATTTTACATTGGGAGAGGGTATAAAGTAAATGTCTTTCAGCAACAAATGGATAAAACCACAAAATGAGATAAGCAATGTAGGTATGAAACTATTAGAGAACATAAAACCCCCCTCGCCATTAAAGCCTAGAATAGAAGAGGCACAAAAGAGGCTGCACTCCCAGATCGCTAAATTGGAAACTATGTCAGCTAAAATGGACGAGAAGGATCAAATCATATTTAAGAGAATAATTAGTGCAATGCAGAATCATGATAGTCAATATGCTAAAATCCTATCTAATGAATTATCGCAAATCAGGAAAATGAATAAGATGATTACATCAGCGAAATTGGCCTTAGAACAAATTCAACTCAGATTGAATACTATTACTGAGCTAGGAGATGTCGTTGTTACTTTGAGTCCTGCGATGTCAGTAATAAAGAATATTCAGGGAGGATTAAACTCAATGATACCAGAAGCTGGACAGTCATTTGGAAAGATCACTGATATATTAAATGGTATCATGAATGATTCTGGACAAATACCAACAACTTCTGATATTAATGGGAACACGGGTGCTGTAAGCGAAGACGCTTTGAAAATAATTGAAGAGGCAAGTGCTATCGTTGAGCAAAATATGAAGGATAAATTCCCTGATTTACCAAATACAGGATTAGATTCTAAAATATCAGAGAGTAACTCTCTATATTGACAAATAATCAACCATTACTATTTTAGGGATTTATATCGTTAATAATAGCGTTCAACCTCATTTTTATCCGATAAATAGTGGGATAGCTATAACCTCTTTCCCGATATTTTTTTATCATGATCTTCCAGTTTTTTAGTCTAACTACGGCTTGTTTTTTTGTCAATAGTGCAGTCTCCTTTTTGACTAGGCTCTTTCGTCCTGGATTTAAGTAACCTCCCACATTCGCTTTGTATCTATTATTTGAAAATCGAAGTCCAGATATTATAACATCAAGAGGTATTTCTTCAAAATAACTTCTTATTTCATTATATTCAGATCTTGAAGCGTAAAATTCAACCTTGTATTTCTTCATAAATCTTTCACCAACATTATATTTCAAAATTCGAATTATGAAACAATAAATTATGCTCCTAAAGAATTCGAAAACCAGAATAATTAATTCGATCGATAAAGTCATTTATTTCAATCATCAATTTTGAAAAGGGTTGGGTAAGCTCCTTGTTTCCAATTGATCCACCATCGATTACAAAATTTTTAAGTGGAGATCTAGTTACTATAGGACGGTACGAGACTAACCAGATATTATCAAGGGTTGGCTGTATTTTCAACAACTCGCTGATAGTCTGCTCATATTCAACCTCATCCCCTTTCAAAAATTGAATAATTATCACTTTATCGCCACCATTCTTTAAATCTCTAGTACCCGGAATTAGAATGCTGACTTCAATATTATTAATATTAATTTTCCTCTGTGATGGCGTTATAGTAATTGCAAGTAAATAATGCATCAAACCTTCAGCCAAAGAGATATGGTCAGAATGAGATAAATTCTGATCGCCTCTTGAACTAGCACATTCTTCAAGCAATTGGTTTATTATGTACTCTGAATTTAGAATGTTATCTTTAATTTTCGTTTTGATATAATCTATGCCAAGTTGATCGATCTTTAAGTATAATAATTCCTTTAAA
>WHSX01000307.1 GCA_009379865.1 Candidatus Nitrosocosmicus sp.
CAATTGCCAAATTTTCTCCCCAGTATTGCTAGACAATGATACTAATTTATTAATCAATTTATCGTCATTCCCTATAACTCCAGCTATGTTTGTTCCTAGGGCAATTATGCATGCACCTGTCAAGGTAGCAAAATCAAGAATATATTTCGGGGAATATTTGGCAACACCATAAGCTAATGCGTCAGCCAAGATCAATCTGCCTTCAGCGTCCGTGTTCAAAACTTCGACGGTCTTTCCATTATACATTCGAATAATATCCCCCGGTCTATACGAAGATCCCGAAGGCATATTTTCTACTGCTGGTATAAGAGCTACTACATTGATTGAAAGATCTAAGCTCCCCAATGCCTTCATTATACCTAAGACTGTACACCCACCGCTCTTATCGAATTTCATTTCATCCATCCTATCGCTGGGTTTGATCGATATACCACCAGTATCAAACGTTACTGCTTTTCCAACAAGAACTATTGGTTTGTCTTTAGATACGATTGAATTATTGTATTCCACTATGATCAACTTGGGTTCATTTTCACTACCTTTCCCAACCGATATAATGCCATTCATACCCAAATCCTTCATTTGATCCTGATTTAATATTTCAACACGAATGTTTTTCATTTTTTCTAGAGTTTTAGCGGAGTTGGCTAACGCATTTGGATCTATCACATTTGGCGGAGAATTTGCAAGGTCTCGGGTATAAAAGACTGCCTCACAAATATTCACTATCTTACCAATTTCAATTCCATTCTTAATATGAGGATCATCTGTAGCGATTATGGTTACAGAATAATTTTCATAAAAGGTTGGTAGAGATTTGTCTGCTCTATCCTCCTTAAATTTATTAAATTCGTACAAGGACAAGACTAGGCCCTCTATCATTGATTCAACATTGGTGGAACTTGAATAGAAATTAGATATTATGACATCGTGAAAATTTAACTCCTTTGCTTTGAGAGAGACAATTCCTCCAAGTTGTCTAAATTTATCTTCATTAAGTTTTTTATTATCTCCAATCCCTAATAACATGATCTTTAATAGCTTATCACCATCATTCACATAAAGGATCATATTTTTTCCAAATTTCCTCATATTTTCTAAATGTTCCTCCTGGATGACTTTATGCGTAATCAAAGCATCCATCAATTTAGTATTATTCCTTAAGTAATTCAGATCCTTACTATTTTCATCTAGCCCAATGACAAATAATCCTTCAAATATATCTACATCATCAATACTCTTTATTGATATTTTTACCATAGGTGTATTGAATGTATATTTTATAATTACTTAACTGATAACAAAAAATGCAGATTTATCCGATTTGATTTCCTAAATTCTGTGCTCTACCTACTCCACTTGATTGAACAACCAATCGAGGGATCAAAATCCTTTTCGATACTAGATTTTTTTCCATCCAGGATTTTTTGAATATTGTTTTCCATAATGTTGACTGTGGCATTAGAGCTAGGTTCTAGAGCGTCATTAATTTTGCCATGAAAAGTAAGCCTTTTAGATTCATCAAATAGAAATGGATCTGGAGTACACACTGCTCCGTAGTCCCTAGCCACTCGTTGAGTTTCGTCTATAAGATATGGGAAATTGAGAGAATATTCTTGAGCAAATTTCACCATATTATCAAATCCCTCCCCTTCATAACTTGAGTCGTTACTATTAATTCCAATAATTTGTAAATCATTCTTATCAAATTTAGATTGCATGGAGATCAAATCACCTATTTTGGCCTTAACATAAGGACAGTGATTACAAATAAACACTATCAAAAGGGTACGCGAATTAATATCCTTTAAAGAGTAATTTTTGTCATCAACCCCTTTTAGTAAGAAATCAGGTGCCTGAGATCCAGCTATCAGTTTTTGTGAAGACGGTGTCTTGACCATTAGATAGTTGGTAATGAAAATGAATAAAAATGTTATCAGAAATCAAATTACGACAGGGTCACAGAATCATGGCTGAATTGGTCTCCCTATTCCTCTATAAAGTTTTTTTTCGAAATCATCTGGGTTAAGATAGCCTCTCCCATCATAAATTGGAGTTTGACCAATTATGGAAGGATTGAGCCTCAAATATTCTTGATGATTGGTAGCCAAGATTATAAGATCGCGATTGGTAACAGCATAATCTAAATTATTAACTAGTTCTACATTTTTATATTTTGAAATAAGACTGTCTTCTTTTACCAATGGATCATGTACTATAACGTCTTTAATTTTTAATCTAGTCAGTTCTTTTAGTAATTCATAAGTGGGTGATAGTCTGGTGTCAGACACTCCACCGCGAAAAGCAAGCCCCAGTATGGTTATTTTGGATTTCCTAATTACCTTTCTAGGAAGCATTTTTAATGCATTGTTCA
>WHSX01000308.1 GCA_009379865.1 Candidatus Nitrosocosmicus sp.
AATATAACTATACAGGCATTATTGATTGAAGGACTAGGAATTACGCAACAGAGCAGGAGAATCATACTGAAATTCGTCAATAGTTTTTTATAATGATTCTACCTTCTTTGTTTTTGTCAAAAACCTTTTCTATCGCCATTCTTGAATCCTCTAGAGAATATCTTTTCCAAATTCTGGTTCTAATGTTTTGTGCTTTTGTCATCTCTATAAGATTTAGTAAACCTTCAACAGATCCTCCAGTAGTACCTTTAATTGTAATTTGTTTATTATACAATAGTCTACCATCTGTGAATAAGTTACCGCCAGTAAGTACACCAAATGTAATTATTTTGCCTAGTTTTCCAACTATCTCCATTCCTTTGGCCCAGGTCTTTTCTCCAAGTGAATTTATGACTACATCAGCCATGGCTCCATTAGTAATCTCAGATATATTTTCTCTGAGGTCTTCGTCAATTGGTAAAACGTAGTCCGCACCATATTCCATTATCCATGGTTTAGTAGAAAGTGATATTGTTATCGCATCAATAATTTTGCCAAATTGCGTGCAAAAAAGGCCTGTATTGCCAGAAGCACCAAATATCACAAGATTATCTTTTGATTTGAGTGTTGATTCTTGTATTGCATTGAAAGCTGTTAAGCCGGCTATTGGCAAACCAGAGGCTAGTTCCCAATCTAGTTCGTCGGGAATTTTTATGATATTTTGTTGAGGAACTATAATATATTCTGCAAATCCGCCGTTTCTTGAAATACCAATCATTCCGCCATTTTCACAAAGCATTTGATGATTATTTATACAATATTTACAAATTCCGTCAAATACTCTATTATATATTATGACTCGGTCGCCTTCTTTAATGGTATTATTTACTCTCTCGCCTTTGCTTTTTACAATCCCAGATATTTCAGAGCCAGCTATATGAGGATATGGATTTATCTTCATTGCTGGGCCGTTTTCTCCGTGTATTCCGGTTACAGCATAATAGTCAATGGGGTTGACACTAGTACACTTAGTTTCTACTAAGACTTCGTCTTCTCTTATATCTGGTAATTGGTAATCACCAAAGATCAAATTTTCAATGCCTGGCTTATTAAAGAAAAGGGCTTTCATATTTTATTTCAGTGATATTTTATGTATAATATTTTTTTTGATTTCTTATTGTTAATATTTAGTAAGTAATTGTCTTTTAGATTGCATCAAAATTCAAAAATGCGATGAATAGTAATTTTTGTTGATGAATGCCTATCTTATTTTTATGCTAATATTTGTTATTGGGTTTTCCGTAGTTCAAGTTCCTTATGGATATTCGCTTAATAGCAATAATAGTAGTTCTACATATTACGAAAAAAATTGCAGAAACGATACCTGTGTTGTGACTACCTGCAATAATGGTCAATCCTGTCATACTGCTACGTCTGAAAATTCCACAGCTAATAACACTCAATCTCAATTGACAGATAAGGGAAGTTTTGATACTCAATCTCAATTGACAGATAAGGGAAGTTTTGAAACAAAGAAACTGGAATTCAAGAATTTTTGGGAAAATTTCTTAAATTCCAATAAGTAAGAAAAAAGAAAGATAAATAATTTATCATTTTTTTGTTCTTGGAGATAGAGTTACTTAAAATCAGACACAGTTCTCCGATTGATTTTTCATTATTTTAAATGACTAAATTGAAGAGAGGTACTGCAATTGCATAATTTTTCCTTACTTCTAACTTCTACTTAGGCAACCAATTCTTTATATCGAATAAATCAGGATAATCTTCTACACATTAGAAGGAAACAAAATTATAAACCTTAATAATTGTATGCTTTAAAATCTGTTAATCAAAAAATCAAAATTTTATGATAATTTTATTAATCTAACCATTTTGATTGAAATTTTTAAGCAAAAAAGGAAAAACTTTATAATCTACTATAAACCTTTTGTGACCGTTGGCAATAGATACTGGTGATACCACGTGGATGTTAATCGCCACTGGATTAGTATTTTTGATGACCCCTGCTCTAGGTTTTTTTGAATCAGGGTTAATCAGATTAAAAAATTCGTTATCTGTAATTATGCAAACTCTGACGGGAATGTGTTTACTATCAATCCTTTGGTTTATAGTTGGCTTTACGTTAGTGTTTGCATCGGATGTTAATGGAATTATAGGAGATTTTTCATGGATTTTCTATAACAATGTGCCGTATAATGATTCGGTTTCCTTTGCTCCTACAATACCGGGGATCACTTTTGCTACATATCAAATGATGTTCGCGGTCATAACCCCTCTATTAATTACTGGTGCATTTGCAGAACGTATGAAATGGAGTGCTTTCATTATATTTGTGATATTGTGGAGTCTGGTAGTTTACTATCCT
>WHSX01000309.1 GCA_009379865.1 Candidatus Nitrosocosmicus sp.
GTTAGTCTATTTGAAAATGATTGCTAAAGCTAAAATGAATTATGACCCAGTCTCATTTAAATAACATTTTATCTTCAAACTTTTTATCTTAATACAGATTCACAAAATTCCAATTTTTTAGATGTACATGGTAGCAATATATTTATTAGTGCCGTTTCGATCGAAAATTTGCGAAATGGTTTGAAAAAATATATCGGCGTGAGGGATTTTTGCATCATACTATCGGCGATGTTAATTGAAGTAGTGTTGCATTAACTCAAACTGGCGATGCGGCTGCAGGATTGTAGTGTTGTCAAGGAAACACCATGGCGCATGCATGATTTTATACGTTTAGGATGAATACTATATATGTGTGCAGGAATACCGAAAAAGATCCTGTTTCAGACGTTGAAATGAAAAAGGATTTGTCAACAGAACAACGTGAAGAAGTAATCAGAGCATTGAAATTCCGTTTTGAGAATAACATGAACCGCCACGAAGGTCTGAAATGGGGTAGAGTGCAAGGAAAGTTGGAAGATGATACTGAAAAACTGTGGTCTCTCAATGAAATGGAAAGAACAGGCGGTGAGCCGGATATTATTGGCCGTGATAAAAAAACGGGCGAATTCATTTTTTATGATTGTTCAGAGGAAAGTCCTAAAGGCCTCAGAAACGTTTGTTATGACCGTGAAGGGATTGAGGCAAGGAAAGCATTTAAACCGGCAAATAACGCTATTGATATGGCAGCTGCCATGGGTATTGATCTTTTAACGGAAGAACAATATCGAGAGATGCAGAAACTTGGAAATTTTGATACGAAGATATCGAGCTGGCTGAAAACACCTTCTGAAATTAGAAAACTCGGCGGTGCCCTTTTCGCTGATCGCCGGTACGGCAGTGTCTTCGTGTATCACAATAGCGCTCCCTCTTACTATAGTGTGAGGTCGTTCCGTGGCTCGCTAAGAGTCTAAATTTGGACTCTGATTTTTGCGAAGGAATATCACTCGAACGATGTTTTTATTGATCATTTATTGACGGGAAGACATGCTCAGGATGAGGATTACTTTTCATGCAAAAGCAAAAACGATCGTCTAAATCACCTATTTAAGTGATTGGATAATCTTGTAATTTATCATTACTAAGAATTATCAACCAAAATGAATAGAGGAATCTGAATATAGGATGGGTAGGCATTTGAGGATAAAGAATTTAACAAAGTGAATTTAATTCATCTATCTCCTTCTCAACTACAAGCTGTTCAAGTTTATCAGTGGTATAATTTAGTAGATTCCTGCATGCTTGGATTTGTGATAGTAACAATTGTTTTCTATCGATGCATAAACTATGAACCGGTTCAGAAAAACCATATACAATCCGTTTATTGTTAAAACAGCCACAAATTTTTGCCTCACAAATCAATTGTGATTCAGATATAGAAATATTCATTTTCATAGCTCCGTCTATTGATGCATTTATTTAATACTATTCTATATGCCACTTGAGTAATAGTAACGTAATTTAGTATTATTACTATTCAAAAGTCTCAATTTTTGTATGAGCACTTCAGAATAATTCTCAATAACCAAAGCTTTGGTATTCTTTATTGTATCTTTTTGTATTGATATTTCCTGCTTCACATCCACACAACCTAACTCATTTGATTCCGTAATCTTTCCACGCTCGTTACTATTATCGTTATTATTTGAATTTATATCATTAAGGCCATCGGGTAACGGTATGTCATCCTCGTTTGAACCACTTTTTAATTCGTAATTGTATGCGTTCAAATTTCGACCTTTTTGTTTTGGAATTCTTGTATTTATTTTGTCCATGGTTAAACTCCCAAAGCAAAGATATAAAAAAAGTGAAGGAATCTAGTTAAGAGTCCATGTAACATTATTACTGCTTCCTATAACTAAAGTTACGAATTCTCTAATAATGTCCATCATTAATGAATTCCAGAGGGCAAAGAGATTAATCATCAGTTAGACATAAAATACAAACTCCTTACAACAAGCAGATCAATCTTTTTCTTTTAGTAACCATCATAATGGATCAGCGCTATATTAATGCGTCTTTTGCCATTCAAACTAAAATAGAGTTATATAATGAGATTGAAAAGTTGGATATTAACGTTCGTTACCTTGAAATAAACTGCGATAACAAAGTTAATCGATACTAGAACTATATTGCATTATTGCTTTTATACAGAACAAGCGAAATAATGTCTGTAAGAGAAAATTGAACTCCTTTGATTCACTAAAACGTGGAAGTCATGTATTTGTAATATACAATTCAAAGATAATTGAATTGCATGATTTCCATTCCTACTTAAAAAATGGTATAGACCATAATGAATTGGTAATCATTTTTTTAGAAAATTACC
>WHSX01000030.1 GCA_009379865.1 Candidatus Nitrosocosmicus sp.
TAAACAAGCTGCTTCTCACACTGGCTCTTTAGGGGGAACTTATAGCGTTGTGAAGGGTGCATTTTCTCAAAATGGAATAATTTCAGTGGACAGCTACGATGAACTGACTGCTTCTCTTAAAGCCTTATCATGGCAGCCAGTGCCAGAGGGAAATAGAGTAGCAATGGTTACGAATGGTGCCGGGCCGATAATTGCAGCTATTGACCAATTTGAGAGACTGGGAATACAGGTAGCCAACCTCAGTGATGAGAGTATGAAATCATTCAAGTCTCATTATCCAGCAACCTATGTAGTTGGTAATCCGTGTGATGTTACAGGGTCAGCAAATGCAGACGATTATAAATTTGCGATCCAGACATTTATGGATGATCCAAATGTCGATATTATAATGCCTTGGTTCGTCTTTCAGGATGACCCGCTTGAAGAGAAAATAGTCGATATTTTAGCCGAATTCAATAGACAAGGGAAAAAGCCCATCCTTGTTGGTGCGTTGGGGGGTCCATTTACTCAAAAAATGGCTAACAAATTAGAGGAGAATAATGTACCGGTATATCAATCGGTAAATACCTGGAGTATAGCAGCTAGTTCATTAGCCAAATGGTCTGCTCTATCCAAATCACAAAAATAGACCTCTTTTTTTACAAAATCGTCTCTTTTTTTTGGGTTATTTATAGCAAAACATTCTTAAATTTGTATTGCTTATTATAATATATCATGGCAAGTGTACAACAACCTAAAATTATTGATGTTACAGCAAAGGCTGCAGAAAAGGTTACAGAATTTATGAAACAAGAAGGAAAAGATAATCTCTATTTGAGAGTATATGTCACTGGCGGTGGATGTTCTGGATTATCATATGGAATGGGATTCGAAGAAAATTCAGACGAAGATGATGTAATATTGGAACAAAACAAAGTAAAAATTTTAGTAGATACTTATAGTCAAAAATATTTGAAAGGAGCCGTAGTCGATTACATTGAAAGTTTGATGGGATCAGGATTTAAGATATCTAATCCAAACGTCACAAAGAGCTGCTCATGTGGTCACTCATTTTCAACTGAGTAATTTTTTTCATTTCTTTTAGAATCCAATTTCATTTCCTTCTATATGTGGTATATTTAGGGATAAAATCAAGCTAGACTTCCTAAATTTATGCTTCATGGCGTGGCAAAAATAAATCAGGATGATGACTTCAATGTTTTTTTTGATCTATTTTCGTTAAGACCAGTACATTCAAGTCAAATTGTTATTATTAGGGCCAAATTCCTCTCAGCTTTATGGCCTCAGCGACTCTATTGACTGCCAAGGCAATACTTGCTGTACGCATGTTTGTATTATATTTTTGATGTGCCTCATATACCTCGGCAAATGCCTTTGTCATTATTACATCTAATCTCTCGTTTACTTCAGCTTCGGACCAATATTCTCTCCTTAGATTTTGGAGCCATTCAAAATACGATACTGTTACTCCACCACTATTGGCCAATACATCTGGGATAACTAAAATATTGTTATCATAAAAAATTTTATCGGCTTCGGGAGTTGTCGGACCATTTGCCGCTTCAGCAACAATTTTGGTCTTAATTCTAGAGGCGTTGTCCTTCGTAATCTGATTCTCCAAAGCAGCTGGGATCAAAATCGTACATTCCGTAGTTAATAATTCCTCATTATTTATTTCAGTTGAGCCAGGGAAGCCACGAATCGATTTATTTTCCAGTTTATATTTAATTAATTCATTTACGCTAAATCCATTCTTGTTAATTATTGCTCCCTGTGTGTCTGAAACGGCAATAATTTTTGCTCCCTGTTCTTCAACTAATTGAGCTGCATACTGTCCTGCGTTACCAAATCCTTGAACGACTACTATTGCCTCGTTCATATTGATATTTTGTTTCTTGGCGGCCTCTCTTACTGTAAAAGAGAGTCCTCTTCCAGTAGCTTCAGTTCTACCCAATGATCCTCCTATGAGTAGGGGTTTCCCAGTAATTAGAGCAGGTTCTCCACGATTGCCCTTGAGGGTAGAATAAGTATCCATAATCCATGCCATTTCTTGACCACCAGTGTATACATCTGGTGCCGGGATGTCAGTGTAGGGTCCAATAATATCGGAAATAGCATACGCATATCTTCTAGTCATCCTTTCTAACTCTGAGTTTGACATAGTCTTGGGATTGCAAATTATGCCTCCCTTACCTCCACCTAGCGGTATCCCTACTACGGCACATTTCCAAGTCATCCACATAGAGAGTGCCATTACTTCTTCAATGGTAACTTGAGGATGATATCTAATTCCACCTTTAAATGGACCCCTTGCATCATTGTGCTGAGAACGAAACCCTGTAAAGACTTCTATCCTTCCGTCATCCATTTTAACCGGTAGGGATACTGTTAGAACTCTCTTAGGCTTAGCAAGTATTTTGTGGATCCCTTCATCCAAATTGATAATTTTTGCAGTTTCCTGAAGCTGTTTCAAAGCCATTTGATAGGGATTATTCGTCGATTCAAACTCGTTAGCATTATTTGTCATTATACTAGAGGGAAAAATTTTGATATATTTAAATTTAATCAAAAAACCACTGCCATAATTTGATATTTTAGAGATGGATAGATTTAATCGGACAATATCAGAAATTGATTGAATATTTTATAGCTTTTGTAAAGATACTTGATGTTCTATTCTCAAGACAAATAGAGCAAGTAAAAGGCGGGTTCATACTATGTGTTAATTTTTATGAGTAAATATTTTTTATCAATCCCCTCATGGATGTACTCTAGTTGACCCTATCAACGTAACTTTTGTATGAAATTACTAGAAATACAAAAGCCTCATCTTGTAAATAATTAGATGCTATTTAATAAATAGGATAATCAAACGGTTCCTTATTTCGCCTATTTTAATTCATTTCTACTTACAAATTAAAAATCACAAAAACAGGGTAAAAGTAACCATGTTACTAAAATGATTCGCTCATACTCTAAATGTTTCAGCTACTAATTATAAAGGACTGCCATGAACCTTTCTTCTCTTGTCTTGGTTCTTCTATTGTTATGGATAAACTGGAATGTTTTAGAGTATGTTTCTAAATTGTGTTTGTTTACACCCATGAACTTTCTAATCCATATCTGATATAGGTTGCTTCTCCATTCGCAGTTGTTCACATGTACTTCACCGTTTGTATATTCTTTCTCTGAATGGGCTACACTATCGTGTATAAATCCATGTTCTTCAAGCCGGTTATATGCTCTGTACTCATCTGTAAACAGTGTAGAACCATAATTTACATTCTTGCAAACAACGTCAAGAATGGGGTTATTACCATCAGAAGAAGGAACATCAAAGTATGTCATTCCATTTCCTCTCTGGTGAATGCAAGTAATCATCGGGTGGTCCTTATCAAATGTACCTCTACCCCTCCATGGCTTCAACCTTCTTTTCCTGGGTTGTCGTCCAGATTTTATAATCTCATCATGATATGAGCTACCTTTCAATCCTGCTTTGATATAGAATTCATCACATTCTGTATAATACCATCAAGTTTAGCAAGGAGTAACGATGACAACTTTTCCATAACTGTTCTGATAAATCTATAGCATCTTGGGTATGGTGTGGTTGTTTCCAATGATGTCTCTCTTGTTGAACATCCGGGCCATAATACAAAGTATAGATACAATGCTAAGAACCATTTCTTCAATGGTGTATGTGAATAGTGAAATACAGTACCTGTTTTGTCATTGAACCACCTTTCATACTGCTTGCAAAAGTATTTTTGGTAATAGGAACGGTATCGACCATCCTCTTCTTTATATTATAGGACTGACACCGTGGACATGATACATTACCTTTCTCCCATCTGGCGTTTCTAAGCAAATCTGAACACCAACTTTCATCAGGAAGGGAAATAGTTAATGTAAACACATCATATATTCGTGTTATCTGAAGTTAAGCTTGGCTGAAACATTCAGAAATAAGAGCGAAATGATTTGATAGCTAAATTTGACAACCTTTTGCCGCATACAATCCTTTTATCACCGCTAGAACAATATTATGACTTTCAAATCTAAAGACGCAATGCCGCTTTTGGATTTGCTAAATCCCATTTGATTAAAAAAACAATTGTATGTGTCCTTATTAGTATTTTTTAAGAGATTGATTGATCATTTTCAAAGCAATATAAAAAAAACCAAATGGATCGTATAGCGATCTTTTTGCTTTGATCTATTGAAATATTTTCTACTGAAAGGAAACGTATACTACTTAATATCAGACATCCATGGTACCTGTGAGTCTGAGATATTTAGGAAAACCGAAGGAAAAAAAGTGCAGTCTGCTCATACTAAAACACAAAGATAAAAACCTCACTCCAATCAAATTACTATCTGCTAATTTGAGCTGACTTATGGTGCGGTTTAGGAACGGAAAGGAACATCAAAAAGAAAATCTTCTATTTTTTTAATTTACTTTTATTCAGTAACATCAATTCTAAATCTTCAATTTGGTCAGAATGTATATAAATAGTATTCTTAATAATCTACTATTTGTTTGGTAAATATTGAATTTCTAAAGCGCTTTTCCACAGATTTTACGGAGAATTTAAATAGTTTTGAATATGTTCCAATTATATCAAAGAGGCTGTTAAATCATTATGCCCAATGTTATTTTACTCATACTTTTAGTTATAGGATCTTGTTACCAAGATCAATGGACTCTCCAAAAGATAATGATATTTCAAGGAAATTGGGAATGCAACTTCAAACCGAGTTGTTATCTGGAATCCGCTCATTAAAATTAAGGCCAAATATCAAGGACTACCGATATGTTCACGATGATTCACACTATGGCTGGCTATTACTAGATCCAGAGTTAACAAATAGGTTCGACTAAAATTATACTATCTTTCTATGTTTTTTAGAATTTGAAATATAATTCAAATGACATAAAGTTCTGTTAGTACCACTAGTATTAATCTCTCTGATTTGAATCTACAATATTAATTCTTTGGTGCTCATTTGCTTTTAGGGTCTTTACCAATACTGCAGCTATTACCAAACCAAAAAAATACCCGCCTACCAAATCTATAATGTGGTGTTGAAAAAGATACAGTTTGGTGAAGCCAATTAGCGCCGGGAAAAATATCAAAAATGCTATTGCGAACTTAGGTGAATATTTATAGGATAATCCTCCCACAATAAAACTGAAAGCGGCTGCTGAGGCTATGTGATTTGAAGGGTACGAATAGTCCTGAGCAAAGGGCATAAAACTATCCCGTTCGAGCGTGAATTTATCTGGTAATATTACTAGTGGTTTAAAATCGATACTTGGGTGTTCAATTGCAAACAAGGGTTTACAATAGGTTACTAAAATGGTAACAGAAACTAAGGTAATCAATAAAATCATACCTATTCTTCTAGTTCTCTTAATTATTGTTAGAATAAAACCAACAATTATTAAATTAATAGTATCTGATGTGGTAGTAATAATAATGAATACTTCGTCCAATGTTTGGCTTCTTATTTGATTAATAAATTTTGTTATAATTTCGTCTAAATTACCTAATACTCCTGTAACTGCAAGAACGCTTGCAATAACAAAAATAAAAAAAAATATGAAAATAAAAGATACTTTAATATTCCAATAAGGATTTGTCGGTCTTATTTGGATCTCTTTATTCACCATACATCAGTAGAAAGTTGTCATTTTTTGTTTTCTGAGAATCGAATCCACGATCAATTACTGTTTGTTAAAAGACTTTGGATTCGTCCTTCATTTGAGCAGCAGATGTTGGATCTTTATCAACATAGTATTTTACCATTCCCAGTTTTAATACTTTTAAGGAAAGTAAAGCACACTTTATTCTAGCCGGGCCCAAATTTGTCAAACCAATATTTTCGAGCACATCGTCTTTTGTGATATCTTTAATTGTTGTTAGGGGTTTATTTGAAACCATTTCAGTCAACATCGAGGCACTAGCCTGGCTAATTGCGCATCCCCTCCCATCAAACTTGATGTCTTTAATTATATCGCCTTCAACTTTCAGATCAATTGAAATTTCATCACCACAGAGTGGATTGCTATCATTTATTCTTATATCTGGTTCCTCGATCTTTCCTTTATTTCGCGGATTCCTATAGTGGTCAAGGATCATTTCCCTGTAAATATCTTCACTCATATATTGAATATCCTCCTAGCATGATTTAAAGCATCTATTAATATATCAATTTCCTCTTTAGTATTATAAATATATAGACTAGCTCTGGAAGAAGCTACGATATCAAGCTTTTCCATCAACACCTGGGCACAGTGATGTCCAGACCTGATTGCTACTCCGAAATCATTTAATATTGTGGCGCAATCATGAGGGTGAATTCCTTCGATATTAAATGAGACCAGGCCCCCTCTATCTTTAGCAATTTTGGGACCGTACACCTTTATATTTTTTATATCTTGAATGCGGTTTAAAAGATAGGATGTCATTTCTAATTCATGATCACGAACATTATCCATTCCAATCTTATTGAGATACTTTATTGCAGCGCTAAAGCCAATTACATCAGCAATATTTGGGGTTCCACCTTCGAATCTGTAAGGTAGATCATTAAATATCGTGTTTTCTTTATGTACCTCTTTGATCATATCACCACCAGAAATAAATGGCTTCATCTGCTCTAAAATTGCTTTTTTGACGTACAACACTCCTACGCCTGTAGGGCCGAGCATTTTATGGGCTGAAAATGCTAGAAAATCACACCCTGTTTGCTGAACATCCGTTTTCATATGTGGAACTGACTGTGCACCATCCAAAACTACAGGGATGTTTTTTTCATGTGCAATTTTGATAATTTCCCTAGCTGGAAATATTGTCCCTAATACATTTGACATTTCACTAAGGGAGACCAACTTAATTTTTCCATCACCTTTCATTGACAAAAGTTCATCCAACACTTCTAGGTCTAGGTATCCGTCCTCATCTACCTCTAAGTATTTGATCCTTGCTCCTCTACTTTTACAAAGAATCTGCCAAGGAACGATATTACTATGGTGCTCATATTCGGTCAGTAGTATTGTATTTCCCTTCTTAATGTTGGCATTTCCCCATGAATAAGCCACCAAATTGATTGACTCGGTAGTGTTTCGAGTAAAAATAATTTCTTCCTCATATTTTGCATTTATGAATTTTCTAACGTTCTCCCTTGTTCCTTCATATTCCGCTGTAGCTTCTTCAGCAATTTGATAAACTGCCCTATGAATATTGGAATTATACTCTGAATAATATTTACAAATTGCATCTATTACTTCATTGGGCTTTTGAGTGGTTGCAGCATTATCAAGATATACCAATTTTTTTCCATCTTTTAGTCGTCTATTTAAAATGGGAAAATCCTGTCTAATCTTACGAACGTCTAGAAGAGCTTGCATGAATGTTTATTATTCTGTATTTTAAGATATAAACTTAATATCTATAAGAAATATCCATTGGACAATTAGTGTCAAATTGTCTAGATGGTATAAAATCAATTATTATCTTTATACAACCAACACTTCACCAAATTATTACCAACTAGAATATCAGGGGGATCGTTTTTGCAATCTCCAAATGCATGAGGGCATCTATCTATAAACCGGCAACCTTCACCTATTTCCGTCAAATTAGGAGGGTCTCCTCTAATGAATTTAATGGATTTCTCTGAGGATCTTATGTGAGGTATTGATTGAATGAGCGCTTGAGTATAGGGGTGCAAAGGTTTTTCAAACACTGTTCTGACATCCGATATTTCAACAGCTTGACCTGCGTACATTATGATTACTCTATCTACTAGATTTGGAATCAGTGACATATCGTGAGTTATGATTATTATTTTCATATTTTTTTCCTCTATTAATTTTCTTAATAATTGTAAAACTTGAGACTGAATCACTACATCTAGTGCTGTAGTTGGTTCGTCTGCGATTAGAATACTTGGCCCAAGCAATAAGGCATTGGCTATTACTATTCGTTGCTTCATTCCACCACTCAATTCATGCGGGTATTTTTTAAAAACGATGTCAGGATTCAATCCTACATCAGTAAGAGCAGACCTTATAATTGAAATACAATCTTTATTGGATATTTTTTTCCTATGTGATGACAAAATTTCCTTCATTTGATCTTCTATGGTAAATACAGGATCCAGACTATTCATTGAACCTTGAAACACCATTGATATTTTCTTCCACCTGTATTTCTCATTGAATTCCCTTTCAGAGATATTCAAAATATCTTGGTCCTCAAAGATGAAACTTCCTGATACAACGGACCCGTTTTCTGCCAATGATCTCATAAGTCCATAGCCGAGTGAACTCTTTCCTGATCCGGATTCCCCTATTATACCGATACCTTGGGCATCATTCATCTTAAAGGAAATTTTATCAACAGCCTTTAAAATCCCTGATTTTGTTTCATAAGCTATAGAAAGATCATTGACTTCAATTATGCAGTTTACCTTTTTGTCAGGCTTGTTTCTATAAAATCTATTTCTCTCATTCATTTCAAATTACTTATTTCCTGATTAGGCAAAACTAGTCCTTTGTTTAATCATAATATGTTCACTCTCCTTTTTGCTTTATAATATTTTTTGCGTAAGATTGGTTTTCAATTTTGATGTTTTAAACGATTTTATTGGTGATCGGGACATTTTGTTTTGATTTCCGGATTCATGACCGAATTACTCATAACCTGTGTAAAAAAAAACACACAAGGGATTATACAACAAGTGGGAATTAATGGAAATATTTTTGATGTTAAAACTATTGCCGAAAAAATATGGTCCAGAGAGAACACTTATTTTACAATAGCAAATGGGATTAGGGTAAGGGTGTTCGCACTTAGACATCCATCTACAAATGAACCTTATCTTACCACTACCACTAACATGAAATTGCCCAATAATCTCAAATATTTGCCTAAATGCCAATGATCCTTTATATCGTCTTCTACTTTAAGGCATCCTGGTCCATCATAAAGCTTGGCCCGGGTTTAAACAATTATTTTGCTTAGATTCTCTACCTGGATGATCAAAAATAAAAAGAACTAATGATTCAAGGTTCTCATTAAATGGATAGATCTTCTAGAAAAAATCAAAGATATTTAAGTGAATTCTTTTATTAGGTTTAAAGTGGTGATGAAAACCCCCATTTGTACTTTTGATGCTAAAACAGGTATTTTATGTAACTTATGTGAAAGCAAACTCGAGTCAGGCCAGATCACTCAATCAGACGTTGAGAGCTCTATAGTTCTTACAAGGCTCGCTCAAAAAAATTCTACCATAAATAAAATGACGTTAGTTTCGGCTAAAGAAATTAATAATGAACATATACTAATGCTCAAAAGTTCTGATATAAGGCTAATCCGTTCAAACAATGAGCTAAGTGATATTATAAATAATGCGTTCCAGAAAGACATCTGGATAATTGAATCTGATTCTAATGATCGAAGATTTTTAGATAATCTATTTCATCCTGTCAAGTTAGAAAGTGTAAATTTTGTCTGGTTACCCGATGGGAGTAAGTTAACAAGGGTTGTACTGGCAAAGAATTCCAAGGGAATTGCTGAAAAAAGGCTAGAAACTATAAAAATGATATCCATGGCAGTTAGGCAAATCGATCTCATAATTGAGTTTGATTGAAAACATTATTTGAATTCCAATGCTGAACATGTAGTTTATTAAAAGGAGTTGATTGATTTCATTAGATATGACTCACTCAGCTCAAAATGAATCAAACAACAATACAAGAACTCACTTCACTTCTGAATTACAAGGGTTACACTCAGGTTCAGAAGTTAGAGTCGCAGGGTGGATTGAGGATTTCAGGGACATAGGTAAACTTGGATTCATCTTGCTTAGAGATGTAACCGGTTTGGTTCAAACTGTTTTGGTCGGAGAGAATTTGCAAAAAGCTAAATCCATTCCTAGACAGAGTAATATTTTGATAACAGGAGTATTACAAGGTACCAAGTCTAAGAATTTTCCATTCGAAATCAAAGTCAAGGAAATTTTTGTTTTCTCACCCGCTTCTCTATCTCTACCTGTTGATCCAACAGGCAGGGTTGAATCTAATTTGGATACGAGGCTGGACAGTAGAGCTTTGGATCTGCGAAACCCCAAAATTTCTAATATCTTTATCATTCGTTCCAATATTTTGCGAATAATTCGAGATTTTTTCTCTGAAAACAAGTTCATAGAGGTGAATACACCAAAAATCATAGGAAGTGCAAGTGAAGGAGGATCAAACCTTTTTTCATTTGATTATTTTAAACGAAAAGGGTTCTTAGCTCAAAGCCCCCAGTTATATAAGGAACAGCTGGTCTTAGCTTTGGATCGTGTATTTGAAATCGCACCATTTTTTAGAGCTGAAAATTCTCACACTCTTCGACATCTTAATGAATTTTTGAGTGTTGATCTAGAAGCAGCTTACCTTGATTATTATGATATAATGAATTTAGTGGAAGAATTGATAAAGAAAATACTCATGCATATGAGGGATTCCAATTATATCGACAGTGAGAATCCGCTCATAGAAGAAAACACGTTAAACGATTTAATTTCAATTCCATTCCCAAAGATAAGTTACGATAGATGTTTGGACGAATTAACTAGTCTTGGAGAAAAAATTACCTTTGGGGATGATCTATCTGATTCCTCTTTAAGAAAATTAGGGGAAAAATTTGACAAGTTTTATTTCATCGTTGATTGGCCACTTGACCTAAAGCCTTTTTATATACACGAGAAGGAATCACGTCCTACCCTTTCAAAATCATTTGATTTGCAGTTTGGCCATCTGGAGCTAGTATCTGGGGGGACCAGGCAACACGATGTGTCAAAATTGAAAAGTCGACTGGCAGAACAGGGATTATCTCCTGAAAACTTTAAAGATCATTTGAGAGTTTTTGAGTGGGGGATGCCACCTCACTCAGGGTGTGGGCTGGGATTTGATAGATTAATGATGGTATTATTAGGTCTTAATAATATTAGAGAGACAGTCCTATACCCTAGAGATACTTCCAGAATTAGTCCTTGACAATTACCATCATGATTTCTTCGATACCGTCAGTTTTTCCTTTTGACGAATCACTGAAAATAAAACATCTCATCTCATCAGTTATTGTGGATTTGATTAACCACGGTATCGGATTAATCTCCATGAAAGTCATGTCGGTGTCTGATGGAAAGGGCTTGGAAGGATGTGAATGAAATATCCCAACGACTGATTTGTTCGATAATTCTGCATATTCATAAATTTTCAATAATTCATTTTCATCCATAGTAAACCTGACCTCCGATGAATCTTGATTAATCATGGGTATTACCTCTTCGATCTCATAAACGCTCTCCTTCTTTCTGCCCAATAGTAACGCGCACGACTCCTGTGGATTCTTCATAGTTGCAGTCTTATCTAATGTTAACAGTTGACTAACCCTGAGCTCTATTGTTAGTTTATTCATTCGCCATCAGTTCCTTGCCCTTAAAATGAAAACGTGATTTTAAGAATTAATATAAAGAAACTATTAATTATACCATAGTCACCTTTTAATATATTTATGACAGACTGGGACTTGCTCATGCCGGGCGCTGGTTTAACAGCTGTTGGTGCTATTGGAGTAGCCATAGCTCTTTCTGGAATTGCTAAAACCTTTATGGATGGAATGCAGGCCGTTGCAATCTTATGTATGTTCTTTGGATTGATTTTCCTGTCTGCTGGGCTCTTTAAAGATGGTTTTCCTACTTCAAAAAAATCCAAAACTGCAGTGGCTATCATATTGATTCTATTTGTAACTGTTGGAATCATCGGGGCTGTGCAAATAAGCACCAAAGTTCCCTCAATATTTGCGTATATCGCCATTATTGTTACCATAAGTATTCCCTCACTAATAATAATAATCGCTTCATATAGGAATAATGTTCATTTGTTGAAAATAGCCATAGCATGTGTAGTGGTTATGATTATAGGCTCAGGATTGATATTATCTACTGCATGGATGGCTTTGCCTGCTACTGCAACTTCAGAGGATGAAAAAACGGCAGGTGATTCTCAAGACTCAACAATCCCTAAAGTAGTTAATACTACTATTGTTTCTGCTACCATCCCCGCCGGTGCCTCAGGTCAGGGAAATCCCTCTTATGAACCAGCAATAGTCGAAGCCAAAAAGGGTGAAGCTATAGAATGGACTAATTTAGACAATGTTCCACATACGGTGACTAGTTTCGCCGATGATGGCAAGTCCTTTGATTCATCCTTAATAATGACAGAAAAGAAATACGTTCTCGATACAACCAGTCTTACCGAATCAAAGTATGATTACTTTTGTACTTTACATCCCTTCATGAAAGGCTCAATTGCATTGAGTTAGTCATATTGCCTGCCAAAGGATGATAGAATTTCTCCTAAAAAAGTTGTAGGAGCAGAACTAAGACTTGAATATTTTTTTGATCGAAGACAACATGTTCCCGTTATTATTTGGACCATTACCCTCATAACATTCAGGACAAACAGCCCGCAAGTTTTCTGGTCTGTTATCCTTTTTTGACCCATTTATATAAATAAAATGTGGTTGATTAGATCCAGATAATTTCTTTGAACATTCTTGACACCTATATTTTGATCTTTCAAGTACAATTTGCTTTATAGCTAGTGTTAATTCTTTGTACTTGTCTTTTTTCTTACTATTATTACCTGATGCATTTCCAAAGAAAGACAATATACCTATCTTCTTTAGTTATCTTACATAAATTCTTTCTTTAGTATTCTAGATTATATAACGTCTAGTTCAAATGGATTCGTCATTGAATAATATTGATGGTAAAGAGAGTATTGACGAGAGGATAATATATTGTGCTTTATGCGGTCGAGAAATAAAGCACCGTCAGGCCTGGCCTCATGTAGATGGTGATTCCAATCTAGGAGTAAAAAAGATCGATTATTTTTGCAGTGAGGAGCATAAAACAGAGTTCTTTGGCTCATAGATTCATTACCACATTTGTTTTACTGATCTTTGGATAAATGACCATTTTATTTCGCTGCCATTCTTATTTGGCTCCGATGGATAACATTTTTTAATCATCATAGCATTAAAATTTTTCTTCATTGCCAATCTCTTTTCAATTTATTTATGATTAAAGTTATTTGTTTACGTTTGGGCGAATCTATGCAAACTTTTCAACCAATTCGATATGGCATTCATGACCTCTGTGATCCCTGTCAATCATTTTAGCTTCCTCCGCGGTTATGGGAAATCTTTCATCACTCAAATGTTTTGAATCCTTCTCTAGTAATACAATCTTGCATTGGTCGCAAATCAATTGTTGTACCATCATAATATTATTGGATTCCTATAATTTTTTAAACCTTTGGATGAATAGCGAATAACTTATTAGTTTTTTGGTTGTAATTTTGTTCAAAAAGGACTATCCGAGAATTGTCCCAAGCGCTATTAATATTGAACTCTAATCCTGTGGGCCATACTTGAAAATGAGGTTAATTTGATCCCATACTCAACGAGTATTTGCCATGAATTATGCATTTTTGACTTGTAAAATAGTATTATTCTTGTTGTAGATAGCTCCAGAGCACGTTTGAATTGATTGTCATAAAGATTGAATACATAAAAAGGACCTATTGAGATTTTACTAGAGATTATAAGATGACGAGATTCTAAAAGGTTAAGATTGTTGTACTTGGACTTCATCTAACAATTAAAGAAGAGCCTTAAAAAAGAAGTATAGATTTCCAACAGGCATAATGAAAACACCACAATATATGTTCTTAAAATCTTGAACTCCCTTACTCAAAAAAAGCGAAACTCTAATTCGAACCTAATTTAATAAGGATTTAGCAATTCAAATGGCCCTTCATATTGAATCAAGCACAATGATCTCTCCTCGCATACGAATATGTTTGAAACTGATTCATTTACACAGTTTGCACCATCTCTACATTGATTAATTTGATTATTCAACTGTTCGAGTGATTGGTTGTCGCACTTTGCATCATCCCTACATTGATTATTTTGGTAATTATCTTGAACAAGATCCCTGTTTAATTCATCTGTACCCTCATTAGTTTTAACCTGTGTATCTTTATTATCTGCAAAAACATAATTGGTATTTATAATCGAAAATAACGTAATCATAGAAATCAAAAAAATTATCATAATATTCTTCATTATCAATGTTTAATGGGTTTTTGAATTTATTTAAAATTCTTAAGATCAGGCTGTACAACTAAACTAAAATTTTTATTAGAGATATATTTCTACTAAAAAGATAGAATAGAAATGTCGATTAGATTCTAGTTCACGTTTAATCTTTACGATTCTGAACCCCCATTTAGTCGTTCTAATAGATGCTGAACATGCAATGATAATTGCGTAGCGTAGCGTCTATCGCTTTTAGTTGTAGTACGAACTACTAATCGCTGTTACAGGTTTGACCTTGAATAAACGGTGAAAAGACAAATAAGATTACGAAAGCTCTATTTTCTGCTTTTTTGGATTTTATTTGTTTCAATATCTAGATCTAAAGATTCATGGATGTGACTATATAAGCAATTCTACTAGTCCAAATGGTTTTTTTAGTCAAATTTGTCCCAATCAATCCTACACATAAATAAATTAAATTAACTGTCTATTTACTATAAATAATACAATGCAAGGAAGGAATCCGATCAAAAATGCCTCCAGCTAAGAAGGTCTGTATAGTATGTGAAAAGAACATCGATATAACCAGGGGTCAGGAAATAAAAAGATGTTATTACTGTAATAATGCGATTTGCAATAAACACTTTAGTTTTTGCAGATTGTGTACAAAAATGATTTGCGATAATGAACTTAGAAAATGTGATTATTGCCCATATGATCAATGTAAGAACTGTACCATTAAATACAAAAACAACAAGTCAAATTCTATTTCATTATGTTGTTTAGAATGCTCCACAGATGAAAAAAATAAGACCTGAATCAATTAATTTTCTATTGGCATGAATGCAACTATCGATCCACCTATCTCATTATCATCATCTTCGTTAGGAAACAAATTGACTTTGTCAGTAGGTACAAAAAGCATTCCATCCCCAATAGATGGTCCAACAGGGGAAATTGAACCTCGAACATCATATTCCCAAAGTTTTTCCCCAGTGTTATTGTCTAGCGCCAAGATGATTCCGGTCCTATAGTTTTCACCATACTTGATGTAACCGGTGTAAACAACCCCATTTGAAACCAGAGGAGAAACTCTAGGGGGATAATCTGTGTCAATCTTCCATTTTACACCACCTGATTTTTTGTCTAGCGCATATATAGTACCATTTACCAATCCCTGCTCGATCGAATTCTCAGGATCCACTTTATGTCCACTTAATCCTTCAGTAAAAAAATTTGATCCTCTATTGGTTGCAGTTATGTATAAGTTGTTCTCGTCTACCGCATGATAGTTATATATTCCGTATGACCAAATCATTCCGCTCCCAGATGGTGATGGTAGGCTGTCAGTGTTAACTTGTCTACCCAATGTTGTCCACCATATTTCCTCACCAGTTGATGCATCCATTGCAATTACATTGCCCATTTTGTCATGCCCTATCACTATTTTTTTTGAGGAGTCATTTTCAAATTTTACATTACTTACGCTACTTCCCCAAGAAGTATCCCAATCATGCGAGTCTGGGACCTTCACATTCAAGACTGTCCCATGAGCAATAAATGGAGTTGCCCAGATAATTTTGCCTTCCCTAATATCTACTGCTACCATGTGATTAGAATAAAGATTGGGTGATTGCCTTGTTGATGAGTTGAAATTAGGAGATGCACTACCCAAGGGGATATATGCAATTCCTGTATCCGGATCAATTGAGCCGCCTGACCAAGCTGTTGCTCCGCCGTTAGGGGGATTTTTACCGTTCTCAATCCACGCTCCAGTCGTTGTGTCAATATTCCATAGGATGCTCCCATCTGTCTTGTTTAGCGCCGTTATGTTGCCCTTTACAAACCCCTTTCCAGGGGGAAGTCCACTACCGCCAGATCCTGCGATTACATAATCTTTCCAAATTAAGGGTGGTGAATTTATGGCATATCCTAAACCGGTATCACCTAATTTCGGAGACTCCCACAATATCTCTCCATTCTTAGAGTCCACTGAAATAATTTTAGCTTTAGTTCCCAGGGTAGCATAAATTATTCCATCTGAAAAATACAGACCCATAGTTGGGCCTCCGTCTAAATCAAGCCTCCATTTAATGTTGCCAGTCAAAGTATCAAAAGAAATGATGTTCCCTATATAGTCCTGAAAATAACCACTACCGTTTACTATTATGGGTGGGTCTTGAATTTCATAGGTGTTATTCAATCGCCACTTGACTTTTAGATCTCCCACATTAGATTTGTCGATCTGAGTTTGATTACTGTTCCTTGACCCGTAAATATCGTGGTTTACAAATATCCAGTTATCTCTATTTATTTCTTCCATGCCCGTTTCAAAATGGTTTTTTACATCTCCTGCTTTTTGGTCGTGCATCCGATAAGATATGTCTAACCCTTCTACTGAAATTCTATCAGGATCTTCTTCGCTACTGGCTAGAACATTCATAATGGTGCTTTAAGTTTGAAATATACTTAGAAATGAAACTATAACGATACTATACAGTGTAATAGTCTTTACCAAATCTGAAATCGACATTATTATTATTTGAATTACTCCAAACTAAAATGTTTTTATAGAATATTAATAATCAGACTTGTATTCAACATACGGATTATGATCTAATGAATCTTATAACCGATAACTTACATATTTGGATTCTGACGCTTTTTGACTCATTCAACAGTAGCATATTATGATTTTCATATGACAATGGCTTTTTACTTAAGGAATTGTAAAGAGGAGGATTTACAAAACTTTATTTCGATTTATCAAATTTCTTAGATTGAAATTTAGGTTTTAGTTAACAAATATTCGATCATTCTCTTTCAATAGCCTTAATATATTTTGAGAAAGAATTCAATGTTTGTTGGATATGATGTAGCAGAAGACGCAATTAAAGGAGCCACCGCCGATTCAAAAACCTTGAATAATTTCAATACTTTGTTTGAGGTCCAAAATCTCTTAACCATCGAACCAACTAAAAAATTTGATTTTATTACAGCATTTGCCGTAATACATGATCAAATAAACCCTTCGAGGACACAGAAGTTTATCTTTGATTCCTTAAACAGCAGAATTGTGTTTTTGACGCAAGATATATTGTCCTCTACAGATCTTGCCAAAAATATCAATCATCCATTAGGTCCCTTTTTATACAGTATATCTTGTTTGCATTGCATGTCAGGTTCTCTTTCGCAGAATGGTGCTGGGTTGGGTGCCATGTGGGGAAGGGAAAAAGCTTTGGAAATGTTGAGATGCAGGGTTCACGGGAGTTGAGGTGAAAACGCTTTCACATGATTTTCAAAACTATTACGATATGGCTACCAAGCCATCAATTGAGTTTACCGGTTCCTCTCAAAATTTACACAAATAATCCGCTAGGATTATATTTTATTATGCTACAAATTGGAAAAAAAATCAATTCATAATTTTTTTATCTTTGCTAGTCTTCAATGAATTTTTATTTCAGGTGACTAAATATTCAAAGAATTCTATATTGTTAAGGATATACCACTACTTAACATGGAACCATATTTTGTAGTCATCATAAATGTGGACCGGGTGGGATTTGAACCCACGACCACCTACGTATCCTCTGCTAATTGCATGCAAGGCAGGTATTCTACCAGACTAAACTACCGGCCCATTTAGCCTGTTTCACTCAAACATATTTTCTCGTACTATTTTATTGTTTTTAATATCGTCTTCATAACCCTCCTTTTGGAAGACAAATGTATTATATAGTTTAGATTCCTAAATTATTCATGACCAAACATTATGCCAATCAAGATGTCCTTTGTGAGACCGATTGGGTTAACGATAATCTCAATAATGACAAGATAAAAATCTTAGAAGTTGATTACGACGTGGAAAATGCGTACAAAGAGGGCCACTTGCCAAATTCTCATATGGTGTGGTGGAGAAGGGATATTAACGATTCATCA
>WHSX01000310.1 GCA_009379865.1 Candidatus Nitrosocosmicus sp.
GTACATCAAATATTATGTATGCGAAGCAATAGGTCAAATCAAATGGCATCAAATTCAGGATGTTACCATAGTAGATCAATATTTGTTATTCATTCAAACTTTTTTATATACGGTTTATAGGGAATTTATTAAATTATCTTGCTATTAGTAGATGTCTTTCACTATTGTAAATTACTGTCGACTAAAGTCTAAACCCATGACTACTTAATATGTAAACAAATCCCTTCCCTTTGTCATTTTTAAGACGGGTATGGAGTATTAGATTACCTGTTTTTATCACAATCTATTACTATTTTATTTTTTATTGCAACATATTTAGCCGGATAATATTTTTTAAAGTATTCATAATTTGAATAAAACTATTCAAGGTTGTCTCTTATTTTTTCTATTTTAACTGTATCGACATTTTTTACAAATTCTTGATTCATGTCATGTCTAAAGATGTACTATCAACTATCAAATAAAAATATTTGTATACTGCCCATAGTCTTGCTAGGAAGCTAGCTTTTCTTACCAATGATCCACCAGGGATATTATCCTCATAACATCCACGCACAATATCTTATATCATAGGAATCACCATTGACGATCATAAACTCCGAATCTCTTAATGATTCTGAACCAATCACGATAGACTATAAAGACATTTATCATATGAAATTCTATATCGAGTTGTTTGATGGGAATTGACACATTCACACGATCTTGATAATACCGATCCTATGTTTGTAAAAGAGGATTCTTCGACCTTCTCAACAGAAGAAGATAGATTATCTCCGCTCCCATCTAATATCAAGACAACCTTAAACTCTAAAGAAAAAATGCATAATCAAGTTACTCAAACTACTATGGTGATAGAAGATCCTAGTGAAGCAGAAAGAATATTTTCAAACTTGGTAAATAGCGCAAAAGAGGAAATCCTAATAATGTTTCCCTCTATTGGTGCGTTAACGCGACAAGGACTATTTATTGAATTATTGGATCGGCAAAGAAATGAGCATATAGGCATAAGTATCATGTCACCTTTAAACAGAGATATTCAAAAATTTTTATCCTTATTTAACAAGCAAGAAAACAATAAACAATGTAGAAATATTGTCGTAAGAGAAATAGCAAAGTCACAGAGGATAAAGTCGACAATCCTCGTTGTTGATAAGAAATTTCTACTTACTGTGGAGCTAAATGATGACTCAAAACAAACATTTAGAGAGGCTTCAGGGTTAGCCACATATTCTACCAGTAAACCTACCGTTTTATCATACGTATCTATATTTGATAGCCTTTGGGATCAGGCAGAGTTATATCATAATTTAAGAACTGCAAATGAAAAACTAGTTGAAAGTGAACAAATAGAACGAGAATTTATTAACACCGCCGCACATGAACTACGAACACCTACACAAGCTATAACAGGGTATGTAGAAATCGATGATGAACTGTTTGATCATTTACTAAAATATAGAAATGAACTAGAACAACAAGAATTAGAAAGAATCATTGTGAAACTTCATGACCACCACGAAAGTATTTCTAGAAATGCAATAAGGTTAGGGAATTTAATAAATAATCTGCTAGATGTTGCAAGGATAGATTCTAATCAAAAAAACATGATAATGCTACAAAAAGAAAGAGTAGATTTAGTAAAAGAGATTAATGATCTTGTTAGCTTTCATCTTGATCAAAAGATAAAAGAAAAGAATATCAAAGTCAATTTTATCAATGATACGTTACTGGAAGAGCACTATTGGGTCTATACAGACAAGGCCAGGCTAAACCAAATTTTAAATAACTTGATTGATAATGCTATCAAATTTTCTAAAAATGGTGAAAGTTTAGACATACTAATTTATGAGAACATTGCTATCCAAGAAAATAGAAAAATGAATCAGAATATGAATAAAAGTAAGTTCCCTCCAGGGAATGTGAAACCAGCCAAATCAAATGAATATGAAAAAGAGCAAACATACGTTGTTATATCAGATTCAGGTAAAGGAATATCTCCATCTGTTTTTCCTAGATTATTTGAGAAATTCAATACAGATTCAGATGTAGGTACAGGACTTGGGCTTTATATCAGCAAAAAATTGGTTGAGGCTATGGGTGGCAAAATTTGGGCTTTTAATAACCAAGATGGTATAGGATCTACCTTTGTATTTAGTTTACCAAAAACGAGTCACTTGAATAATCACTAGTTCTAGTATAATAATTTGAGCCCTACTACCACTAAGAACTTAATCTCCACGGCTGAGAACTGTTACTAATTTGTACTTGTGACATAAACTGTCATCTATCTTGGATTATTAACTTAGAGCCTATCCCAAAATTCGATAGAATTATAGCTAGTTGTCATTATCACTA
>WHSX01000311.1 GCA_009379865.1 Candidatus Nitrosocosmicus sp.
TCCCATGAGAATGGTATCAACTGAGTCTGCTAAATCGAGTATGTATTTCATGCAATCATCATTACAAATTAACCAGTCCATTTCATTGTTGGGCCCTGCGATACAGCCATCAACTGAAATGTCTACCTGTAGTTTTAATTTTCTCTTTACCTTGTTATTATAACTCATCTATTCTCTCTCCTACAAATCATATTGCGAAGATCCTGCTTTCTCATTCTGATTAATTTCATTGACTCAAAAAGACATTCTTGCAAATATGGATTAGTCATGAGTAATAGGACCTAAAGATACCTAATAAGTATACAAGGGATCATAAGTATATTAGAAGTACTGTTCCCTTAAGTTTACTTAAACATTATTCTTCTTTGATTTTAATTTCTCATACTCAATGTCGATACCTAAACTATGAAATATATTAGATCTGGTATCTTTCGATGGTTAAGAGTATCCCGGTATAATTCTAGTCAACTTCTGATTATTAGTTCTAGTCGCTCACATCCGTGGGGATAAGGTTCAAAGCTGAATATACTCCTGACATGTAATATTGTGAAACTAATGAAAAATAACCTAATCAGAATCTCTGATTATTATCCTATTTTTAATGTTTGAATTGCATCATCTAAGACTGGTTGGAATCTAGATAAGTATGCATCATTTACCATTTTATTTGACGAAGTCACTAGATAATACCAATTGTAGGATATAAATTGAGGCAGATGAGTCATACTTGTAAGACTTTGCTATTTCGTCATGACAAGTCAATTCCATCTGCCGTGGGCTCCTTATCTGCTGTTAAACATTTCATTGTTGAAATTTGAAACTGCTTATCGTTTACTGTAGACGTTGAATTTGAGGCTAATTCCTTACACCCAGTGGAAAAAGATGACGACCCAGTATCAAATAAAGAGGATGACATTAGTCGTTCCTTTAGATCCTCCTTATCTTGTATAACGAGATTCATTACAGGCATGGTCTCATTGTTAGACAAAGAATTTAGTTTTGTGAAAAATTCTTCAGTTGTTCCGGGAAGCAGAGTAAGAACAATACCATTATCGCCGTTCATACTTTCTGTTGCAAACCAGCCAGGTGGAATTTCAAATTCTGTTATACCATATTTAGGATTTGTATATTTTCCACTAATGTCTTGTCTAAATTCAGAATTGTCAGTAAATGTATTAATACTGATGTTACTGTCAGTAGGAGTAGAACTTGAAATTTTAAAAAAAGATGGCTCAATCTGATTACTAATAGGTATAATCTTTGGTTGATAAGGTTCTCCAGGTATTATCTGATAATTAGATTCCATAGCATCATATCTTGCAAAGGAGAGATTATTATCAGCATTGTATACGGTGATGCCAGCCACTAAAACTCCAACGAAAATTAAAATAACATAATAAGACATTAAAGAAATTTTCTGGGATACGTGGATATTCTTTAACTTTGAACAGTATGAAATAATTAGTTAATTAAGAATATCTTTAATACAAGTTTAACTTTTATTTTTGATCTTTAAATCCTATTAATACCCGAATAAGTAGAATAAAGATGCCAAATCGTGATAATACTATTCAAGATTGAATATAATTTAATTCAAGAAAACAATAACTATCCAAAACATAAATCAATTATAGATATTTAGTAAGGTTTAGTCATGCAACCGATGTAGAATTTCTCAATATAAGAATTGTTAGATATCCATAATTTTGTTCACATTACTCTAGATCAATTATCTACCTCCTAAGTTGATGTTTGTAATCTTATCAGCATATTTTTTATACAACTGATCAATTACTCTAATCCTTTGAGTATGTTTGCATTTCTTGGGGTTTCCAGACGAATACAAATATCCTTTACATGTACAAAACCAATGGTTATTATCTTTTAATTTATTAACCATATATTTCTCTCCTGTAGTAACTGATTTCACATAATAAACATCCTCCTTATCATCATACTCTAATGATTTAGTGAAATCAATTCGCTTTTTATGATTAGAATTCATTTTTCTAAAAATTCCTTAATATAATATCGCAAACTAGACTTATTAATTTATGACATATGTCATGTCCTTAACTATTCATTTGTGATTTTTTGACCACAGATACAAAATACAAAAGTACTTTTGAATTATGAACGGTATATTAGGAAAATCTCATAATGCTTTAGATGACATCGTAAAAGATCTATTTTTGTTCCACATTAAGATATTTCTTGAAAATCTGATAAAGGATAAATAGAGTCTTTCACATAGATTCATTTTCGGCAAACGCCTTGTCGCTATACTTATATTCTTTCCAACGAACTTCATAACGAT
>WHSX01000312.1 GCA_009379865.1 Candidatus Nitrosocosmicus sp.
GAAGTGTAACCCATGTCTGTAAGCTATATTGTCACCTATGTCTGGGCTTACAACAACTAAGTACATGATTTATTAATTATTGAAAAAATACATTTCATTATTATTTCTGAGTTAGGCCGCTACGACGTTACTAATCATAATAGCATCTATGGTAATTGTAACACTTTTCTCTCAAAAGTTTTGGCAACAAATGCTTAAGTTCTGCGTTTCAAATTCCCTTTTGACACCGCATTTATACCTTCGATTGTATAATTCTAAAATATTTTTTTGACCCTGAAGATATGAAATTTCAGACTAACATGATAATATTTGTCTATGTATGACAAAATTTTCAAAATTTTCGCAGGTCAAGGGGTTGGCCACTTCGCAAACTCATTGCAATTACGCACTCTTTGATTCTTGACAAATTAACAAAAGATGGCTTAGACATGGCGCCTCCAAAACTACATCAGGTGCTATTGAAGAATTCTTACCCTTCCTAACCTTGGACGTGACGAAATATCTAAAAACTCAAAGGGATCGACTACATCATTTCTTTCTCTACTTTAATATTTCTGGCTAGAGTAACTTTTAGTTCAATCAACTCTGGAGTAGTAAACATAGATAGTAAAACGTGATTGTCTATTGGTTCCTTGTTGATCTGAATTTCTTTAGCTATCCTGTTGTTTCTACCGGATCCTTCCCTCTTCGTAATGGACAACTGAATTCCAAGATGTGAGAAGTTGAAATTTCCGAAAGGTAGTTTTGAAGTAAGATATTTGCAGTCTTCAGCTAATCTGATCCTTGATTCCCTTTCAGATATCATATCAAAAGTTATTATTTGCTTAGGTATAATTTAGTTTGAAATATTTTTTTAGTAGTAATTCTAAATAGATTTTGTAAGTTACAAAGACATTGCTCAATTATAGTCCATAAGCCCAGTAACTGACAATTGAATATAGTGGAAATTGTCAAGTCATGAGTTAAAATGTTTACGTTATATTTTTTGATACGCTTGGTATAGTAGAGGATGGCGAGTTCTCAAGCAGGCGAAAACGATCTTAAATATTGTTTAGCCCTTAGTCTTTCTGGATATAAATCTGGAAGGTCCTAAAGCTTGGAGTATATCTGTCACTTTAATGAGACAACAATAGAAATCTTTGGTGATCCAACCTACCATGTAGCAGCCTTATGTCGCGAGGTACCCTTAAACAAATATTGACTTTACATTTTGGTCCCTTGGAAAAGGAAAATGGACTCATTGTTCATAAATATTAAAACCAGTATTCTCACTGGACGACAGATCTTCAGAATTACAAGAATCTATGATAGTAGCATTTGGTGGCGCATAACAATATGAACCCTGCATAGAGCTTTGTGAACTAGTTATAGAGCGATCTTCAGCGCCATCACTACCACTAACATCGAATTCCACATAGGCATAAGATAAATCAGTGAGGGTAATTGAAATTGAAATCGCCAGAAAGACGGATAGTAATGATATGCCAATTGGTTTTTTAATGCAAATATAATTCATTAAGAATATTATTGCTGTATCCTATATCGAGATTATGTAACATTAAACTGAATTAGTTTTACAATTAATTTGTTGCTGAAAGTATGTAGATAATTACCGCAGTTTTACTTAATTAGAAATTCAGTATCAATGCCTTATACAAAATATGGAACTGTAAATATTGTCATCGGAGTCCCTCCTGCAATAATTTAGAAAAAAAGCATAAAGCCACGTACTTGGTAATATTTTTGTTTGACTCCTCAGATCAAAAATAATAAATCTTCTAGGTAGTAGGATAGAAGTTCGCCTTAGAAATATTGTTTATCGCCATAAAGAACCACAACACTAGGCCATACTGAAAATTGAGTATGGTTCCTAATGAGATGCATTACTCCATTCAACTATTTTTATATTTATTCAGCTCCAGTTCTATTATATGCTGTAGTGGAGTTTGCAGATGATCCATTACTTAAAACAGAATCTGTATTGGATTGATTCAGAGAGGCATCATCAAGAGGCTGACCGTATGTGTCAGTTTGTATCGAATAATTATCTAATGATGACAATAACAATAGTATAAGAATCAAAGTAGGAATCATAGTCAGAGAACAAAAAGTCTTTAGTTTCATAGTATCGATGCCACTTAATCCTTTAAAAATTTATTGTGGGGATTCGACCTCTATCCTCAAATTTAGGAATGGGTCTTAATCAATTCGAGATCGAAGAGGCAACTTGTGGACAGACGGCATTACAAATCTAACTAATTGAGACTGGGTCATAATTCATTTTAGCTTTAGCAATCATTTTCAAATAGAC
>WHSX01000313.1 GCA_009379865.1 Candidatus Nitrosocosmicus sp.
TAATCTATAATACATTATTTTTAATAAATATTATTTCTTTATTAATTGTGAAATCATATGAAATAATGGCATGATTAATTAAAAAAGATCTGTCTTATGATAAATCCTTTTTGTAAAAAAGAGTATTTCGTAATTCCAAATTATATTTGATTAATCGTGAATACAACTGTTTAAGCGATTCATATCTTTTGATATATTCAATTCCTTTTGGAGATATAATATAATGAGGTACATCAGTGTATTCACTATTTAGTATGGGATTCTTATTAGTAACTGGTTTTACGAATTGATTAGATAATTAGGATGAGATAGTATGTTGATTTGTTGAAATTCTATATTTAGTCAAAGGGATAGGTTGGTTTTTTTAAATAAAGTAGAGCATCATATCCGCAATCATAGTGGGTCCTGTACCCATTTACTCTTACTCTTACTTTTTGACTTCGAATTACAGTTGTCATGCCTGATTCAAACATCATAGAATAAATACAAATCTTAATACATCCATCGATCAAAAATACCCATTTTTTATTGTAGGTGGATAAAGTAGTAAAGTCTTTGATAAAATGGTCAAGAGGGATAAAAAATAGTATTATCAATGCAAATCAAGGCCTAAGCCAATACCTAATTCCAATAGATCTACTGAAAATGAAATAATAAAGTAGTCTATCTAATCATATTCACATCATGATCCCAGATTGAAAATTTTCTTTTGTGATTCTAGATAATAAGTTTACAAAAATATCCCATGCCATGGGAATAATGGATTCACAATATTAATACAGCCGCACTAATTACCGTCGTCCACATGCCATCTTTATTTCCTGCAGCTGACTGGGTAAAATTTTGTGTTTTATAAATTTTCCCTGAAAGTTTCCATTGTTCTTCGTTTTGATCCCATGTAAGCGTTGGATCAGTGGGCAATCCAATTGTTGTGGCAAGCATTTCCATAGCCAAATCTTCTGCATAATCTCCGGCCTTTGAAGCTGTCTCTCCAGTTGAATGATGCTCTGACAAATACCCATATTGAACATCATCTGCTGGCCTGGCTAGCCCGATGGATGCGGCAATTAGTCTGTTTGGCTCGTTAGTACCAGATCTAGCCATTACCGTAAAAACAATTTGTCCTGGTTTCAGGTATTTTCTACCTTCTTCTTTATTTACTATCTTGCATTGTGGTGGTTTGATACTAGATACCGATACCAGATTTAGGTCGCTTATTGAAGCATCACGTAAGGCAAGTTCAAAGCTTGTGAGATAATCTTTGTGGGTGCCTCTACCTTTAGTAAAAAACATTATTTTTGGAATATATGTCATCGGATCTGACAATAGTATTTTTTTGCATGATTCCTGGTCTCCATCCATCTATAGACAAGTTGTGTAAATGATAGGTTAAAAACATAATCTATGGGTTAGCTGATTAAAATTTTCTAAAATGTATCATCGTTCTATACTGATGTAGTCTTTGGTATATTATCTAGTATTAAAGGATCCACCGATAAACATACTACTGTTCATAGTATACAAATATTCAAACAAGTTTACGAGATATTAAATTAAAGAACTTGTATAGGTTATTATACGACCATGAAAAATTATGCGTAACAACAATTTATCGGACCCAATCAAAATATGGTTTAACTATTAGGATCTTTTACTTGACTCATAACGGAGAGCCATTTTAATCATTAAGGACGGAGACAATCTTTTCTCCAATATGATGATAAGATCAAGCAGGAATTTGTTATACATCATGATGATTTATCTTGGAGGGAGTTTTAGAGTTTAGCAACCAACAATCAATAAAAATACTAAAGTATATCATTCTTGTACTTCAGCTGCATCTTAAGTAAGAATTTTGAGATGACGTATTGCTAGAATCTTGATTTCTATCTTTTTTTGCCAATTGTAAATACGTTTATCTATCCTGTCGAACACTAAAAACAGAAAGGCAGCTCCTACCCCGAGTCATTGAAGAAATTTTAATTCATGATTATCTATCAAAGAATGTGCACATCAATCACAATGAATCTTAATTGTCCTTACTTTCTCCACTTGAAGTGATTGATCAATGATTATTACTAATAAAGTTAAAATACATAAAAGTAAATTTTGACTTAGTGGCGAAAGTCATAGCATTCCATTCATACAAAGGTGGAACAGGTAAAACCACATTAGCAGTAAACCTTTCCGCAACTCTAGTGTCAAAGGGTTACAATGTTTTGCTTATTGATATGGATGTCTATGCTCCAAGTGGCTCTGTAAAGTTAACGAAAAAGCTATAGCAATCCTTTGCTTCTATGAAGCAT
>WHSX01000314.1 GCA_009379865.1 Candidatus Nitrosocosmicus sp.
CTGGCCCTATGAAATTGCGGGTTGGGGGTGATATTATAGATTGCAATCTTGGAAGCAGAGCCACATCTCAACTTATCCCAACCAACATGGGGGATGTCCAAATAGATGATGTCAAGGCGGATTTTGTAATGGTGGTCGAAAAAGACACCGTTCTAAATAATATAAGAAAATCTGGTTTTATTCAAAAGTACAACGCTATTTTATTGACTGGATCGGGTGAACCGGATCGTGCAACAAGAATGATGGTGAAGATTCTAAATGAACAGTGGAAAAAACCTGTGGTGGTTTTTGCCGATGCAGATCCTTGGGGCTTAGGTATTGCGTTAAGGTACAAAATTGGTAGTGAATCGTTGAGTTATGATAGTGAAAGACTGGTAACTCCAGATGCTCAGGTCCTTGGAATGATGTTTTCAGATATTTATCAGTATAACATTCCAGAAGTTGCTCGGTTGACAGCGAGTGATGAAGATATTAATAGAGCCAATGACATGAAAAAGAAACCTTGGATGCAAAATAAACAATGGCAAAAAGAACTAAATCTCTTTTTAAATAAAAAGGAAAAATGTGAATTAGATGCTTTTTTTAAACATGGATTTAAATATCTATCCGAAACCTATTTGCCTCAAAAGCTTCGTATGGTGGGTTTAATCTGAGTGAGCTCGTGAATTTTAAAGTGTTTTTTTATAACTAATTGATAGGATGTACATGTACATACATGCATATATGGATGCATCAGTCGCTTACTATTTTTGATATCATCAGCTTGTTTAACTTATGGGTCGTGTTCTCCGTATCTTTTATTCTTTTATTGTAATTTGAGATTATCAAGTCGTGATGATCACTTCTTCTATCTGCATTGCAGTTAATACTTCTAGTCGATTTCACCTTTAAAATGCAGTATTTTTTATATAATGATTTAACATATTCTGAATTAGAATTAGAAAGCAATACTTTAGAGCCAATATTGTCTAGTCTGTCAAACTCATTAGCCAATTCTTTGTGTTGCTGAATTCCAAAACTTTCTTTAGTGTAATCTGTAAAGTTTGATGTTCTTGATACTGGAAAATAGGGAGGGTCCAAATAAACAAAATCATTTTCTTTACACTTTAAAGTAGTATTTATATAAATATCACAAACAATCTTTACCTCCGCACTATTAAGCAAACTTGAGCAATCAATAAGCTTCTCTTTATTGCATATTTTTGGATTAAAATACCTACCATGGGGAACATTAAAGTTTCCTATTTTGTTTACCCTGTACAATCCATTATAACACGTCCTATTCAAGAAAATAAACTTCGCTGCTGCTTCTGTATCTGTATTGGTTTTATTACTTTGATTATCTCTAACAGAATAGTAATACTTTTCTCCATTTTTATGATAACCATTTTGATGAACCATCAGGATTTCTATTAGTTCATTTACGTTATCTCTTACTTCTCTATACGTGTTAATTAAATGAGGATTCGAATCTGATAAGTAAGCTTTAAACTGTTTCCTTGATTGGATTAAATAAAAGAAAAAAGCACCACTACCTAAAAAGGGCTCAAAATATCTGTCAATGTTAGTGGGTGTAAGTTTATCTAATAATGTAACTAGCCTTCTCTTTCCACCTGCCCATTTCAAAAAAGATGTTGTATTGGTTTTGTACAATTGGTATGTAATTATTGATTAAATTAACATTAAGACATATGATTGTTTTCTATGTCTTTAAATTATAGTAGAAACTAATAAAATGCTTTTATTAGTATTATAGTTCAGTCTTTATTTGATGTAAGAAATGAATAAGATTCTTTGACTTTATTTGATGCATCTGTGAGAAATTGATTTCTAATAGCTTTTCCGTAATACACTAGATCTCTAGATAGCATTTCTATCCTTAGCAGTGTTTTTTTGTTTGTTATGTTGCCTGCATCATCAAAGTCATCAGAGCTTGTGGAGATACCATAGGGCATACTCCAACCGTAGCATTGTCTCACTGCGGTCCTCATTTGTTCCATTACTGTGAGGCCTTTTTCATGAGATGCACAAATGTATCCAAATGTTTTTCCAGAAAATTCCTTCCAAAAATAGTCTAAAAAATTCTTTAATACTCCTGACATTGAGCCATGATAATCAGGAGAAGTCAAAATAATCGCATCTGCCCATTTGACCAAGGTATTTGCCATTTGTAAGCTTTCTTTTTCTGCCGTTTGAATTCGATCATGATTTAAATTGGGTTCATAAATAGGTAATCTATTTTTCCTGAGGTCAAATAAATTAATCTCTGCATTATAATTATTCTTAGCTATTT
>WHSX01000315.1 GCA_009379865.1 Candidatus Nitrosocosmicus sp.
GAAAGAAGAACACATCAAGCTTGAGCATTCTGAACATAAACAACCTAGTGGAGTTTCTTAAACAATTTTATATTTTACAATATCAAAGGATTACATTTCTATTTCAAGATAATATTGCAGAAATTATTAATTAAAAACTAATTTAATATCAATTGATTGAGAAATGAGTTTTGGTCTCCTGAAGTCGGTTGATTTGATCCTATAGTTGACTAAATAGATTGTCAGCTAATCCTTCTATCTAATTACATTTTTTAACATAAAAAAGTTAACCCGTTTTATAGTTATTAGACTAAAATCACCATGAAAAAGTCTAATGAGAAAAGAAATAGTACTATAATGGAAGGTAGAGAAAAAGCAAAAGAATCATCCTCAGAAAAAGGGAAAACCAGCGTAAGAATATCATCAAATTCAAAGCAATTGCATGGAGATGACGTTAAAACAGCTAATCGGATCTTGTTTTATTTGCAAGAACAGGAAAAATTCTAATCGATTTGATATTCTTGCTTGATTTTCATTTAATTTCAGAATATGACAAACTATATCATAGATTTCAATAACTCTATAATTGGAAGATATGAAGAATATGATTATTGAGTTAGGGTATAGAGAACCTCTACTCTAACTGAAATAATCCGTTCCGAGACACAAAAGTGACTGTATTATGATCTGCCAGATTTAAGAATCAAACAAGGGTTATTTGTTTTTGCCGTATTAATCATCATCCTTCTCATTTTTGTTATTTAGAATCATCAAATTGACTAGGAAAGGATTTGATCTAGGATAAGCAGTCATTATTTTTCTGTTTATTCCTTCATTGATTTGTCGTGCTGTTTCGATTGTAAGAGACGTTTGTGAGATAACCCGATTTAGATTGAATACTGCATTTAGTTGGACTTGTTCAATATCTTGTTTTTTCTTGTCTAATGTTTCTATTTGTATTTTTAGGTAATTTAAACTCGATAATTTTTCGTCAAATTCATCCTGTATGTTCTTTAGCCGCACTAATTTATTTATAAATAATTTCCAGTATTCGTTGTTACTAAGGCTAGATCTATTATTGTTACTATTGTCTTTTTCTTTAAAATAGGGAGTATCTATGAAATTGCTATTCTTAAAAGATAACACCAAATTATTTATATTTATGATATCTTCATTAGATACACCACAACTATTAAGATGTATTATGATAGGGCTCACGATACCTTGTAATTGCAAATACCATCTGTATTCTGGAACTTCAGTTTGTAATTTTTCATTTTCTGATCTAAGATTGTTTATTGTATTTTCAAATCCTAACTTATCATCGTACTGCTCTTCTATATCCTTGAGAAATTTTGGTACCGCATCAAAATAGTCTATCTTGTTTGCTATGGCGATTTCCTTAACTAATTTTACTAATTGTTTGAGCTCTTTTAACCCAAGACCCATATTGAATAATTCGTTATAGTTGTACATTGTTAGTTTTGAATAACTTATCCCTTCATCTAAATTAGCAATCTCTTTTAACAAATCATTCCTTAGTGGTATATGTAAGTTAATAGCAGTTTGAAGTAGGTCTCTTTCTTGTCTTAATGATTCTATCTCTTTGTAATAATGTATTATCTGAAATATATCAAAATTAAGTTCCTTTAAATCAACAATGACCCTTGCAAAGGTTTCAATTTCCTCTTCTATTTTTATGCTTCTTCTTTGGAGCAGTTCTTGTTTTAAATTACTAAACCAGCGATAGTAACTGAAGATCCGTTTTTCTTTTGCAATAATATTATTAAGATTCTGTGTTACTGTATTTTTTTGATTAATTAAATTATTAATATTATCAACTAGAATAGATTTGTCTTTCTTGAGCCTACGCACCTCTATCTTTTTTTGGGCTATATAGCCATCTATTTTCGAAATAAAAGGTAACTGGGCATCTGTTTGCTCTAGAATGTTACTGTTCTGAGATTCTCTAGAAATATGAAGATTTGTACCATCATTATCCGTATTAATTCCGAGGTGAGATGAATTAAATTCGAATAGGTCCCCGACCCAGTTAATTATTGACGATGGGTTGACCTGATGTCTTTTACAGTTGTTGTATAGTTCTGTAATAAACCTAGAAAAATTATCTATAGATTTTGAATTACCAAAATTAGTACTAGTATCAGCGTGAACTTCTTTATCGAGTTTATCAGAAGGTGAATA
>WHSX01000316.1 GCA_009379865.1 Candidatus Nitrosocosmicus sp.
ATCTATTATTTTATTGTTAACGTCATTTGGAATTGGATATGGATTAAAAACAGAACTTGTAACTCTACTACTTATTTCCGGAGGTTCACTCCTAGCTATATCAAAGATCATAGAACCAGCATTTGGTTTGAATCTATATTTGGCGATTGCTATTCCCAATGTATACTTATCATTGATAATAATGGGCTTCGTAATAATGGGACTAGGCTTGTGGAGATTAATCAAAAAACTATGAAATATTTATACTAATCTTGTTTGCTTCAATTTATTAGATTAGATTTCTTCTTTGCCGGTAATTCATCAATGAATATAGCCATGATTCTAGCCTGAGGATTCCTAAAGATTCTTTGTCTATAGCAAAACCATCCCTTACTATCTATCCATCATCTTGATAGGTATGTTTGACTACAGGATAGATTCCCTTGGAGGCGAGTTTATCAGAATGTTTCTTTGCTAAATCTGTGTATTATCTCTATATTATCAACCATTTCAATTCCTTACAGAAATTTCCTCAGACTTTCTATATATCAAAATTAGTTATAAATACATGGTAGTTTGGATTATACCCTTTTTCCAATTTTTTTTCTATAATAAGTTATGCAAATATTTTTGAATCCATATGTAATCTAGTTTGTTTAAACACCAATTCTAATTTCGATAGGCTGGGTCGGATTCGAACCAACGACCCCCGCCATGTCAAGGCTCATTAGTAACGACTAGTCATAGTAGTAACATATATAGATTGGATCAAGAATTTTGGTTAGGTTACAGAGAATATTTGCAAAGAATAGGAATAAACACTACTGTTAATGATAGATATAACTATTCAATCAAATATTACAAGTATCTATTTGATGAGAATACTATTAACGAACTACTGACTTTTTCACCAAACAAAAGATTACATATTATGAAGGCTTTGTCATCATTGTCAAAGTTTAGCGGGCGGCATGACCTTTGGAAGCAAATTATAAAGAAATACAATCTTTTGTGGTCCACAGGAGATAATTCTCTATCTATATTTAATAAAATCGTTAATGAAACAAGTTATTCAGATATGCTAAAGTGGTTAAAAGGTGTAATTTCGGAAATACCAAAACCCCAGGGGAATCTGTTTATATTTAATACACTAACTGGATTAAGGCCAATAGAAGTATCTACATCTATTGGTATTGTACATGGTGATTTAGAAAACTATTGGAATAGGGAGAAGGGAATACTTGAACACTATAAATTTCCAAATGAATTCATCCGAAGAACTAAAAAGGTTTTCATTTCTGTTGTAGATAAATCTCTGATTGAATTAACAAAAAACTGTCCTGTGAATGTTAGTTACAATGCATTAAAGCTCATGTTAAAAAGAAAAGGATTGGATATGAATATGTATTACTGTAGAAAAGTCTTTGCAACATATTTGAGAAATGAGGGTGTCGAATCTGAAATCATAGATCTGTTGCAAGGACGGATTTCTAGTTCTGTTTTTGTAAGACATTATTACCGACCTGATGTTTCAAAGTTTAACCAAGTCAGAGAAAAGTTAGCAAAGTTACATGGCCTCCTTGTGTGCCAAATACACTATTGTCATTTGTATTTCGAGCTTCCTTTAAAACGCTATAATATAATACAAACTAACTAAAAGCATTTAATCGAATTATAAATATTTAGTTGAAATCTTGAATAATATCTAATTAATTCACATTGAACTCATCATAATAACTTTTTATATAACAATTCAAGAAAATATTCATGAAAATCTTTTATTAGCTGCCTATTAGTTTCATTCTCTACTTTAATCTCTATATTTTTTATGGTTGTAATTAATTTAGCAGGCAAACGAAATCTCCTATTTCTAGTATGCTCGATGAAATATTTGAACCCATGTGATTAACGGGCCCGAAGGGCTTCGATCCCTCGACTTCCGGCTTTCTTCATAATCATCTTATTAGATAGAAGGCAGGCGCTCTATCCATGCTGAGCTACGGACCCTCAAAAAAATGTGATTCTTAATTCCTTATAAAATTGTTGGGCTTTTCAGAGGAGGTGCATTGAGATGTTTAGATTATTAGTCTAATGAGTCAGAATAGTCAGCTGTTCAGGCTAGAACAAATACTGAAATCCTAAATGAATCAAATGGAGTCGTCTTGCTAACCTTTGTCCTCATAATATTAG
>WHSX01000317.1 GCA_009379865.1 Candidatus Nitrosocosmicus sp.
ACCAGAATGCAAAGAGATATTGATAAGTCCTGGAAGAGATATTGTTAGCTTGGTCTATGAAATAGATAGTAGGAAGAGCAACAGCAACAAGTCAATGTCCAAACTGTAAGAATCACTACTGCCACGGGCATCTATAGGACACTGTATATTCTTCGAATCCTTTTCAGAAAAACCTTGTCATGCTTTTTGCTCTATATAGCTATGGGGGGTTAATAGCGTAAGTAATGACCAAACAGGTAACATAATGTTTGGTCCTATGATGAATGAGCATACAAATTTATTTTCTGAAAAACTGGACATCATCAAGGCCAGTACCAAACTCCAATACGAATGACTCCGTTATTGGTGAAAAATTATCTGAATATACCACGAAATCAAGTTCGAATATTCCTGGTCCATCGATCTTTATATCGTAGTCTGAATAATCGACAAGAGTATAATTTGTTCCAGCATAAGCTACAGAGGGATTTTCCTCAAAAATAAAAACTGCATCAAAATTTCTTTGGGTATGAGGAGCGATAAGCACTCCTTGGGTAGTAACTCCTTTCCATTTTAATTCTACAGGTTCTAGGTTTTTTATTGTGTTATCATTAGCAGGCTGGCCTGTTAGCTCTGTTTTTTCATTGTCATCCCTTCGTGTACTTATTTTCTTATAACTCTCAAGGAAAGCAATACAATTTTTGGCTGAATTATAAAAATGATTATTACGCACAGTAATGTGAAAGAATCGTGACGGTCGTTTAATTTCTAGAGGTTGTCTACTATAATACACGAATGTATAAGGTATTTGGACGTCTTTTTTGTCAGTTACCACTAACTCATTCCTCCATCCAGTTCTCCATCTCTTTCTAATCATTGAAATAATATCTCCTATGAGCTTACTTCTATCTTGAAATTGAATTGCATTACCTTGAATCGCATTTAACATTCCATCCCGTGCAATCCCCGATTGTTGGAATGCAATAATCTCCTTCTTCAAATAGATCGCAATCGCTAATTCTTGATTAGTAAACAATGATCCCCTATGTTTCCCATCAGTCGTTTGATCTTTTATGCGCTCTCTCTGGAAATCTATAAAAATAAAATATTCGCAATCTCTTAGAATTGGTAGAATATTTTGCATAAGACTCTCTGTACTTTGTTCGTATACGGTCACGTAAGAACTATATCCTAGATTCTCTGTTTCTTCTTTTAGCCTTGAAGCAATCTCTCTTTCTTCAGCGTCTTTCTGTCCACAGCTTATAAAAATCCTAGGTCTTACTGCATTCAAGTTAATGACCCTATTAATTGCTCGGAACCAAATAATTAACTATTTTGTCTTTACAGCGTACTTTTTAACTGCCACTTAATTGTAATCCTACAAAAAGACCAGGGGACTTGTCTTGGGCGAATCTATGGACGAGATCCAACATAATATTCATCCGTTAGTTCTGGAATATTTCATTTTTTAAGCATTATGAAATTACCAATCCGACGAAAGTGATCCTCCAATCATTAAAAAAATAGCTTGTATAGTTTAAAAATTGGGCTTATCCCGTGTTCCACTCTTAAGCATCATTATCAAAAATGTGGAATGAAATGAAATTCATAATACATCATTGTCTAGCCTCATAATATCGAGCTTCTCCACTTTCCGGATGTTTTCACCATTAAAAGATGGAAATATGCGTTATTGACATCTATAATTATTTAAATATAAGTTGTTTTGTATTTTATTTTAGTGTTTGATTATCAGGACTATTGTCATAGGAAGTTCTGAGTTCAGCAAGTCATTTCTGCAATTGCATGATAGCTAAATAAAGAAAAAAGTAAATGTGGGTTTTTGATTCTCATAACTACTAATTTTGCCTACGTTGCCGGCATAATCTCGTTGACGCCTATTACTACTGTGCTACCTGCTGGAAGCTCTTCATCAGACTCAGTTGGGTTCTGAATCGCGATATCTGTAACAGTGGCATTTTGAGGCGGAATATCTACATGATATATGCACATAGTTCCAGGAGTAGAAAGTTCATTTACTACTTCTAAGTCAGATGCAGTTACGTTCGGTGCCTGACCCGCTAGTATCACAAATGGAGACGTCGAATTCTCATCACATGGAATGTTAGCCGCTATATGCC
>WHSX01000318.1 GCA_009379865.1 Candidatus Nitrosocosmicus sp.
TTATTTTTTTATCCTTGTTATAATATTGTATTCTTTTTTGCTCGTCATTGATGATTTAAAACCTTCTATTGATTCAGGGGCCCTTTACACAGTAAGTACGAAAAAAATAATCAATTTTCTATGTCCGCGATTGATTTTGTAGTCTTTCAAATTCGTCTATGACATAGTCTGATAACCTTTATTGAATAATCAAGTCACCAGTCAAAATAAATTAATTCCAAGTTGCTTTTTCTAAAAACGGATAGACGGCTTCCATTAATGATGGATTTTCCTTTGAGACCGAATTTGAAAATATGGTTATGCTATCAATCATGAGTCCCACATACAGATACAATACACTTGTGATGGACTAAAAATATAAAAATTCAGAAAACATCATGGATTGTCATCACTTTTGAAAGATAGGTGTCTTAAATCGAATTTAATTTTGGATCGATAAGAATCTTTGACGAATTATGAATAGAATCTTATTCATAACTAATGAAAAAGTGATTACATCAAAAAAAAATTTGTAATTCCTTTGATCTATTTGCTGAATAGTTATTTCGTATTTGCGGTCTATTCCTAATTAATCATTATCTTGTTTACTCTTGCTAGATCTTGATTTAGGGGCTGATCCATTGAATTGGTGGTAACATTGCTATTTTATCTACCGCCTCCATTCCCTCTATAACCTTTCCGAATACAGTGTATTGGTCATCTAAGAATTTTGAATTATTTAGTACTATAAAAAACTGAGATCCTGCGCTGTTAGGATCAGGCATACGGGCCATGGATAATATTCCCCTTTCATGAGGTATGGTATTAAATTCTTGATTTATAGTGTACCCTGGGCCTCCAGTCCCCCAAGTATCCCGACTAATGCTACTATTCTTTGTGTTTGGATCACCTGCCTGTATTACAAATCCTGGTATTATTCTATGAAATACTACTCCATCGTAAAACCCGTTGTTAGCGAGATCTTTAAAATTCTTAACGTGGTTAGGGGCTACATCAGGATAAAACTCAATTTTTATTGGACCCTGAGTCGTTTCAATAGTAGCCGTGTCATTACCCGAGGTTTGGTTATTTATCGCAGTATCAATATTATTTTGCAGCGAGCTTTGATTTGCAAGAACATTCGGTGTGGGACTTACATTATCCCGATTGATATTCCAACTAATCGAGTTTAATAAATGATCGAATATTGAATTCGTTTTATTGTACTGATCAGTATTGGTAACAAATACAAACCTATAAATCTTATCGTTGTGAAATAAGAATGTATTATTTGATACAAAAAGGGATTTTTCTAAATTATTATCGATCAATGATATCAAGTAAGACAAACCGATATCATCATGAATACTCATTGGTGTAATATCTTCCACCAACATTAGATATGAATCGTTTAAATTCATGCTAAGATGAGATTCCTTTGCCTGTTGAACAACATTGGAAAAATCAGTAGAATTTTGGCCATAGATACTAGGGCTAATACTGAATCCATCCTTCTCAATATTGCCTATCTTTAAATCCTTATCTGGATCAAATCGAGTTTCTTTCCCTTCTTTTTGAAGATGCCCGTCGATAGGATATTCTAATGACAATCCTAGCTTATTGCTAGTATAATTTCCCCAATCCTTGTTTTTGATATCCGCTTGCTCAATTTTCTCTTGGGCCAACTTCAATTGATCCTCTAAAAGTATCAAGTCATTTAAGTTAGATGAATTCATTGATGGTTGGTTACCCATTTGCATTTCACTTGATTCATTTGATCCATTTGGGTCTAACATAAATGAAAAATTTGAAGAAGCATCCGGTAAGAAATTGGTATCATTTATGGAAAGTTGACTATTACTTTCTTGTAGCAAATAGGCCGACCCATTGCCTAATACGACTCCTATAAATATTGGTATCAAGATTCTTAGTGACATGTAATTTTCTTATTTGATGTGAAATATAAAGTGATTCCAAAGCCGAGCTCATATTGCGTGAATATTTTTGATCTCACTTCCTTCTTTTTTTGAAATGGGATATTTTATGAATTAGGAAGTCAAATTTAAATTTTTTGATCATATGTTTGGCTCTGTAAAGTTAACGAAAAAGCTATAGCAATCCTTTGCTTCTATGAAGCAT
>WHSX01000319.1:0-405 GCA_009379865.1 Candidatus Nitrosocosmicus sp.
GCTTCATAGAAGCAAAGGATTGCTATAGCTTTTTCGTTAACTTTACAGAGCCCTTAATAGATACTAAATGTATATATATGGTATGATGAACGAGAAAAATTCTAGTCGCATGATGATGTCTTTACATTCTCTCCATAAGGCTATCGCAGCCAAGACTAAAAACAATCAGTAATAAGAGGTAATTTGGAACAAAAAATTTTCCTAGTTTCAGATTTTGAAATAGTAAGATAAAAATTTTGCCTTATTTGAGAGTCAGCGTAAAAACCTTAAATATATGACATTTTTTATCGGGTAATCAAGGAGTTTTGCAATAAACACATGATGGATCCAATGCTGATTATGATTTATTAGAAATGCTTTGTAATTACTTTTTATGGATTTACCTTGGGGTGATCCCCGGTCAAA
>WHSX01000319.1:415-2101 GCA_009379865.1 Candidatus Nitrosocosmicus sp.
AAATAAATTCGCAACATCCATTGGCTTGATAACATATAATGGTCCTCATGGTCATAATATTATGGCATGTGAATGGACCCATCATCTTTCTTATAGCCCTGGCCTAATAGCGGTTTCTTTGGGACCAACAAAACCAACGGCTGAAAATATAAGAATGTCAAAAGAATTTGGAATTAGTCTATGTGCAACTGATCAAACAATACTCGCTAGCGTGGCTGGAGGATACAGCGGTAGAAACTTTGACAAAATTAGTGCTTTAAAAGAATTAGGATTCCAGTTTTATCAGGGAGACAGCATAGATGTACTAATGGTGAAAGGGGCTTCGTTAAGTGCTGAATGCAAGTTATTCAAAGAGGTCACTTTTGGGGATCATGTAATGCTAATTGGGGAGGTATCAGACGCAATACATAACACTGGAAAAGAGTCGCTAATATACCATAATTCAAAATATTGGTCCCTTCAATCCATAATAAAGCCTGATCAAGAGACTCGTCAAAGGATAAAAGACATTTTAGAGAAACATAGGAAAAATTCCCAATAGGAATGATGAAATTTAGTAAAATCAATCATTCAAGATCTTGAAATATTGAACTAAAGATAATCTAAATCAAGCAATCTACTGTTTGAGCAATTCATATCGTTTGATATATTCTATTCTTTTTGGAGAAATAATATACTGAGGAACATCATCATATTCACTTTATATTATAGCTCTTATCAGTAACTTTAGTTTTTCTTCGATTCTAGTGCAATTGTTATGTGTTAAATAATTTGTTCGCTATTAGTGTATATGATGAATTCGAATGATAAAGGATATGAAGAAGGTGATGCTGGAACAAATAAAAATAGGCAAAACGATTCACTGAAGGAATATTTAGACAAAGAACCAATGACGCATTTTAAAGTAAACGCAGGTGAACCGTCGAACGTAAAGGGAGACCCAGATGATCACAAAATAATATCAGAAGGGCATACTAGAATAAGCACTGAACAAGCGAGTGAAGAGTATCAAAAAAAGAAACATACGAAAATAGAAAATGACTCTTAAACAAGTCCAGTAATTCTTTATTTTTTTTGACCGTGTGTTTTATGTAATACTACAAATATCAAGTTTTAATATGTACTCAACTAGATAATTCAAAATAAAACAGATTAGTAAAATTTATTCATAATCATTAAGGATCTATATAATTCCATAAATATTCTATACATGCATATCAAGATTCAATAATTCCTAGACAGGTAGAGTAATCTCCAAACATAACATTCATGTTTAGGTATTGGAAATAGGTGTCATCCCATCTAGTTTATCTTTTATATCCTAATCAACGCGATTAGACTGCATTCATACAATACAGTTCCTAATATCTCAACGATACATGAACAACTACTTTAATAAGAAAATAAATTAGCGAAGAAGAATCATTTGTTGGTTAAACATTTTGTCAATTTTTTAATCGAGATATTTGATTGAATGTAATTAGTTACTATAGTAATTTGTCATGATAACAATATTCAAAAATTAGACCAGACGATGTTTGGAATTCGAAGCCTTCTCAGAAAAACAGGCAGTCTAATACTTTGTGAAGGTGTTAAATAATGGAGGCATTGCGACTTGAATCCACATATTGTTTTTATGGATTTTTATGAATTATACATAGAATCTACCTTTAAAAAACTTGTTCC
>WHSX01000031.1 GCA_009379865.1 Candidatus Nitrosocosmicus sp.
GCAAAAGACAACAACAATGATGATGATAACAATGATAACGACAAGGATGCAAAAGACAACAACAATGATGATGATAACAATGATAACGACAAGGATGCAAAAGTATACAACGAAAACACTGTGAATAAAGACGAGCGCAAATTATTACTTACTACCTGCTTTGAAAGAGCATATGACAATGGAAAATACTTGTCCACTGGTGAAATTGTAGATTGCGCCAGCAACTACAATAGCTAATTTTTTTTCTTTAGTTCTTGTTCTTGATCTTACTCAGTGCCTGTCATATTCGATGATTTCATTTCATTTGATTTCTTAAATACAATTCTTGTGATATTCAAAATCAAGTTTAAAGCCTTTCTCTTGATATTAATGTAATTTCCAATTTCCAATTAGCAAACCCATTAACTAGATCTGTGTTATTCCACTCCGTATAAAGAATTGATTATTCAAACATCATGATTGATTACTTTATAAAAACAAAACAAAAAATATTATTAAGTGGAAATTCTCGAACAAATTACAAATCCATAATATTCGGATACTAATGATCGTTTATAACATGTTAATAATGTTAGAATCAAGGGAATGGACATTATAGACATTATAGATGTTTGAGGAGTGTATTTCAAAAATTAAAGGATGAATAATCGACTGTGTACTTATTATTGTGTTTTTACATAAAGAACCTGGTGGATTCTGATTCGATCAAAAAGAATTACTTTGATAAACTTAGGCTCTTAGTTGAAAATAATCTATTAGATTATAGAACTTTTACCCATTATGAGAAAAGAGGTATCAAAATATACGATATTAAAATGGATCTAAAATGCAATCATCTATCTAAAATAATTCCATACATAGCAATTGGCGCTTCAGATGAATTCGTCAGTAAGATGAGTGTGCCATATCAAGCCACGAGTTTTATTGCAGCAGAGGCTTTTTCACCTAATAGTGGAATTTTCGCTTTTAAGCTGCTTGGATTAAGAGGAGGGGGTGTTACGTTACTCACAGGCGGGAGTAGAAAGGTAGGTGACAACATATTTGCTTCTTTGCATCGTATGATTGTAGGGAATCAGGCTATTTTGGTTACAGTAAATAACATGATGGAGAACTACGGTCAAATTTGGTCTTGGGATTTTTTTGGAAACCACTTAAAGGAACAACACCCAGCTATATACAGCGACCTTCTGAATCTTTCAAAGAAATTTGTTCACCCTGATAATTTTTATTTTGTTATCTCCATCCGTTCAGTAGAAAGTATTGCCGTATCACAGTTGGTTGAATTTTATGAGAAAAATAAGATAGCAATGCTGAATCCAAAGAACAATCAAAAGGTAATCATACTTACTAGTAGTACTGTTTATGCCTATCTTTCAAAGACCATCAAAGAATCCAACCTTATCACTTACATTGATACTGGAGAAAAATTTGATATTCGCAAAGGACTTTGGATCCTAAGAAAAAAGCATGGTGTAAAGTATCTATTAAATGATGGTGGCAGAAAAATGTCTGAATCCATAAGGGCTGCAGGGTTGTTAGGAGAAGAAAGAGTAACATTAGAGCCATTCAATCCTGCTACTCTTGACTATGCCATAGACGATACTTGTATTTTGGGGAAAAAAGGTTGGGGAATAGACTCATCAGAATTGAGGAGTTCCATACTGCTGGATTCCTTGAAAATAGACGATGAGAAAGCTAATGTGTATGTTTATCCTCTAGATGAATCTACGGTTTTAGGTTGAAATAAATAATTGTGAATAGACCAGACCGAATTTGTTATCTTTTTCTACCCGTTTTCTTCTCGCTAATTGCTGGTAAATTTTTGATATCCGATAAAAAATAATACACTGCATTTACCAGTCAGTAAGCTTAACGAACGGATGTTCTATCTTGGTAAATTTAAAGTGTTATTGGGCTTGGGTGAGCAGTCTAGGAATCTTTTGATCATGCTATTGATGTCTATTATCTCTTGTTCAGAAACTCTTTTAGAGAGACTGTAGATGGCAAAAATGGATATAGCTGCATTGCTGACCTTCTGTTCAATCATACAAATTATTCTTGATCTTTACAACCTGACTTTTTTTCTATATCACACCACCAAATTTGAATATATTAGTAATAGTGTTTATATATATCAGTAACAAACTCCTTTGATGCTTCTTTAGCGGTCTTTTTTTTAATCTTAGCTACTTCTAAAAGTGTATCTCTTAATTGTATTAACTTATCTAACCCAAAACCCATATTTTCTAATTGATAGTATATTTCCATAGTTTTTTGATGTTTTCCTATTCTTAATTCTTGAAATTTCAATGTGTTCTCTTGATCTGTTTTCATATCTTTTAGTTGTTTGATTTCATCATCAAGAGCTTTTATTTCCAGTCTTGACGATGATATCTCCCAAAATTCTCTTAGGACATACGTTACATCATACCCTCTATTTCTAAACTCATTGATAACTCTTGCAAATTTATGCACATCCTCGATGGGAATATTGAACTTCTCCTTCAATGCATTTTTCAATCCATGATACCAATCATACACTTCCATAGTGTATTGTTCCTCGTTAATCACATGATCTCTTAATGTCTGGGATTTGTTGATTTGTAAATTTATTTTCTCAAGATTATATTGTTGTACTTTGATATGTTCTTCGAGCTTTATGGATTCTTTCTTTTTTGCATTGACATGAGACGATAGCGTTGATATAAATGAAATATTTGGGTTTTCCATCAAATATTTTATGTCACGACTTAGACCGGGCTTATTTTCATGATGTTGATCTGCTTTCTTTTTTAATATTTTGAGCTGTTCAATGCTGTTAGGGTAATTTAATTGACAAGGTGATGTATTTGGATTTAGTTTGTTGGATAGCATGGAAGTGGAATGCTTATGGCTTTCATTCTGTGAATTGACAGATAAATTGATGTCATCTTGTCTATTAGGATGGGAAAGGAAAATCCATAAGTCGTTTATCCATTTGGGTATGAGGGATGGTGGAACTCCTAACTTTAAACAGGGTATGTAGATGTCTTTGATAAATGACCAGAAAATGTCCGGAATTTGTTTATCTTGAACCTCATCCTCCTCCTCCTCGTCATTATAGACCCTTTTTATCAATTGCAATATTATATGACCCTGAGCACATTCTTTGACAGTAGCACCTGTTTTGTTTACCTGTTTCATAAGGTCTCTAATGCCATCTATGTCGAATTTCCACCGATTCTATCCATTTTTTGATGTAGTTTGACACTGTCCCTGTGGAAATGCCTGTTTTTGCTGAAATTTCTGATCTTGGAAGGCCGTTTATATAGTAATGAATGACCGTATTATAGAGTTCTTTGTCATGAATAGCCAAATTTTCGTACACTTTTGATATAGTGCCGAAAGGAGATTTATATTAAAATAAAAAGACCGTCATTTTCGGGAAAAATCCGGTCAAAAAGGCTCTAAAGACGGTCAAATCGTGGTTGGCATAGTTTTCTCACATATCTTTGAACAATAGAAACATGATCAAACATACTTGGAATGGTGGTAGATATCCTATATTCTGGTGGTGTTTTCATAGCATAATCATTCTTTTCTATGTACCCTTTTGGGGTCATAGTGACATTTTATGCGTTTTTCAATACTTGCTAACCAACCTTTGGGGTTTCTAGGGTGAAGCTTCGACCATCAACAGGTATCCCTCTTTTTTTATTTTTTCCGATTCTTTAACCTCATTTCCATCCTGACCTGTCCTTCTAAAAATCTTGTTTTTTCTTCCTCATCTCTCAAAAGCAATTGAGGAACCTCTGTAGGCTTGCCTTTTTCGTCTAATGCTACTAGAGTTACGTAGGCCGTGCCTGTGTGAACCTTTTGGGACTTGTTTAGATCTTCTGCTTCTATTTTTACCTCGACTTCCATAGAACTTCGCCTAACGTAATTAATTCTTGCCTCTAAAATCAAAGCATTTCCAATATATACTGGCTTTAGAAATGTCATGCTATCTATACTTGCTGTTACAATATTTGCATGACCTGCATGTCTCTTTGCCACTAAACCAGCCAACAAGTCCACATATTTTAAAATCATCCCGCCAAAAACATTACCAAGCGGGTTAGCATCGGAAGGCAGCATTACTATTGTTGTCTCTGCCTCTGACTCTTGGACTGTTTTTTTGGGTTTATCTTGTGGTGGTTGAAACTCGTTAGTCAATATGTCCATCATATGGACTCAGACTTATTAAATTCTTAAAATAGTCTGATTTTTTTTGGGCATATTGACTCCTGCTTATCAGTAGATTAAGCATTCATTCGTTTTATGAAAAATCATGAGTTTTTGATTGATGATATATTTATTGATTTACAAGTTTGTCAAGTGTAATATCATATTATTAAGTTAATAAATGCAGAACTTATTTATGCCCATAAAGTAATGTTATGGTTGCAGTTTATTGAATTTATATTAAACTTTGACCAATTATTGATATGTTTTCATCTGGCAAGGCTTTGTTTTTTAAGTATGTTTTTTTTCTAGGGTTAACATCTCTTGTAAATTATCATACTTTTCTAGTCAGAATCTTTGGACGTTTTCAAACGTCAAAAATTTGGTTATTTTTGTTTATCTCTTTCTTTTCTTTGTTTATGGTAATTTATTTCTCCTTCCCACTTGACACTGAGCAACTAGCTTTTGCACATTCTTTTTTTGGAGTTAATGATGCCAGTTTTAATGGCACTCAAACTCAAACAATAGGAAATTACGTGGTAGAGCTTTTAGTAAATCCATCTAAACCCATGATTGGCAAAGATATCTCTTTTCTTTTCCGTCTTACTTCTAACGCCGGAGATGAATTGATCGAACTTCCTGTTTCTTTTTCTATTTTTAAAGACGGAAAGCCTGTATTTTCAAATCCAAATAATTTTACACTAGTTAGACAAGGCCATTACGATTTTAATTATACCTTCCGTGAGCCCGGAAAGTATATTCTATTTGTGGATATTAAGGACATTTTCTATACTCTAAATATTTTGAACTCTGCATTCGAAGTTGATGTTCAAGTTCCAATTGTAGAAAGAATCTATGATCTTTTACTAACCTTTGTGGTGAATTATTATTATATTTACATACTATTTGCTGCTTTGATTGGAATATTCTTTATTGTGAAATCAAGAAGGCACAAAGATGTAAAAAAGATGAGTGAATAGTTCGATGATTGTACTAAAAATGACATAAATACAAGTATTTTTAATATAAAATAATGACTAACAAATCAACTAGTACAAAAATATCACTTTTTGTAATTTTTGTACTCGCATCAGCAATATTTTCTGTTAATGGAAATATTTACGCACAACAAAATGTAACTTTGTCTGAGGCTTTGAATGTAACAGATACAGCCGAGCAAAATTTAGCTAATGAAACCGATAGTGTACCAGTTGAAGAAGAATTATTACCAACAACAACCGATGGATTGGTTACTGATAACGCCACTGGTGCTAACGCCACTGGTGCAACACCTAGAGATGAAGTAGAGGAGTATTTCAACGAACAAGGAAATGGGACCTCTGATGCAAACACCATCACTAGGGATTCACAAACTGTATTATTAGAAGGTGGAACCTTACCTGAAGGCGATTTTATCCATCTGTATGACTCTACACCATATCAAATTATGAATGGTCACATTGCAGCAAAACTACCGTGTAACGATGCTAATTCTACCGATGTAAATGTCCTAATTGGTCAAGCCCCTAATTTACTGCCAGCTGAATTAGAATTTGTAGGTCCGTTGTCTACTCCTGGAGAACTCTGTCTTTATCATGTAGATGTTGCATCAGATGAAACAACACCTATTACAGATATAGCAATCCAAAATAATTCTACAGAGGATATCGACTTTCCAGCAACATCCACTATAGTCATAGGCGTTAATGAGATAGCTCATTTAGCCGGAGACCATAACGAATAAGATTAGATCAATCTTTTCGTCTTTTTTTATTTTCAAACAGTAATTTCAAGACTGAATTTTTTTCTTCCATATTTTTATGTTCTAAAAGTAAAAGGTCTCGTCTCATTTATCTATCGATAGTTCTTTTGTGGCTTGACTATCAAAATTTTAGTATATGAAAAAATTCAGCAATTCTATGAGGATTTGATAACGAATAGGATATTAAAAAAATTTATGAGTTGATTCAAACGCAAGCACAAAGTGTTATCCACTGTGTGCATATGTGCCTGTCTCTTTTTTTTGTCTTCTTAATCCGAGTCTCTGTTATAGTTATTCCTACGACCAAGGGGTCTAGTAATACCACTCAGCCTTCTAGATGGATACCTGCTATTACTATTACTATTACTATTGTCATAGTTATTCCTAGATGGATACCTGCTATTACTATTACTATTGTCATAGTTATTCCTTGACTTTTGTTCTCCTGGAACCCTGTTTTGACTATATCCTCTTCTACCATAATTCGATCTGAAACGATTAGGCCTAGGAGCACTATTGAATTTGAAATCTACTTCTATTCCATATTCTGTGTTTAAATTCTTTAGTGAGTTTGCTGCGATATTTTGTATTTTTCTGAGGGTAAACATGTCGTGTTGTGAAACAAAGGAAAGTGCAGTACCATTTGCTCCTGCTCTTGCTGTTCTCCCTATTCTATGGAAATAAGTCTCTACATCATCAGGTATGTCGTAGTTGATAATATGACTGACAGTGGTAATATCTAATCCTCTTGATGCGACGTCTGTAGCGATAAGAATGTTGAATTTCTTATTTCTAAATCTTGAAAGGGTACTTTCCCTTTGTCTCTGATTTAAATCTCCATGAATACTATCTACATAAAAGTCGTCGTTTCTCAATTTATACGTCAGATCTCTAGCCCTTTGTTTTGTTGCCGTAAATACAATAATATGACTTTCGTCATTGTTTGAAATAGGTTTCAAAGTGCTAACTAATTGTTGAAATTTGTCCTTTTCGTAAAGCATCAAGTATGATTGATTTATGTTTGCCTGTGAAATTGTCTTTTCAATGTTAATTTGTTTAGGATTATGCATTTGATCTTTGGCAAGTTGCATAATAGAGTCAGGCATCGTTGCAGAGAAAAGGCCAACTTGCTTTTTACTATCAATATGAGATAGGATTTCTTTGATGTCATCAATAAAACCCATATCTAACATTCTATCTGCTTCATCAAGGACAAGGAAATTAATCTTGTTTAACGTAATAGTTCTTTGATTCATGTGATCCAAGAGTCTTCCTGGGGTTGCAACTACGATATTTACACCTTTATTGAGTATTTTCCTCTGCATTTGGAAATTCTGCCCGCCATAGATTGCAACGGACCTCAGGTTGCTATATTTTACAAGTTCATTTATAGTGCTTGTAATTTGTATAGCCAATTCTCTGGTAGGAACTAAAATTAGTCCTTGTAGAAAATTTTTCGGATTTAACTTACTCAACATAGGTAGTACGAATGCGGCTGTTTTACCAGTTCCTGTATTCGATCTACCAATAACATCTTCTCCTTTTAAAATAAGTGGAATTATTGATTCTTGAATAGGAAATGGTTGTTCGATTCCAGTTTCTTTCAATGCTTTAACTATAGATTTTTCAATACCAAGTTCTTCAAAACTAACCAATTAATATATTCAGCTCAGAATTTCTATATGTGAATGTACTATATAAAAAGCAATGCATTATAATGTTCCAATTTGTGGGTTATTTGATCATTATTTGATCTAAAAGCAACGATTTTATTTAAAAAAAACTATACTAATCAAAAGTTTTGAATAGTTTTAATTTTGTTTTACTAGGGGATACAACAATTGCAAATGAGCTGGGAAAAAAGGGGACTTCAAGTGATATCACCATATATGATAGAAAAACTAATGATAAAATCATTTCTTATTGTTTCCCTAATACTTATCCTGAAAAGCTTCAACCTCTTTTACAGTCTATAGCAATGTCTAACTATGCTATCATCAATATCTCCAAACTCGATTCTTTTCTTGGCGAACAGCTAATAGCAGCTGATATTTTTGGTATAAAGAATGGTTTTATTTTATATGGTTATGAGATCGACATTGAAAAAGTAAGAAATATCATAAAGAATACCGGCCTATCATCATTTCAATTACTGGATAGTTTAGAACTGCTGAAAAACAGTATAGCTGAAATGGAATCAAAAACAGAAACAGAAACAGAAACAGAAACAGATCTAAAAGATAAGGGAGTTGAGAGTCTCCAACCCTCTGAAGCCTGTGTTGTAGTAGATCATGTGTTTGACGTTAAGGGAGTAGGTACGGTAGTTTTGGGAACCGTCAAACATGGGGAAATTAAAACCTATGATGAGTTAGTTTTAAGCCCATCAAACAAAACTGTGGTCATCAAATCCATTCAAATGCATGATGACCCAGTTAATAATTCAAAGAAAAATTCTCGTGTAGGTCTGGCGATTAAGGGGGCATCTGCTAAGGATATATCAAGAGGAGACGTTATTACATCTCCAGGCTTTGCTAAAATAGCAGCAACTGATTTTCAATTAAAGTTTATCGCGAATCCATACTTTAAGGAAGAAATATCTGAAACACAGAACTATATGATGAGTGTAGGGCTTCAGATACGAACAGTGAAAATAAAGGTAATACCGGATTCAATCTTATCGATTTCATTTGAAAAACCACTGGCATTTGTAAAGAATGATTTGTGCATTTTATTTAAACCGGATTCAAAGAGTATGCGGATCATGGGTCATGGAATCATGGAGTAAATTATCGTTATCGCTATTACTTGGTTGTCCTCTGCCTGCCCAAACTAATTGAATCATATCTTGCATGATTATTAGGTTACGCTTTAATAATGCATTTGTCTACAGATAATCATCCCCTCTTATGTCTATGCGAAGTTTTTTCCCTCTAGATCATGTCCGTCCTAATCAGGATAAAGTACTTGATGAACTTGATCAGGCACTCAAATCCGATTACAAATTCATATTTTTAGAAGCACCAACAGGATTTGGAAAGAGTGCGGTAGCAGTAACGCTCGCACGATTTCTGGGAAGTTCTCATATCTGTACATCAACAAAGGATCTTCAAACCCAGTATAATCGAGATTTTTCATATCTTTCTGAAGTTAAGGGTCGTAATAATTTTCCATGCATCGTCAAAGAGGATATGGGCATAAGAGAAAGTTGTGAATATGGGCCGTGCCTGAAGGAAGATGATTTTGATTGTCTCTATAAGACTAGAATGAGTGATTATGATGTAAAATCTGAAGGTACCATTTATGAGAACGTAGATATAAACAAATACGCGTTAAAAAAATATCATGACAAAGCAAAAGAACATTCCCAGCTTGTTAAAATCGAGTGGCAGCCTTGTCATTATTATCACCAAAAATGGATTTCTATAAAATCTAGTCATACCATCTATAATTACAAATATTTTCTATCTGATCTCTTTTATTCGTCTGGTGTAAACAAACGAAAGCTTTTGATCTTAGATGAAGCTCATACGTTAGAATCTGAAGTATCTTCGTTCAAAAATATCATATTCAGTAAAGAATCTTTGATCAGGTTCTTTCCAAAAATAAATTTACCTGATAATAAACAGACCGATGTCGAAACATGGATAGATTTTTGTACTGGATTAAAAGAGCAATTTACTAGTTATGTTGAGAAATCCGCAAATATTTTGGGATCAGGTGGCAACAGTCAGGATATACATGTTAGCGAAAAGAATCTTATCGATGCCATCAATTATGAAAAAAATTTGTTTACTTTTTTAGAGGATTTACGTATTAACAAGGAAAATTGGTTAGTTACAAACATTACTAAAAATGAAATAGACAATAAACTTTCAAGAATTAAATTAGAACCACTGGTAGTATCAAGTTATTTTACAGATATTTTTGATAAAGGTTCTATTTCATTATTGATGAGCGCTACTATTTTAAGTAAAGAAAACCTGTGTAAGGCGGTAGGATTAAAGAACGAAGATGTAAAGTTTATTAGAGTTGAAAATTCAGATTTCCCAATTAAAAATAGACCAATATATCTGATGAATGTAGCCTGGCTAAATGCAAGAACCATGAGCGAGTCTTTGCCTAATATAGTTAAAGTGATTGATAATCTGCTTTCTGTGCATAAGAATGACAAGGGTATAATTCATACAACGTCATATTCACAGGTTCAGTTTATCAAGAATAATTTGTCAAAGGAAAATTTATCAAGGCTCATTGAGACCAATCCAAAGTTTGATAGAAATGAAATGATACTAAAACACACTCAAAGTGTAAAACCCACAGTCCTTATATCTCCATCTATGTTCTTAGGGGTGGACCTTAAGGATGATCTTTCTAGATTCCAAATAATAGTAAAAGTTCCATATCCTGATTTAACTGATAAGAAAGTCTCGGTACTAAAACAGCGTAATCCAAAGTGGTATGAATGGAATACAATACTTCGACTCATACAAGCATATGGAAGAAGTGTTAGAAATGCTGATGATTATGCTAATACATATATTCTTGATAGCAGTGTTTCGTTTGTATTAAAAAACGGTAAAGAGATGATTCCTAAATGGTTTTCGGAAGCTATTATTACAAGATAGCTGTATAACACATTTTATAGTGATTAACCGTACAAATGTTCATATCATTTTGACTTCATTTAATGGGGATGCTTTCGTAGTTGACAAATGAGGTTAATCGTGACTATTCTTTAAAACCTGCAGTACGAATGGGTTCTTATTTTTTTAAGTGGTCCGATAACGACTACGGTATTTGTCCAAGTGAATCAAGTGTTTTTAAAAATTTTATACGAAAAATGATTCCACTCTTAGAATATTATATGGATGTATTAAATTTTGAGTACAGGAATAATTCACAAAAAAAAATCTGCTTGGAAATAAAAAACACCATATTTGTATTATTGAAAAATACAATGTGAATGTCTCTTTTATTATGTTTATTGATGGTGCAGGATCAACTGTATTTTACCGTGAAGAAAAATTCTATGTATCCAAAGATTTTGAGAATTATGATGGGAAGGATCATGACAATTTTGTTTTACAAACACGCACCGATAATAGAATGACAAATCACAATATCGCTTCCCTAAAATGGTTACTTGGAGAACTACTATTTGACAGGTTAAAAACTACTAATTAAATTCATACTTATTTATTAGAATTTTGTAATGATTTTTTATCTTAAAATTTATTTATATGATTCATAAATACTATGATGACAAAATTAAGCAAATTTAAGATTAAAATGATCCTGGTATTATACGATAGTTTTTATTTCTGTCTGCTATGTGAGATGTATTCTTTGATCTTTTCTGAGATAATGTAATTATTGTTTCTTTTTTTTGAGAATTTTAGTATATGAACTTGTTATTACTGGACTATTTCAAATTATTACAAAATATTTATAAAGAAATTATTTCAAAAGTGATCAAAATATTCTAAAGCTAGTTGGATGTTAAAATTAAAATAAAAAAAAGAGTTTATCGTTGGCCTAATGCCAAGTTGCCGTCGTTATTTTGGAGTTGTAATCCTACGTTGTTACAGTTAATCAGTGAGATTGTTCCAGTAACACATTGTGCATTCTGTTCATTCTCTTGGTCTTGCTCAATTGCCTGTTCTGCGTCATTAGATTTTTTGTGTTTTCCGCCTGCATATGCCATGTTATCGTCAAAGGCTATTACTGAACCGATAAGAGCTGCTGCAATAAACATTGCAAAAAGTCCAACTTTGTGGGTTTTTGTTATGTTACTCATTATAATCAGAATCTATAATTGAAATTAATTATATCATAGTTTGGATACTTGTTACTGTTTTTATTGGATAGTATAATTCTTAAAAATATTTATTGATTATAATTTTTTAGATAATTGTACCTGTTTTTGGCTAATTTTCTTCTTCCCCGGTTTATTTCGTAGCAGTAATGCGACTGAAGGTTGGTATATCTATCATTAATCTATAAAATTAAATTATACTAGTTTTATATAGAAAGGTAATGGGCCCGTAGCTCAGCCAGGTAGAGTACCGGACTTTTAACTACTAATAGAAAGAAATCCGGCTGTCTGGGGTTCGAATCCCCACGGGCCCGCAACGATATAGGTTCTTTTAAGTGGGGTTCTACGACTAAGAAAGTGTAGGTCTACAATTCCTAGCTAATGTGGAAAGAATAGTGAGATCAGTTTTATCAAGTACTACTGCCCCTTCGTCCCCAGTCATCATTTAATTATTGCAAAAGTGAGTTATAAAGTTGTCCGATATTGGGAGTTTTACTTCCACTAAAGATAAGTATCTGTACAAGAATTTTAAGGTATGAAAGAGTTTGAAACGACAAATAAAAACGTTATACAACAATTGTCTTCAATTGAGAAACGAAGTGGAGAATCACCAAATACCATATCTAAAGGAACAATAGCCGTTGAAGAAAAGTATGGAACAATAAAGTTTGAACGACGACTTAAACATCCAAAAGAGATGGTCTGGAAGGCAATTACAGATCAAAAAGAGATATTCAGATGGTTGCCAGATTACAAAGGAACCTTCGATGGGCACAAGGGTGGTACGATTGATCTTTTGAATGTTGTATCTGGATCCCACGTTACAGGGAATATTCTTGTCTATGATCTTCATCGCGTTTTTGAACATGAGTGGTTTATCGCTCCCAATCAGATGTTCCCTACAGGAGAACCTGAATCGGTTATCCGATGGAGCTAAAGCAGAATAGCGATTCAGATACGCTTCTTATTGTGACTCACAACCACCTCACGAAATCGACAGCTTTAACTTTCGCCCCTGGTTGGCATGCATACCTGGATCGACTTGAAGCCATTCTAGACAATCAAGTACCACCCAATTGGGCGCATCGGTTTGCAGAGGTCAAAGAATTGTATTCGACCTGAGGAGGCTATCATATACTAGGTAGCCTAACTCAAAAAAACTTGGTAGCTTGAGTATTTGCTACTGGTGAAATACTGTTATTGGTCTTAGAACCCCACTACCACAGGGAACTTAATCCCCACGGATGCTGTTCTCTACATCTCTGATACATATTATTTTGGCTTATCTTTTTAGTATGTTGCAATTATTAAATTCTAGTATGGTTAATACCTTTTTCTATGCCCCGATTCTTATTTCAACCAGACCCAATAGATGGTTACGAATTTGACCCCATCCCTATAGACATACATTTAGGAATACTCAAAATCCCTACTGAAGAGATTCTTGATGATTTTGGGATAAATACTACTGAATCTGTGATTGTAGGAACTGATAGACTAGAGGTTCTAAATAGAATACAATCAGCATTTGCTCGAGAATTCGAGCATTATGGGAAACTTAAAGAATCAGATATTCGGCCTATGGATTATAAAACCAAGCAAGCATGGTCAAGGATTAGAAAACATATTAAGCATACAAATCAGGTTTAAGAAAAGTCCAAGTCGTTGTTAAAAACTGTGATATCCTCAAATTACTATAGAACCCCACTACCACTGCAAAGAACTTAATCCCACCGAAGCCACTATGAACAGATTTCCGGTATGGATATTGGGATTATCTTCTTTCGTTTAATTTATAATTTCAGATCTTCTTTTCATGCAATTAGAATGTAGGCTAAAAAATTAATGAAATAAAACATAAAGAAAATTGATAATTTTTGTCAAAAATAATTGAAAAAACTCTATTGCTTATCGCCTAGTTGTCATCTCCGCCACTGTCATCTCCGCCACTGTCATCTCCGCCACTGTCATCTCCGCCACTGGGACTATCATCTTGTCCATTGCTATCACTATTGCTACTACTGCTATCTTCACTTGAACTATCATCATTATTGCCGTTTTCATTTTGCTCTTCACTATTCTCCTTTTCTTCTAATATCTCGTCCATTTCCTCGATTGTTAGGTTGTCTTCCTCATTGTCATCTTGCCAGTCTATTGAATCGTATTTCTTGTCAAAACGTGGATCTTGAGGTTTATCTTGTGATTGTGGATATGAGTAGGTTGTTGTTACTGTAACGTTGACGTAATATTTGATCTTCTTTTTACCATCTCCGTCACTATCACTATCATTATTATCATTTTGTTCTGTAATCGCGCCTGACATGCCATCAAAGACATAGGTTTGATTAGGAGCAAGGAAATAGTTTGCAACCAATCCGTTATCAAGTTCCATACTAAAGTTTTTGGTATTTACTGGCAAATCAAATTCGTCTATTGCCTCTTCATATCCTATTGATGATTTAACATCACTCAGGTCATATCCAGATATCGGACTTGTCATAATTGCTGATAAAAGTATTATAGAAGTTATTGTCCCTAAAGTCAATATAAAATAATTGTTATTGTTCAATCTTGTATTCATTTTTGGTTTTCTGCCTATTCATGGAAAAGAAACTCATTATCGTTAATAATATGATAACAATTTTAATATATATACTTTTTAATTGCAATCGCTTTTGGGGACCTTTATTTTGTTTAAAAGTGCGTCTTCCTTATTCCCTTGAATTGATTATTCTATATGGGGATTACATTCGACCTTGAACCGAATCCTCACGGATGAGGACAGTTACTGATAAATAGTACTTAATCAATTAGATAATATTGTTTTCATAAAGAAATGTTTCATTATTCTCATCATGACTCCTATAGTGCAATTGAAATCTGAGATATAAAATTTTTAATATAATTTGAATTTTGTTCAAAATTTTATAATAAATGAAATCCTACTTCTAAAAGTGAGAATATATTCTATACAAACGTATATAAAATAATTATCTAAATTGTATGATATTGACAAGGAAAATAAAACTCGAAGCCATCATTCCAATAAGCAAAAAGAACAAAAACAACCGAATAGATAATTGATGAGACATTAAAAGTCCACTCCGATTAAACCTGGTTATGGACCGCAATTGAACCAGAAAATAGGCCGATTCTCGCACTTTTACAAAAATATCTAAGGAGAAAAACATGCTTATCTCAGAAAGATTTATTTCAGGTTTGGTCAAGATTCATGGGAACTATGTCGTATCAATAGACGGTGGAACCGGCATCCACAAGGATGTAAGTTCCTAAAACTAGAGCATAATCTTCATACCGCTTTAGAGATAGCCTGATGGAAAGGAAGTTGCAGTACATTAAATATAAGATAGAGGGAAGCGACAATTACCGTACCTATAAATTAAAGAATTGTAAACTAACGCATGTAAGGAATTGGCTACAACCAGTTGTAGATCATATAATAGTGTATTAAAAATGCTTGTGAACAGACCCCAAATTTTCTGAGAATACTTAAATAAAATGCCTCATAAATAAGCTTAGAATCCTATTTAAAATACCGATATCAGCACTAATCCCCACGGATGGGGGCTGTTACTAATAAAACGTCCTTAGAGGAGCATGAAATTTTAAGCGAGTCAAGTCGTTTTTTCATACAATAAATTTAAACGATAATATATGAAATCCTGTTAAGAATAATAAAAAATTATTTTTGGGGAAGTTGTTCATTTTCTTCTTCTTCTTTAGTATGTAGTATTTTGTATACTGCAGCTGCTATTAATCCTCCTGCAATGGGAGCTATCCAATAAATCCATTGATAGTTAAATTCCCACGTTATTAAAGCAGGGCCAAAAGAACGAGCTGGATTCAACGATCCTCCTGTTATTGGACCCCCAAAAATAACATTTAGACCTAGTGTAAAACCTATAGCTAACCCAGCTAAAGGTACTATCTTAAAGTTCTTAGAAGTGGTTGTGGCTAATACAACATATACCAGGGTAAATGTCATTACCGTTTCTAATATGAGAGCTCTAACGATATTATCTTCCGATGGTAAGGTTACACTCGCAGACATTTCAGAACCAAAAATTGAATATACTACTGCAGCAGCAATTACTGCACCAATAATCTGAGCAATGATGTAAACAGCAGCTTCCTTTCTGGTAATTTTCTTTGCCATTAACAGGCCGATCGTAACGGCAGGATTAACTTGTGCACCCGATCGATATCCTATAGCATAAACAATTGCTGTTAGGACCATGGCATGAACTAAACCGATTCCAATTACTCCTAATTGTCCACTATCAGAATATACAGTAGCAGCAGATGCAATGGCATACACTAAGATAAACGTTCCTACAATTTCAATTAAAAATTTATTTCTCAAAGATGGTTGGAATATCTTCTTAACGTCTTCAGTCATTTTCTGTCACATATAGTTATTGAATTATTTAAATGCTAAGGAGATCCTAAAATTTGAATCGTTGATAAACATTAGTTACTAAAAGCCTAAATAAAAACATGCAAAACATTTTTAACCTTTCAAATACCTGTTGAATTTTTATCGAAATTAATGGTTCTGCACATGGGATATCAACTAGTATTTTTGGACTTTTTTTACAGCTCCTTGGGGGTTTGAATGAGAGAATACATTCTATAGTTAAAACTTGTTCCCTATGTAATCTCTAAATATTAGGCAAAATTCTTTAAACTACTCATTAATTGTTTTTCATATAAGACAAATCATCATCCAACTTTCTATTTGTATGAATCACTATTTTAATGGAAATATTGTAAATAATAAGGACATTAAAGGTAACTTATGCAACCAAACAATTTTCTTATTCAAGAAATAATAAACAGAGCAAGAGTTGCCAGACTTTCTACAATTGATTATAAGAAACAAATACCTCATATAGTACCTGTCGTTTTTGCATTTGATGGGCACCATTATTTTATACCATTAGATGATAAAAGAAAAAAAGAAACTAAGGAAAAACTAAAAAGAGTTAGAAACATTCAACAGTATCCCAATGCTGCATTACTCATAGATGAATATAATGAAGACTGGAGCAAATTAGTTTTTGTAATGATCCAAGGTAAAGCGTATCTGATTCACAAAGAAGATGAAGAGGAAATGGGGCGAACCTGTGAATATGATCATAATAACTATAACGTTCCTTCAGTAAAAAAAGGACATGAGTTGCTTTATCAAAAATATACTCAGTATCAAAAAGTAGGAATAGGTAAATATTGTATAATTGTAAAACCATTAAAAATAATATTTTGGAAGAATGAATGATTTTTTATCTCTTGTTTAGGTCTTTATCTACCTAGCAAATTTTGAAAATTGCTTTGTAAGGTCGATCATTTTATCTATATCTTTGCCAATAGGTGAAAAATTGTAAGCAAATATTATATGATCCACATTCAGGTCTTTTATTTTCTTTATATCATCACCAATTTCATCAATTGTTCCTGTCAAGGTAGGTCTATCAGCATTATTATCCGGATTAAAAGTACTGTCTTTAAGATATGGATAAGCTAGGAGAATAATTTTAAAATTAGTAGAATCTTTATTAGTCTTGGTTATTTCATTTCTAAAGTTATTTACAACACTTTGAACATAACCGAATGGGGCTATACCACCAATAATCCCAAGCCAGCCATTTAAATCATTTTCAACTATTCTTCTTAATGCATTGGGGCTAAAACCCCCCAAATATACAGGGATATGTGGCTTTTGTACCGGTTTCGGTCCAATTTTTGATTTGGGTATGTTATAATACTGTCCTTTAAATTCAACAGCTTCATCCATCCATATCCTTTTTAGCATCTTAACGTATTCATCGGCTCTTTTTCCCTTATTATTAAATGGAATGTTAGAAGCCTGAAATTCGTCTTTGGACCAGCCTATTCCGAATCCAGAAATGACTCTACCCTCAGAAAAGACATCTAGTGAAGCAAGTCTTCTAGCTAAAATTACTGGATTATGAAATAGCATATCTATTACTGATGTTCCTAAGGAAATTTTATTGGTCCGTGCAGCTAAAAATGAGAGTGTTTCTAAAGGATCAAACATTATCTGGTATTCTTGAGGAAGACTTCCGTCTGGAGTTGCAGGATAGGGAGTTTGGGGATTAATCGGCCAAAGGAGTCTTTCAAATGTCCATATAGAATCAAAACCTTCACTTTCTGCAGTTTGTGCCATTTGTAGCATATTCTCTTTTGTTGCTTGTAGACCAGCTTGTGGTAGTGAGAT
>WHSX01000320.1 GCA_009379865.1 Candidatus Nitrosocosmicus sp.
ATATAGGTAGAAATCGAAATAATGGGTCCGCGTTCTTAATTATAATATTGGTTGCTTTTTTGACTTGGATATTAAGTTTCCTAATCATTAGGGCTATTTCTAGATATAGAGAATTCTCTGCAGATAGAGGATCCGCTCAAATGACTGGCAAGCCTGCCAAATTGGCTAATGCATTAATGAAAATAAGCGGATCTATGAACAGAGTGCCTACTAAAGATTTACGACACGTTGAAGGATATAATGCATTCTTTATCGTTCCTGCACTTTCTGGAAAAAGTCTTGCTAACCTTTTTGCCACCCATCCGCCAATAGAGAAGCGTATCGAAAAATTGCTAGAGATGGAGAGATCAATGTATTGAGATTTTTTAAAAAGTTGTTGGATAAAATGGAGTCTAAGACTTTGAGGATGGATGATTCTGATGCGATATTTGCTATGACCTCTGCCAATATGTTGCTGGAAGAAAAATTAAACATAAAATTTGCTGACATAGGTTCACTCTGTATTAAGATTATTCATGGAAGTCATTTCAGAAATACCATTTTGGATTGTGAAAATTTCCTTAATGTTTCAAGAGAAGAATTCAATTTCAAATACAAAATCTTTAAGGATAAATTTGGATATTTATGGTTCATAATAATAGGAAATGATCTCGATGTAAAATATAATAGTATAACAAATATTGCTGCTGCAATATCTGCGTTAGGCGATATTATTGACGAAAACGGTTTTTCTTTACAAATTCTATCGGTAGTATTTAAGTTTAAATTTTTAAAAAATGATTATAATTGGTTTGATGGTACTACTAATCCTGATAAATATTTGAACGCGAGTTCTAATGAAACAAAGAAAAATCGACAGGATTTCAACATGATTGATTTGTATATTATATATAATTACAGAACGAATAGTTTCTACCCATTTGTTCCTGACTCGAGAAAAAATAATGATATGTCAAAAGAAATGAAAATAATCTCAATACTTGGTAATTCTGTTCCTATTGAAAATGACTTTTCAAAATGGTTTCCAATTAAGGATGTCCCATTTTAATTTGTACTAAAATCTGATTTATTCTTAATCTGTGGAATAAATTTATTGTTATTTGGAGGGGCTTTGTTCACATGAGGAAATCTTTTATCTTGAAGATGTCATATATCCATTGTGATTGGCAGAAACAGAACACCTTCATCATACATTAGTTATGGATTGTACTTGTAATTTTTCAGACCTATCCTTAAAACACGTATCAGAAAGACTATCTTGCTTTATCAAACGAAACTAAGTTTCAGTCTGGAACTGGATTCAAAAGTAGAATCCTCAAAGGATATCAACAAAGAAACTAGAAATATCAATATTTATCATTGATGAGACTGTAGTCAAGCTCGGCTCAGAGTTAGACGGTAGTGGGTTGCTATTGAGCCAAAATATAAACAAATTTTAGCTTTAAACATATCCACCAAGAGAGAAACACATGTTGGTTGCAGTGAGGTTTCTATCAAATTTAATCAAAATGTATGGAAAACATACTGTATCAACGAATGGAGGCACATGAAACCCACCACAGGCTTGCAGGTGCCTAAAATTCTATTATCATCTTCAGGTCTATGGAGAGAAAAGTGTCATTGAAAGAAATATGCAATTTATGAAAGGTAGAACAGAAAGTTTTGATGATTATTTTCCGTGTTGAAAAAGAATAGTAAACTAAAGCATGTAAAAAATTGACTACGGCTTTTTATGAATTATAATAACAAGGAGAAGTCGTTAATAAACAGAGCCGTTTTACTGGTTTTATAATTCATCCTCTTGTGTGCAATTGAATATACTTGTTCGCATTCTATGAACCCCTATTAATAATGGACTGGGTGGGATTTTTCAACAAATATTTTTGTGCTCCAAATACTTACCAAATCAAGTACGTGTGTGAATAGAGAATGGAAAATTCATTGATATATAATGGATGAAAAATACATTTATTGATTCAATCTGTATTTGTGAGTAAAGCATCAAAGAAATTAAGTATTACTACGGATAACATAGAATTGTAATTAAATCGTGTATTGAATAAAATAGCTCTGTAAAGTTAAGCTCTAATGTAGTTGT
>WHSX01000321.1 GCA_009379865.1 Candidatus Nitrosocosmicus sp.
ATAGGTATCAACAAATGGAAGATAGGATGCAAAAAGCTATGCAAGATAGAATAGATAAAATAGGATCTACAGAGGGAGTAAAGTTTGAGCGTGTTATCCTTTATGGTAATCCAGCTAATGAAATTGTTGATTACGCTAAAAAAAATAAGGTGGATTTGCTAATAATGGGAAGTAATGGATTACAAGGATTGTCTAAAATAAAAGGTTTGGGAAGTGTATCTAGAAAGGTGTCGGAAAGGATATCATGTCCTATTACAATAATACGTTAACTTTTTTGTCTATCCCTTTTGACTGCTTGTGTTGTACTATTACAATTATTCAAGGTTTTAAAACATTGTGTCAAGAAATTAATGTAGGTGTTACATGGAACTATGAGTTATAAATGTCCTGAAAGTCCCACAAGATACAGGAAGAATAGGTTAGTTGAAAATGTCTTGGTATTACAGGGTGGTGGTTCACTGGGTGCCTTTGCATGTGGAGTGTTTAAGGCTTTGGTTAAGGAACATATCAAGATAGATGTAGTTGCTGGAACATCGATTGGAGCCATCAATGCGGCTATAATAGCTGGTAGTAAAAACAATCAACCAGAGGTAGACCTAGAAAACTTTTGGCTGGAGTTGGCAGAAAGCAATCATGAAATCATTCCCAATTATTTGACATTTTTCTATGATTTTCAAAAAAAAGCAATGAATTTGCGAAACAATCCTTCTGCATCGAGTAATGCGGCAGCATTTGGTGTATCCAAAATGTTCCTTCCCAGATGGAATCCTGTTTATATGTTTCAAGACAAGGACTATTTTACCCCTCAAAACTGGACCTATTACTATGATTATACTCCTTTAGTAAAGACTCTTGAAAAATACATTGATTATCAAAGATTGGCTCCAAATACAATTAAAGGGAATAAAAAAAAGAATAATTCTGGAACCGACTCTAATTCCAAAATTAGACTAATAGTTACTGCTGTAAATGTACTTACAGCTGAACCGATAGTTTTTGATAGCGATCATTTGTCTATCGTTTCTAAACATCTGTTAGCAAGCTGTGGATATCCAAATTATGGATTTCCTTGGGTTGAAATAGAGAAAGGAGTTTACGGATGGGATGGGAGTTTACTAAGTAATACACCAGTCAGAGAAGTCATCGCCTCATCCTCACGAAATGATAAAAACATCTTCATTGTTGAAAATTATAGTAGGAAAATAGATAGATTGCCTGCCAATATGACAGAGGTGATGGATAGGGCAAAAGATATCATGTTCAGTGATAAAACCCTCCATAGTCTAAAAATGACAAAGGTCATGACTAGACAAATACAATTGATCGAAAAACTTTATGAATACTTTGAAGAATCAGAGAATAAAACCATCTCACAAAATGACAATGGCGTGGGAAAAACTATAAAAAAAAGTAACGATTATATTTACACACACAACGAAGTTGAAAAAATAAGGAATGAGTATAAGAATCTTGTTTATAACCGTGGTGCAGAAATACTTTCAGTAACAAGAATATTGCGTAGTAGAATTGAAAACCCTAATGTTTCAAAGAATGCGGATTTTTCTGTTAAAACAATAAAGGAAATGATATCAGAAGGCGAAAGAAAAACTTTGCAAAGTATAAAGGAATTTAAAGAAAATAATAAATATAATTACCATTCACACCTATAGAAAATTACTAGATACGTATATATCAAATATTAAGGGAAAGAAGATTAACAAAATTTAACATTTTTTACCGATAATCCCGAGATACGACCTGATATGGGGAATTATTCTTAAATATAAACAAGACAATAGTATATGATGAACGTTAATACTACAGACGAACAATCATCGCCCTTATCCAAGTTAACTGTGGAAAAACGGAGCGGAAATTCTGAAAAGTTCGATGAGGAAAAACTTGTAAGAGGGATTAGTAGAGCTGGTACACCATTTTTGATTGCTAAAGATATTTCTAAATCTCTTATGAATAAATTGGCGGAAAACCCTCCCATTGATAATTTCATTTACTCTAGCAAAATTAGAGAATATGTTACAGAAGAACTAAAGCAAAGAAATCAAAATACAATAGCTGAATC
>WHSX01000322.1 GCA_009379865.1 Candidatus Nitrosocosmicus sp.
ATGCTTCATAGAAGCAAAGGATTGCTATAGCTTTTTCGTTAACTTTACAGAGCCTTTATCTTAAACACAAAAGTGAATAAATATACAAGAGGAAATAGAAAACCTTGGCTCGGACTAGTGTTATCATAAGTTATTTCAATCTAGTCTGGTTACATACAACCCGAAGTATTCACATCTAAAGTTGATAATCTGATTTTTTTTTAATTAAAGCTAACTCGTTCATTACAGACATCAATATATGCTAATTTAATATTACCGTTAGGTAAGCTGTGCTTAGCGGATAGCGAATAAAACCATTTTATTCATTTTTATATGTTTTATCATACGAAAGTCGCTTTAAGTGTTATTAATGGATGAAACCAATTTGATGTAGTCATTGCCAACTTATCGCATTTCTCTATTAGCAATATAGTTTTGGACATTTTAAATGAATATCTGACTGGATTTCATTGCAGACACAAAAATATATCTTTGATATCCAGATTGGTTCTTTTGACTTTTTGGCTGTTTACTTTATCTTGTTGGTGATATTGGAGTTTTTGCTTCCAATATTATTTCCTTTTCAATTGGAATTCCAATTAAATTACCCCACTCTGTCCATGATCCATCGTAATTCTTAACGTCCGGATACCTTAGAAGATATTTTAAAACAAACCATGAATGAGATGATCGCTCTCCTATTCTGCAATAAGTAATCACCTCGTTAGAAGGCAAAATCTCTTTTGACAGATAAATATCGGATAACTCCTTAGCAGATTTAAAAGTGCCATCGTCATTAAGGACCTGTGCCCAAGGTATATTCTGAGCACCGGGGATATGACCTGCCCTTTGAGCATGTTCAGTCGGATATTCAGGGGGGGAAGTTATCTGACCGGTGTATTCAGGCGGACTTCTTACATCTACTAATCTGATCTGAAATCTCCTTCTGCTCACAAGAGAATCTTTAATGTCTGATAGATAAACTCTAATTTTTGCATCAGGTTTAAACGATTCAGCGAGGTCGAACTTCCCTTTGGAAACAACAACCGTTTCCTTAGAAATAGGTCTGTCTTCATCAAGCCATTTTCTTCTTCCCCCATTTATTAGCTTTAATTTTTCATAATCATAATACTTAAAGACCCAGAAAGCAAATGCTGCAAACCAATTGTTAAAGTCTCCGAACAGGACAATCGTGGTGGATTTATCATCATCAGGTCCAAGTTTACGAAGGATGTCTTTGTAACTTTCAGGAGATAGAATGTCCCTTGAAACGGGGTGGTTAATGTCATTTTTCCATTCGAGCAGAATTGCTCCTGGGATATGACCTAGATGATAATTAGCTTGAGAATCATAGTCAACTTCTACTATTCTTAAAGTAGGATCGTCTAAGTGTTCCTCAACCCATTGTGTATCAACCAATACTTCCGGATTGGAATATTCTATTTTAGTTGTTTGTGCCATACCTAAATTAGGTATTGATATCATATCTTTGCATTGGTTGGTGTATTTTATTGCAGATATGTGTGAAATATGCATTGGTTCTTGTCTTTGAATGATTTGCAACTAGAAGTAAATCGAATAAATCTTGGCTTAATTTTCACATATATGGTTTTCTTTGCTCCTAGAGAATTAAATGAATCTTGATTAATTATTATATTACCTATGTCTTTGACAAAATCTGTACTCACAAGGTCAGACAAGAATAGGAAAATACAAAAAAAATTTGTAAGAAGTGAAAGGAGATCGCTTTCCCACAATAAAGTACAAATGAAAACATTCTAATCGTAAACGGACAGACGCATATAGTCCAATGCAAAACTTGCTATTATCACTCTTCAGCGGTAGTAATTCATCTTAGTAAATTGGTTTTATCTAATAAATGTCCAGAATGCATGAGTAAAAACGTTGAATATTATTCGACATCTACTAATAGACTATTTGAATACATATTAAGCAACATCAACTAAGAGCCTATCCCAAAATTCGATAGAATTATAGCTAGTTGTCATTATCACTA
>WHSX01000323.1 GCA_009379865.1 Candidatus Nitrosocosmicus sp.
CACCCCAACTTCAGGACTCTAAACCGATTCGAGTTTAATAAAGTATGCAGAGCACCTAATCTTAGTAAGAAACTTTAGGTAATTTAAGATAATTGATATCCTCACTGTGTCTAATATTAGGAATTCATTCTATTTTGTTGGATTTTGTAAATGGACATCCTATTCTTTACATTCCATAGGCGACTGATTCAAACGGAAATTAATCGGTTATCTACAGAGAATTTGATAAAGCTCTGAAATGGTAGCACCAAAATTCCAAAACGAATAGTTTGATGTTACAAAGCAAGGATCGATCAGTTTGAGTCGATGATTCTTTCTTAATTAGGAATCATATTTACTCTGATTTAATTAGACTCGACTAGTACAAGCCTCTAATTCAAAGCAATTAGTTCAAGGAAAAACCAGATTTCCAGTTAGATGCTTGTATCAATTTTCTTTTAAAGTAGATGTTATAACGAATCTTATGGAAAAATATGCTGGAGTTCGAAATGCGCCTCTCTGCAAAGATTCTTCAATTGTCTTATACTCCGTCAAGTTTACGAATATATGTCTTGTGTCTTTAAGTCGTCTAAATACCGACAATTACTTTGCTACTTGAAAGGAATTGATTATGGGTTAAGACATCAGAGAACATTTTGACTCTTTATTTGTTCTAATAGTAAGTGAACAGCGGGATCATTAATGTCAACAAGATTAAGTTTGATCTCTCCGAAAAAGCCAAAATTATACTTATTATATCAAATTCTAAATAGTTATGTTAATTCTCCTTTTATCACCGAATTATTTAACGGTAAAATGTTCCTAAGGATGAAATATTTATCAAGAAACAATATATCAAGTGCGATAAAACCTTTAAAGAACAAAAGACGTTTAATTTGTTATTCTAATCAGGTAATAGATAGGGGTATCACAAAATGAATGCAGAATCTAACAATAAGAAAAAAAGTTGTATTTATCTTAAAGTATCCATTGTAGAACCAATCTTACTTTCATGTATTGATGAACCATCATTTCTAGATATCTTTAGTTATCTACAGAGAGTGATACCGACTACCGAAGTTGTTGTAAAAGAGTACTTGTTTCATCTGATAAATAGTTCTTTTATAAAATATGTTGGAGCTAAAAAAATATATTTGATATGTGAAAACGGCATAGATTTGCTAAATGTTATCTATACTCAACGGAAAGGAAAAGCTGTAGACTATACTGATCTAATAATTAAGGTCGAATGATGAGTTGATATACTTTAATTCTAAAAACATATCGTTAACTTTTTCTGCATTTTTTATTTTAATAGTGGTTACTCCTTTGGCTTTCGGTTCAATTCATTATGCTTACGGTGCCTATGCCAAAGCTCCACTCTCGCCATATGGACCAACCGTAAATGACGATAATCTTATAGTCGAAAAAATAACAGATAATTTGGAATTTCCTACTAGTATGGCATTTCTAGGTCATAACGATATACTAGTTACTGAAAAAAATACTGGCAAGATAATGAGGATTATAGATGGTGTGTTGATGCCTCTACCATTACTTGATGTTCCTGTTGCGACCAGTATTGAGCGTGGTTTGCTAGGCGTTGCTGTATCTAAAAATATAGAAGGAAAAACATATGTTTTCCTGTTCTATACAGAATCAGGAAATGGTGTAGATGAAAGTGATGCAGATGAGAATATAGACCCTCTAGGCAACAGATTATATCGCTATGAATTTGCTGATGGTCAGCTTATGAACCCAGTTCTTTTATTGGATTTAACCGCCATCCCTCCAAATGATAGAGGAGAACATAACGGAGGAAAAATCCGTATAGGACCAGATAACAATATTTATTTAATAGTAGGGGAGGTTGGAGGACACATGACTCAGGCAGTAAATGTAGCGGATGGTCCAGCACCAAACGGTTTAGGAGGTGTTCTAAGAATAATGCAGGATGGTGGAATAGTAGACCATGACAATCCCATATTTGGTGATACGTTACCATTGAATGTTTACT
>WHSX01000324.1 GCA_009379865.1 Candidatus Nitrosocosmicus sp.
TCCTTTTGATAAATATCAGATTGGTGTATGAAATTTTTTTAGAGCATATTAAATTTATATATTTTTTATATACACTCTCTAAAATTGGCAAGCATTTCGTGATTTCATGAATGTTGTTATGGGCAGACATTATTTTCATTAGCTCCTCTTGAAAATGGACAAAGAGTTCAGGAGTATCATGTCTTCTTGTTTCAATCCCTCTCATCTTTATGGCCCCATCTTCAAAAACGCCAAAGTATCTATTTAAGGCTGGTAAGTCAGGATTGATCTTAGATGAATCGAAAACGATCCATTTATATACTCCCTCAAAAGATATGGAAAAACCGGTTTGTTCCTCTATGTCTTTTTTTAAATTAATATATCGAGGTGCAGAATCGGCTGCCGATAACGAATATTCTATATTATCTACCTCGCTTATCCAGATAGAATCCACAATACCATGAATTACATCAAATCCGTGTTTCTCTGCTATTTTAGACGTTTTCATTAGTATATCTCTAGCAAAGGCGCATACAGTGATGTGGGCATCTATCCTACCAAACTTTGAGTTACTAAATCCAAGATATCCAAAGGAAGTAACTAGGATCCATTTTAAGGCAGTTTGTCTGTTGTCATAACAATTTTTTAAATACTCATCATTATTAGATATACACAGGTTTTTTCTTTTTTTGTATTCTAATCGCCTATCTAGAACTGTTTTAAGAGATAAAGGTACTATTCCTATCCTTTTTTTGCACAAGTGATAAAGATGTTCAAGTTCTGGCACTTTGTTATCCGTTTCTGATTTACAGCATGCACAATTGATTGTGTCTGAAGAAACATTTTTCCTTAGCATGATATTTGGATAAAGAGATATAAAATCAAATTCTGCTACTTTGTCATATGCTCCAGGTTTTGACTCAAAAACAAAGCCCCCTTTATCTGCCTTTAATAAATCAGAAAATGACTTGAAGATTTCCGACGTTATAGGCTTCCAGGGTATCAATACATCCTTTTTATAAGCATTATAAAAATACAAACTGCTTAGACACTTCCCTATAGTAGATCTTGATGCTAGTTGCAACGGAATTCTGCAAACTCGGGATAATTCTGCTAATCCCTCCAATCCATTGTCCCTGTAAATAAATGAATTATTAACATCGATGTGAATTCGGCCGTATAAAAAAAACGGTCGTGGTTTGAAATACACTTTTCCATAAGAGATGTATGATGTTGAGGACAAGTCATTAGATCTAATACCTTTATTTGGGAACAATTTGTTTTTCTTTAGTAAATATTCTAGATTCGATTCACGATTCAAATTTATCAATAACTGATTTTCAACCTTGTTGGCCTTTGCTCTGTTAAGCAAATGTGGAAACAAAAATTGGTCTCCACCTTTAGTTAAAATAATATCAGGATCTATTCTATTAATTTCATAGGCAAATTCTAATATTGTTTCAAGTTCATTTACTTCAGATATCGAAAATTCTTCCTTGATCACGTTATCCTTTTCAAAAGAGACAATCTTTATCTTTAGAATCCTGTTCTCTAAATCATAACCTATTGATTTTCTCTCCGAAATTAATTCAAATGTTAGAAATTTAAAATTTGGAATAATATAATCAAATGAGTCAATATCGTCGTTCTTATCGTTAACTATTTGATGTATGTTAGTTCGTGCTGATTCAGTGGATCTTATTTCTTCTATGTTGTATAATCCAAGTGGATAGAGATCCTTTTCGTATAAGAAAGACTGTTCAGGAGATATATCTACGTTGTATAGTCGATAGTGTCCAAATCTAATAGAGAGTTTTTCAATTCGTCTTGCTAAATTTAAAATCTGTAGTGAATTAGACAAAGTTAGTCTCAGAGTTTCATTCCATTTACGCAGATCAATAGTAACGGAAGAAGGATACTCAAATTTGTATTCAAATTGATGTTCCTTGATTGAGGAAGAAATTTTA
>WHSX01000325.1 GCA_009379865.1 Candidatus Nitrosocosmicus sp.
TCTATTTGAAAATGATTGCTAAAGCTAAAATGAATTATGACCCAGTCTCATATAACTAAATAAATTCTATTCTAATAATAATATTACAATAGAAACTACTAGTTTTACTAATATCAAATCAAAATTCATTTACTCCAAAGATTTACTCCAAAGATTCGAAAGTCCTAGAATCAATAGTGCTGTATATCTTTATTTCTTAGGAAAGTATCAAAAACCTTTTGACATTAATTAAAGTCCATTGATATATAATATTGGCAAAGATTTTTTTTCAATTGATGATAGGTAACGAAGCATTCTGAATATTGATCCTGTAGAGCAGATTACTGTTTACTATACTTATGCATACCTTTTTTATGACTTCTAATCCAAGTTGGATGTTTGCAATGAAATAAGAGTATTGTATTTTTGACAACATACCCTAGGAAATTGTTTTTGCAAGATCCGAGGGCTTCGTATCCATCTTCCGGTTTCAACTCTGTTAGGGCTTTGAAACAAATATTTATTTGGTCTATCGGTATGCTTGCCGCCTGGAGTCTAAATTCATTCTAGTGTCCAAGTGTAGGTTTTCTGGTTGTCAGATATATCATTGAATGCAGAATTACTTTTTTTTGGCTTCTCAGTCGATGTCTCTATCAATTTAATGATTCATCTGGATTCTCGAGTATTTTGAAAGAAAAGTCAAAGGCTTCATAGCAGGCTAACAAGTTTCGGTACATACTGAGAATAAATCTCTAGCATTCTCATTTTTAAGTATGCGATAAAAACTCTGCAGATTGAATTTCATATTTAGATATATGTAGTCTAGTTCTGACTGGCAAATATCTTCTAGGGGATTATGTATGTTTTTATCGTCAATATGGATTAAAAGTCGCAACTTGCACAACCTGGATTTCCCTCCTGAGCTTGTTTTTCAATAGAAATTTCAGTAAGTATTTTCAAACATGTTTGCTAATCTATGCTGCACTACTTGTTAACGAGGGAAGCCCCTCTAATTGTGGATAAAATTTTAACTAAATAGAACAAGGTTACCAATGAAAAATATCACAACATTTTTATGAAAGAATTTACTATATGAATGTTAGTCATGAAAGATGAGTCTTGAATCTTCCTTATATGATGATGGTTTCTTAAAGTTTGAGAAATTAAGAGACAATTTTGAATGGTTTTATTCAAATTATGACGGATTGAAGAGAGACTATGGCAATCAGTATGTTGCGGTTAAAGACAAAAGCCAAATAGATAATGATTGCAGCCTTGAAACATTGATAAAGAGATTGAATTTATCAAATTGTGATGAATCAATTGCAATTGAATATGTGAACAAGTGACTTTAAAAGACTTTTTTCAAAAAGGAATTAACAAAATAGGCACGGTTTAGAAATTCTTTTATTTAACGACGAATTATAATATTTCTGGTCTCTTTGGGAGACTGTTCCTGTCAAGTTGGTTTTGATTGTAATGCTCGTTATGATCGATATCTACTTGAAATTCTATTCCACTTGGTATAGTGCTTGACTTTAATGTATATTCCCAAAAGAAGGAAGTAATATTAGTTGGCTCACTTCTAACTCCAAAGTGCGAATCAAACAGATATATTTTCTGATCCTAATCTTTGTCTACCAAAAAAACATAAAGCCCAATTGGAATTTACCCATTTCTGGTAATGGAACCTGATAAAATTCTCGACGATCACATTTGTGTGGATCCATGCTGTGAACCAGTATAGGGAGGGAGAGACGAAATAGACAACTACATAAGTGATGATCCCTTACCTAATTCGAACATCCTGACGGCTCATGAGAGATAAATCTATAGTGTCCAAAGGACATTATTTTGATGGAATATCCTTTACTATATTTTAAAACTAATCTGAACAAGAACCCTAATTTGTAATTGATAAAGACGATCGAGGTATCAAAGTCGGAGTATAA
>WHSX01000326.1 GCA_009379865.1 Candidatus Nitrosocosmicus sp.
TGACGTAGTTACCAAACTGAATAACGGAGCTTTGGTTCTGGATGTCGGATGTGGACGAGGCCACGCACTAAATCTAATGGCAAAAGCGTTCCCGAATAGTAAGTTTGTTGGATACGATTTATCAGAAGAAGGGATAGAGTCTGGAAGAAAAGAGTCTAAAGAAATGAAACTTAACAATGTTGAATTTGAGGTTAGAGATGTCGATAGCATAAGTGATATTAGTAAATTTGATATGATTACGGCATTTGATACTATTCACGACCAGGCTCATCCTACGAATGTTTTATCAAAGATACATGATGCTTTAAAACAGGGTGGAATTTTCCTCATGCAAGATATCGCCGCTTCAAGTAACACAGAAGAAAACATTCGAAACCCGTTGGCCCCTACATTATACACATTCTCCACTATGCACTGTATGACTGTCTCTTTGGCTCAAAAGGGAGAGGGTTTGGGTACAGTATGGGGGCGTCAGTTGGCAGAACAAAAGCTCAGGGAAGCTGGCTTTACAGGACCAATTGAAGTCAAAGAAATTGAAGGAGACATACTGAATTATTACTATATAGCCAAAAAGATGGAATCATAATACGGGATTAATTAGGATATGTTTTTCTTACATCTATTGAGATATTATCCTCTCTGATATGCTGAAAGAAAATTACCCCCTTAGTTACCCTTTTTCGTGAAATGTCTTGTTAAGATATTTGTCATTTCTATATACCTTATGGACTAAAAGGGTGTAAAAAATTTGTGGACCATCTTTTGAAAGTTTTGGCCGCTGCTTTAAATCTGCTATTTCCTGTTCCACCCAACGATAATACTAATGGAGAGATGTAATAAAATATTTATTTCCAATCAAGATTAATTCTGCCGAAATATAGTAATTGAGTTGCAATGGAATATGTGAGAGATACAGAGCTAAAAGAAATCCTAAAATCCCATCAAGATACACAGAAGGACAGAAAAGATGTAGTGTATGTGAGATATTCATACAATGGGATGGAAATCCATCTTGTCCTTGTTGTAACTATAAGTTAAGAACAAGGTCATTTCATGGGTGGGAAATGAGAAAGAAATACCGGGAAGAGACCATCAAGCGATATTGAATCGATCACGCTATGGACACGACATTAACGATTATTACAAAGTGGATTAGAAAAGTGTTAAACTGATTGTTACACGAAATGATTTGATAAGGCCTATACCTTCTCGTTTGTTTGAATGATTTAAGTCGAATGGTGCTAGGGGGTGTTTTTTCTTTCAGCTTTCATTATCTGCGAGCCTAACTTAAAAGACGCTGTAGGAAAATTTGCCCCTTACTATTCAACCTGATTTAGTTATATCCTATAAATGGTTTTAAATACCATAGAATACCATGAAAGGTTCTTAATGTTTCAAGGTGTAACAATCTAGTTAACTGATATTGAGTAGTTTGTCTCGATGAAATGGTTGATGCCCCTCACGCCCATAACAAAACTCAAAGAACTCCTATCGATTAAGCCGAGAATATTATTGGCCCCTAAGAGGAGGCTCTCTGAAGCCATTGAAATGTTTATGGACTACATAGACTTTGAACTAAAACCTTGGGTCATTGAGGACCATGAAAAGAGTAAGAAAGAAATTTAAATCCAGGATAAAAACATTCTAAAAAAAATGTATATACTGAAGAACATTTACGAGAATCAGCAAAGACGAGAAAAGCAATCAACAGGACCAAACATCAATTCAAACAATTGGAACTTTGGTTCAATACCTAAACAATTGTTAGAAAAAAAGAAGGGTTAATGATTTTTTGATAAAAAACTCTAATCAAAAAACTTTATAGATTCTACCACTTTTTTAATACCTTTTGTTTGCATATCTCCATCAAGACCGCTAATTATAAAATAGTAAAGATGTCCATTATAACTAAAG
>WHSX01000327.1 GCA_009379865.1 Candidatus Nitrosocosmicus sp.
CATTGTCTTAATTATCCCATATGATATTGCTCCCTGATGATACAGTTACTGGATCTGGTTCATATCCTCCGCCACCAGTAGCCGCTGCTGAACCTGCAGGCATAATTACGGTGATTGGACTTACTTCACCCGCATTTGCAGCAGTAGTATTAGTTGCATTCGTTGTATTCGTACCTTGTGCTAGTGCCTCAGGAGGACTCATGCCAAGAAACAATATTGTCAGTATTATGAATGCCATAAAGTTAGACACTTTCATTATATTGGCCTTGTTAGGTTTCAAACTCATTAATGATTAAAAGCCCTAATTATAATATAAATATATTCAGGATGCATGAGTATTGAGCACTTTCAGTTCCTCACCAGTTCATGATCTTTCTATGAAGCTTATCTTGTTCAGTATTTATACATATACATTATGGAATTGGAGATAAAATTGATCTTTAAGCTTGGCATTTTTCAAATAACTAAACGATCCGAATTATAAATTGAAATCCATTATTAAATAGTAATTATAGAATATCAATTTATCAATCTAAATCCGGGGAAAGAGTTCCTTGGGAAGCTAAAGCATGAGATAAGTTGTAAATAGCTGTCAAAAGTACGTTAAACCAATTTGCTGTTAGTGGTGTTATTCCGGCAGGTATCAAATATCCGAACCCAAATTTTACTGCGGCTAGCGGATAGCATTCTTCAATTGGAGAATCAGCTGGTTTAAGTGCTCTCAAAAGTGGAATAAGATGTCTATGATATGTCGATGACCTGAATTCAGTAACGGATTCATTATCCAGTAAATTGACTAGGTTTCCTGCAATATTTCTATCTTGAGATAATTGATATGTTACTAAATTCTCTTCTGGTCCTATCGTAGTTCGGAGACCAAAATTTTTACGTAGCCATGAATGCAAAAAGTTAGTATGGCCTTTCACAATGAACGGAATTCCATTACTAGTTCTCCATTCTAGTGGCTCTCCAGTTATTAGCTTATTCCCAGAACCGTTAAACATATAATAAAATGGTATTCCAGTAGAGTTGAGGAAGATTCCACCATTTTCAATATATTTTTTGATTCGGTAGAAACTTGTCCTTCTAGCTAGATCCTCTTCTGGATATGTTTCACCAAATGGGGTTAACAATAAAACAGAATTTATCATCTATTTGAGAAGGATTAAGGAATTCTATCACCCACGGATCTGGAAATAATTGTGACCACGTTCTTAGATCAGGCACAGGTCTTGGCATAGCAATGCTATTGCTATTTATCATGCCTGAAAGTATGCCTACTCTTTGAGGGTGTCTAAATCTGTCTTTGCGATAGTCAGCGATTAATGATTTTCTTTTCCATCTAAGACATACTAATACTATAAATCCAGCAAGACTAACAACTAATACAATTTGTCTTATCAGAATATAATGATATTGAAGATCCCTTGTAAGATTCATAAGCCCAAGCAAAGTCGTAACAATAACTCCTGATAAAAATAATATCATTGATAGCCATAACGGCGTATTACTTGTAAGTGTGATTAATGCAAGCCGGTGTGATGCTACCAATCTGTGGTTAATCTTGAGTTTTGCCATATGTTATTCTTTGTGATCCTTTCTTACTACGGTAGCCTTTTTCTATGTCGACAACCTATCAAATCCACTAGTGATTTACTTCTCATGATTTATTCTAAGAGCTCTGAAAATTCCTACCTCTGGTCAAAAAGAAAATTTGATGAATTAAAGAAGAATTGATTGAGCAAAAAGCAATATTGTTTAGTTAGGACACAAATTATGTCTAAATAGGAAATCCATTTATGAGAAAGAATACAACAATAGAATTCAATGGATCATCTAGAGATACGGTTTAGATTCTTATTGATGCTATATAATGAATATTACAGTGGACAATTTCATCAAACACATG